>SCRU01000059.1 GCA_004323695.1 Burkholderiaceae bacterium
CAATGAAGTGCATGGTGCCGATCCTCGGCACCATTTCAACAGACCGGGCCAACCCTCGCTTGCTTCGTCTGCTGGACAAGGCTGCTCAGCAACACGATGACCAGGTAATTGGAATCAATGAAACAGGTTATTCGCACTCCAGCTGCCGTCCCACCTGAACTCGTCATGAAAGCAGGACTGGCCAGACAACGCGCGCCAGGCGCCGGCGTAAAGCCAATGGACGGCGTCGGGCAAGTGGCGCGCCGCAACGTCATGATCGACCCTGCGGGTCTGGAGATCCTGGAGAAGATCGGTGGCGGCAATCTGTCGCTGGGCGTGCGCGAGGCCGCGCGACGGCTGCAAGAGAGCGGAGACACAGCCAAGTTCACGAAGAAGCGGCACGAGGCCCGCAAAAACAACGTGAAAGGTTGAATTGGTGGTCGGCGTGAAAGGATTCGAACCTTCGACCCCTTGCACCCCATGCAAGTGCGCTACCAGGCTGCGCTACACGCCGAGAGGCTTTGAATTGTAGCGATGTCGGCCAGGTGTGTAAGCCGGTGCGAGTCGCCGCCTGTTCCGGTCGGCCGAACCATCAACCGATGCCTATCCCCGTACCCTGGTCGTGTCGGTAGGCAAGACAATTTCGACATCCCCTTCGCGCGACAGATTCTCGGTGATTACACGAGCCCACTCGTTTACGCTCTGGTACGCCTTTACAAGCCGGCCCTCGGTTGCGCGAAAAAGCAGTTTGGGCTCCCGGCCGTCCACTGAATTGTCATAGACGTATGAACGATCAGCCAACGTAGCGGCGATTATGCAGTTGGCAATTGACTTGGAATACCGCGAGATAATCTTTGGAATCGGCACGTCATGGCCACCCTCCATCACTCGGCGGGCAACGCGAGCTGCATTGATGGATGGGTTGTCGGTACCGACGAAAAACAACCGCACGAAGTAACCGGAGACCTTGGCCCTCTCGATGAAATCGAGCTTGTCGGGGGCTGACAGGACGGTCTCGAAGGCTATGCTCTCTTGGTGAGCCAGTGCATGTTCCCGCATCTGCACTGCCTTGTTTGCTGCAGCAAGGACAGCTTCGTTTGAGTTCCAGTCTCCATAAACATCCCGAGCGATGTTGTCGGGATTGATGTAGGTGCAGCCGTCAATCCAGCGGTGCTGCAATACCTTGGTTGTCAAGGAAGTCTTGCCAGAGCCGTTAGGCCCAGCGACGACGATCAGGACCGGCCGCCGAGATGCCACGCTTGGCACATCATCCTTGGAAATCAGGCGAAGGCTGGCGCATCGCGAAAGCGGCCATGGCATCCGAGGCGCTCCTCGATCAACTCGGCCGCCTGGGCGCGCAGGCCGCGCATCAGCGCAGCATCTGAGACTGAAGCCTTGGCATTGGCTTCGGCGGCCACGCTGCCCATCAACTCCTCAAGCTGCTCGTCGGAAGGTTCCTGCGAGCAGTCCAGTAAATCGATCACTCCATTCATGATGCCACTCCTTGGCTTGTATGGTTCGATTTTAAGGCACATTGAAGATTTCGGCGTGCTCTTATTTCTTTGGTGCTTCGCCGGGCCTGCTGGTTCTGCGATTCAAGGGTGCATTCCACGCTCCCCTGTGGGCCATACCTCTGCGGTTGCTTCGAACGGAACCAGCATCTCTTCGGCTTCGAGCTCTCGGCTCTCGCTGTTGTGAATTGCGACATGCTCGATGGCGGCCATGGCGCTTTCTCGCGTAACGAAGTCGGTTGTCTCAGAACCGTCGGAGGTTGTATTGATTGTAGCGGCGCGAGGCTCGGCCTGAGCCTCAGTTTCAAGTTGGATCAGCGCACCACGCACTGCATCGCAAATTCGGTTCAGGCAGTCGTACTCAGGGTTGGACTCGCGTGCCTTTTCGTCCACAATGTGCCACCACTCCTCACAGAATATCTCTGACAGTAGATTGCCGTGATCCCAGCAGGAGATTGGAGATTCACAATGCCGAAGTTCATCAAGCGAATCGAAGAGTTGGCGCGCTTCGTCTTTGCCAAGAGACCCAAACTCGAGTGCAGATCCAGTTTGACCGCCACGACGTCGTTCGCGAATGGTTTCCCTTGCGAGCTTCTCCAGCGCCTCGGCACTGAATCGAGTTGGCTCAAGGTTTTTCCCTGAGGCCAGGTTCTGAATGAGATAGTCGTTATCGCACTTGCAAAAAAACTGTGCGAGGGTATTGTTCCCCATAGCACCCCAATAGGATGCCCAGGCCCTCCCCCAGCACTCGATATTGATGCGCCCTTTCCCAGGGTCAAGGTCGTCGAGCGTGACGCGGATTGGATCGAGTCTAGGCACAGCGGTGATGCGCACAATGCGGACCATGCCAGATTCGACCTTCATAGCGCACCACCTTCAGAGTTCGTAACTTGATTCATACGCTGGATGACACCTTAAACGTCAATTTGAGCGTAGGTGGCCCGCTCCTCGATAAATGCGCGCCGGGGCGGCACTTCATCGCCCATGAGCAAATCAAACGTAGCGTCTTCTGCCGAGCCCGGGCGAGGAGCGGGTGCCATCGGTGTGCTTGTGTCGCCATCGCTTCCTTGGGAACCGATTACGGCGGCATTCTCCTTGCTGTTGCTTCCCGCCGCCGGAGCATAGTGAAGTTGCATCAGGCTGCGAGTCTCTGGATTCATGGTGGTTTCCCACAGCTGCTCGGGGTTCATCTCACCCAGGCCTTTGAAGCGCTGAACATCCCACCCCTCGCGCCCGCCGCGGGAAGCGAAGAAGGACTCCAGCTCGGCCTCATCGCGGATCCACGATGCGTCGCCCTTGCCCTTGCGTACCCGGTACAGGGGAGGCATGGCGACATAGACATGGCCATGTTCGATCAGGCCAGGCATGTAGCGATGCATGAGCGTGAGCAACAACGTGACGATGTGGGCCCCGTCCACATCAGCATCGGTCATGAGAATGATCTTGTGGTAGCGCAGCCGACTCACGTCGAAGGAGCTGGCAGCTCCGCAGCCCAGCACCTGCACGATGTTGTCGATTTCCTCGGACTTCAGGCCCTTGGCCACGTCGTCAAGCTTTTGAACGTTGAGGGGTTTGCCCTTGAGCGGAAGAATTGCCTGTGTTTTACGATCGCGGCCCTGCTTGGCCGAGCCACCGGCGGAGTCGCCCTCCACCAGGTACAACTCGCACAGGGTCGGGTCCGCCTCCTGGCAATCGGCCAGTTTCCCGGGCAACGTGCCGATCGACAGGGGATTCTTGCGCTCGACCTGATCACGGGCCTTCTCGGCGGCCGCGCGAGAACGAGCTGCGCGATCGGCACGCATTACGGCGGCCTTGGCCTCCTTCGGGTTTTCCTCGAAGAATCGAGTGATCAGCTGGTAGGTTACCGTGGACACTGCTCCTGAGCACTCGGAATTGGCCAGCTTGTCCTTGGTCTGGCCGGCAAAGCGAGGCTCGGTGAGGCGCACCGAAATGGCCGCCACCAGCCCCTCGCGCACGTCTTCGGCGATGAATGGCTCCTTGGAGAGCTTGTTGTCGTCGGCATACTTGTTGTAAGCGCGAAGCAATGCCGAGCGAAAGCCGGCGTCGTGCGATCCTCCGGCGGGCGTGATGATGTTGTTGGCGAACGAGAGAATTGTGCTGCTACGCTCGCCATGCACGCGAAAGGCCACCATGACCTCGACGGGGCCGTGCGCAGTTTCAACGCTTTGCGATGCGCTCAGGGTCTGCAGCACCGGCGTGCTGCGGTTGTCGCTGACCACATCCAGGATCTCGGCGAATGACTCAGCCTTCCATTCCGACGCGACGCCGGTGCGCTCGTCGGAAAATGTTATGAGGAGCCCAGGGTTAAGGTGAGCCCGGGTAGACAGGGACTTGGTGACGATTTCAGCCCTGTACGACAAAGCCTCTTCGCCATCCTCGGGCTGGAAAATGGTCATGTCCGGCCAGAAGCGGATCGTCGTGCCATGGGCGGCCGAGTCCCCTACCCGCTTGAGCGCCTCGACAGGCTTGCCGCCGTTCTCGAAGGCCTGGAAATACTTACCGCCATCTCGCTCGATGGTCATCTCGAAGCGGCTGGAGAGGGCATTCACGACTGAAGCGCCAACGCCGTGCAGGCCGCCGCTGGTCTTGTAAGCACTGGTGCCGCTCTCGTTCTCAAACTTGCCGCCTGCGTGCAAGATGGTCATGACCACCGTGGCAGCCGAAATCTTTTCCTCCGGGTGAATGTCCACCGGGATGCCGCGGCCGTTGTCCTTGACCGAGGCCGAACCATCGGCATACAGCCGCACTTCGATGCGGTCGCAGAACCCGCCCAGGTGCTCGTCAACGCTGTTGTCCAGGATCTCCCACAGCGCGTGGTGCAACCCTTTCAGCCCGGTGTCGCCGATATACATGCCCGGGCGCTTACGCACGGCTTCCAGGCCGCGCAGAACCTTTACTTGAGAGCCGCTGTAGGCGGTCGCTGGGGTGGATGACATTGATGCCTTTCGCTGATGAATCGAGCCTGAGAAAACTTGACGGTTACTAGGCTCAAGGGTTATTCTATCGTCTGTCACATGGTATCAACACGGATTAATTACGTCTAGGTTAATTCCAACATCATTCAGAAATTGCGGGCATGACGCTTCGCCATCAACTTTCGCCAAATTCAAATGAACATTTCACACATGATCGTCTCATCGCTCATTCATGGGCTTGTCTATTCATCGATCTGGAAGGTGATGCGCGGCCTGCCCATACCGGTTGCTATTGCCGTGGCGGTTGTGGGCGTCGGCGCAACCTATGCGGTCACGCGCATCTTGTCCAAGCGCCGGTAGCGAGAATCACCTGACTCAACCGAAGGAACAGGAGTTTCAGATGGAACAAACCACCCACACCAAAGGTCCGTTGGAGTTTCAAGTCCTTGGAACAGATGGCTCTCAGGCTTTGATAGTCGAAGAAGACGGAACCACGGTTGCCTATCTCTCGGCAAGCCAGAACAGCACCGCCCACGCCTCTCTCGAAGCGAATGTCCGCCTTTTTGCGATGGCAAACGTCTTGCTGGATGAACTGACGTCGCTTGAGAAGGCCATTCGCGAGGCAAAACTCAGCGATGCCGCCGACTTGCTGGTCCATGCAAAAAAAGCAAGGGCGGCAATTGGCAGAGCGTTGGGGCCACAGAAATCCGAAGCGACTCCGACTCAAGACGAATTGCTCCGCAACTCGATGTGATGAAGTTGATTGGAAAAAATGAACCACGCGCAGTAATTCGTCATGATCGATTCCCCCCTTTTCGAACAACACGTGGAACCCACAGCCGTCCTTCGGGACGCCGCCGATATCCTGGCTGGCTTCAGGTTCCGCTTTGCCAGTGAAGTAGACCTTCAAGATGGAATTAACCAGGCTCTTTTCCTGCGTGGAATCGGGTTCACTCGTGAGAAGGCGTTAACCCAGCGGGACCGCCCCGACTTCTTGTTGTCCACTGGCGTGGCCATTGAAGTCAAAGTGGCCGGCTCACTCTCCGATTTGATCCGCCAATGTAGCCGGTACGCCGAGCACCCTGACGTGACAGCGGTGCTTGCCGTTGGGACGCCGAGTTGGCTCAATCGAGTGCCGCAGCAGCTGGCCAGCAAGCCATTGCTCGGCCTGCGCATCACGGCCAGCCTGTTCTGATCATGGCCAAGCAGGCGCAAAGACTGTTCGGGGCCATCACGCTGGAAGGTGGATTCTGGCGCATCGAGTGCGAGGCCCATGTGCGCTCGCGGCTCAAGAGGATGTTCCCCCAAGTGAATCAGCGTGCCGGCGATGTAGTGATGCTGTCCGACAGCGACGAAAATTCCAGGGAGTTGCTTTGGTTCACCGAGCGTTTCCCGATGAAGGTGACGCCACTGAAGTGGATGCGCCAGCGCGCCGCAGGTCATATCGAGTCTGAGAACAGGGTAATCGAGCTGCTGGCGCACCGGCGCCTGCTTGAGGATTTCGAACTAGCCAAACCGCCCCGCGACTACCAGCGCGAGGCCATCATGCTGGCCATGCTCAAAGGAGGCCTGCTCCTGGCGGACGATCCGGGAATCGGCAAGACCGTGACCGCCATTTGCGGTATGTCGCGACAGCAGCATCTTCCCGCCCTGGTCGTAACCTTATCCCATCTGACCAATCAGTGGCGGAAAAAAATCAGCGAATTCGCGCCTGGCCTGAATGTGCATACCCTCAAGAGCGGCCGGCCCTACGACCTGTTGCCCAAGGCAAAATGCCGCCGCAAGCAACAGCCTGAACTCTTCGCTGATGACCCCACCACAAGCCCCAAGCTCCCAGACGTCATCATCAGCAACTACCACAAGCTCCATGGCTGGTCGGATGTGCTCGCCGGCCTGGTGCGCTTCGTTGCGTTCGATGAAGTGCAGGAACTGCGCCATACCGACTCGAACAAATACGCCGCTGCCCGCCATATCGCGAGCAAGGCCGATTTGCGCTTGGGGCTGTCAGCCACTCCCATCTACAACATGGGTGAGGAATTTCACAGCGTTATCGAAGTTCTTTTGCCGGGCGCGCTCGGCACACGGGAAGAATTCCTGCGCGAGTGGTGCGTTGACGATCAGCGTATCAAGGACCCCAAGGCGTTCGGCGCGCATCTGCGCCGCGAAGGGATCATGCTGCGGCGCACTCGCAAGGATGTCGGGCGCGAGTTGCCACCTTGCCAGATCGTTCCGCACACGATCAACAGCGACCGCCGCGAACTGGAGAAAATCCGGAGCACAGCGGCCGAACTGGCTCGCGTGATCCTGGCAAGCCAACAAGCGTTCCAAGGACAGAAATTCAGGGCCAGCCAGGAGTTCGACGCGCTCATGCGCCAGGCCACAGGGATCGCCAAAGCACCCTTCGTGGCCGAGTTCGTGAAAATGCTCATGGCCTCCGAAGAGAAGGTGATCGTGTACGCCTGGCACCGGGAGGTCTACACGATCCTGCAAGAGCAGTTGCGTGAATTCAACCCCCTGATGTTCACCGGCAGCGAGTCCGCAAAGCAAAAGGAAGAAGCCAAGCAGGCTTTCATCCATGGCGATTGCCGGATCTTGCTGATGTCGCTTCGCGCCGGTGCCGGCACCGACGGCCTGCAAAGCGTCTGCAAGGTCGGTGTGTTTGCCGAACTCGACTGGAGCCCGAGCGTGCATCATCAGTGCATCACCCGCTTTTGGCGCGACGAGCAAGATGAGCCATCAATGGCCTATTTCCTGTTGTCAGAGGATGGCTCGGACCCGATCGTCTCGGAAATCGTCGGTGTCAAGAAGGGTCAAGTCGAAGGGGTCACCGACCCAGATGCGGCGCTGATCGAGTCACTTGAAACTGACCCAGGGAACATGAAAATGCTTGCCCGTGCTTACCTGGAAAAATTGGGTGAGCCTATCCCCGCCGAATCGAAAAACCAATCCGTAGCTCAGGAATCGGCAGCGGAACTCGTTTAAGTGGCAATAACAGGAAAAGATCCATGACTTCAACTGCCGCAACACCTCTCCAAACAGGCCAAATTGTCGAACTGCGATTTCCAACCATGCTGCGCAAAATGTGGTCTGGCGGCGAAGTGCAGGCTTGGCTTGATGCGCTGCCTCCGATGTACCACTCGCCTTTTGCAGCTGGCGTCCAGCAAACCAAGACTGCGAACGCCCCTGAACTGCCCGAAGCGTTCCACCCGGACGCCTCTCATGTGCCACCTGAATATCGCGATGGCTGGAATGCCTGCCACAAGGTGTTCACGGCTGCAAAGACCCGCCGGGCTTTTGAAATCGCCGACGAGGCGATGTTCGAACTTCTGCTCTGCCATTGCCTCGCCGCACACGAACGCCATGCATTGCTTGGCCTAGTCGAAAAGTCGGTGCTAGGACTGGTTGATGAATCTGGCGTGGAAACGCGAACTCTTGCCCAGGCCGATCCTGCCATCGTCGAATCTTTCAACTGGCTATGTGCCCGTGGCTATGTCGAGATTGGTCGCGACAACCACGGCGAACACATTGTGGTCCTGCACCGGCTTGGCGAAGAATGACCCTACACAAAACCTCACCTCCAAAACGAGCAAGGAAAGAAACGTATGAACTTCGACATGGAAAAAGATATTTTTGCAGAGCAACCCTATGGCAAGTTGGCCTTAAAGAAATTGGCTCCTGTTCCAGCGAACTTTCGATTGTATGAAGCTGGGTGGCTAGGCAAACGCCATGAAGATTGGAATGTGATGGAAGTCACAGGAGCAGAGTTTCGTGTGGCGAAAACTGGTCCGAACAAAGGCAAGTTGTCGATCAAGGTCAAGGGAACGCAACGTAGCACACACGTCACTCGGGAAGAGATTGCTGTTGCAGCCACTGCCCAGACAGAAAAGGTGCCTGCAATCGGTTTCGGCTCGTTGCTGTAATGTCGAGCGACCTTTATCACGGTGGTGGTCGAGTGGTTGGCGCACTTGCCTTATCAGTTTTGTTCGCATTCACTGGTGCCCAGGCCTGCGCAGACTCGGTTCCCCCGCCCCCTACCAACGCTGAAGCCCAGGCAGCCTATGCCAGGTTCGCTGTGTCCTTTGTTACCCGACTGATCAAAACAGGGTTGCCGTACAAGATGACCAGCGAGCACCTGGCCGAGATCAACGCCTGGGCTCACAGCATGACGCTGGGCGACTGCGGCCCGCTCAACGATACGGACTCGGACCCTTTCGCGCCCGAAGGCACTCCCCCTCCTCCCCTGGTCTACAACTGCACGTGGGAAAACGGCGCGGGGGTGAGCTTCACCAGGGTTGCGAACACCGGGGCGTGGAGGATCAGCGACGACGCGACGGCAGCGCAAGGCGCCGGGGCAGTGCTGGACGGCAAGCCGCGCGAGGAAGAGAAAGTCGTGTCGGTACCAATTTTGCCGTCATCGACCGATGACGACTCCAACGGTTCCTCTTCCGGGTCAAAGCCAATACAGTCATCACAACCTGAGGCGGCATCGCCACCAGCCCCCACCTACCTGACCGCAAGCAGATTCAATTCATTGCACTCGTTCTCGCCAGCGGAATTGATGGCCATGCCAAGCCCATACATCCCGCCAAGTGCTGCGCCGGCGGCGACGTCGCGGTTGCCTGGAGCGAATAGTCAGGGCAACGCAGGTCAGATGCCAACTCCATTCGCCCGCAGAGCGAAATAGTCGCCGAGCCCCAGATATTCATGGTTTGAGAAAAATTAAGGTTTCGGTTCGTGTCAAAGTATCATCGCGGAATCATTTTGTAGATCAACTACTATTCCATTGTGAGCTTGATAAGCGTCAAAACCTTGGATTTGGTCGATGCAGCCCTTGACTGGGCGGTCATCGTCGCCGAGCACGGGAGTTACGACCCGAACAAGCCAGAGCACGTTGCGCATTTCCTTGAATGTCGCAGTGGGCATCCGATGCACCAGCAGGCTCGGTATTCCGAGCGGTGGGACCACGCCGGCCCGATCATCGCACGTGAAGGCATTGACTTCCATCAGATCAAGCACCACCCCTACGGAATCTATGAGTACCGAGCAGACAGAGCGGCGCTACCAGGCGCTGTGGTAGTGGCACGGCCAATGTTGCAGGGCCCTGGGCGCTGGGTACGGGTTCCAAAGCCGCCAGGTCCCAACGAAGGTAAATGGCTGGCACGAATGGCTGTCGACCATCACCCCTTCGGTTGGTCAAAAAACGACTTCATGAGCCCAACCCCGCTCATCGCGGCCATGCGTTGCTATGTCGCGTCGAAATTTGGGGAATCAGTACAAGTGCCAGAGGAGCTATTGAATGATGCCAGATCAATTCAGTTGTCTGATGAAGTAGTTTCAGAGAATGCGGAATCGCCCGCCGCGCCACGGCCGTAACGAATTAGCACCTTACAAGGAGCAAGAAAATGGATGCCCCACACGCCCCACAAGAAGACTTCAAATACATGAACGCCGAGGAGGCGACAAAGGCGGTTGAAGGCGTTCTGTTGTCATCAATGAAAAAATCGTGGCCGCAGGCACATACTTGCTGCGTCGTTCTTTGGGGCGAGCGCCCAGGAGTCGGAGTCCGGGTGGCCGAAGTATCTTTCGTTTCGGAAGACGGGAAAGCCGGGATCTCCAGCATGGACTGCGACAGTTCAACACTTCTGTTGTGCGCTCTTGCTGAGCGGTCTATCCTCGCTCGCATGGTCTGCACTGGCTACAACGACAGTGAGCAAGCGCTGGAGGTGGAAGACGCCGACGCGGCCATGCTTGAAGAATTGAACAAGGATGCTCCGGCGAGCCCGGTTGCAGCGACTGCCGAAAGTGCCCCAACCAATTGAGAGAGCCCATGGCGAATGACAAGCCGCGCGGCCCTGGCTATGAGCGCATCCACCTCATTCAAGATGATGTGCTGGAGAGGCTGGTCAGCCAATTCATGAATCGATCACCATTGGCATGGCCAGTGGTTTCTGCTCGCAAAGTACACCAGATCTGGAGTCAGTTCATCGACACCGGGCGTGTGAGTGACGAAATGCGGCTGCAGGAAGTTTTGGATACCATGCTGCAAAGTCTGGCTCACCTGCGCATTGCAAACATCGTTTCCGGCCACGAACAGCAGAGTCCTGAATCGTTACTGGAGGATCGACTTCCAGCAGATCGGATCGAGGAATTTTGTGACTGGCTCATTGACGAAGACTCAGGGCACTGGCGGATCAGCGACTACGGTGTTGGGCCATTGACCGACGCGATAGCGCTTGCCTTCGAAACTCGCACTCCAGAGGAGAGGCTGAAATACATGGATCGTGCGCTTCACGTCACGCACATGCGCGGAGACCTGTCGAGTCTCTTCATCGAGGGTGGCAGAGTAGCCATGATCGAGATCGACTGTTTGGTGCCGGGCGACGATGCGACCGATGAGTGTTCTGGCCGCGGTATCACCAGCGACAAACCTTGACTTGACGACGCTGGCAGTTGCCATCATCCGCCTTGACGCTCTGCGTGCGAGCCATCATCCTCGGGCGGTTCGGATAAGAGTGGTGCAACAACCTGGCTGATGTGCGCCATGTTCTCTGAAGATGCGCGGCGCATGGGTGCCGATAGGCGATCATCCTTGCTGGCTCGCTCCCAGAAATCGTGAGCCGCCAGAAATGCTTGGTCCCAGATGTCGCCCCTCGCCCCAAGCGTCTGGAACGACGGATTCACGAGGTTAAGTTCTGGATCGATACCGCCGCCCATCTGAGCGTACATCATGGGCAGCATGTCGTACGCCGGCGCGAGATGCGTTGGGTGGCCGAGCTCATCGGTCATCAGCGACAAGTTCTCGAAGTGACGATCGTTATTGCCGATGAGCTCGGAAAATGCAGTAAGAACAAAAATGGTTCTCACCGCGCTGTCTTCAAGGATCCTGGACTGCTCACAGCGCTGCGCGAATGCCGGCCAGTTGTCCCTCCTACCAAACAACTCATCGTCAATGGCTCCAGCGGAGATCATCCCGCGTCGGCCAAATCGTCCAATGCGATCGAATCGACCCACCTCGAGGTATCCAAAGCCGGTGCTTTCGACATAGCGCGCTACGGCAGCAGGGACGCCCGTGTCTCTGAGTGCTCGAAGGGCCAACTCCTCCAGCACCAGCAACTCGGCAGATCTCGTCCCAGCTCTGGCGAACTTCACGATCAGGTGGCCTCGCTCCTGCGTCTCGCATGTGAATTTCGGCTGCTCGCCGCCGCTGCTACCGGAGCCGACCCTGGTGCGCGTCGTCTCGTTGGCCAGTTCCCAATAGGCTTGCTCGACCTTGCCGGGTGGAATTGGCACGCCTTGGCGCGAAGTCATGTGGGCTGCGAACGAATCTTGCCCCCAGATCAGAGATCCGGGCGTATCGGCTCCAAAGGCGCAAAGAAATTTGATCCGGTGATCGTCTGACCAGTCCCGCAGCGACGCCGGGACATCGATCTCGTTGGCCACGATCCTGGCCAACTTGGCACCAAGGTATCCGCTGGGGGCCGCGAAAGCCATTGCCGGCGGCAATCCCTCGTACAGGCGGTTTCCTGTATGACCAGATTCGACCCACGTTCCACCACCACGTAGGAAACTTGCCGCTCCAACCTGGGCCACATGGCCGTCTTCGCCTACGCGGTAAATCGGCTGGGGGGAGAAAACCACCTCCTGTCGCAGCAAGGCGTACCGCGGCGTGCGCACGCCCGGCTCACGAAACCGGATGATGTTTGGGATTTTCTGAATAGTTCGTGAAAGAGTGGGCTGACTCGAATCCAGGAGCCGAAGCAATTCACCGCTTGAGCGAGGACCACGCCAAAGAGCTTCGCGAATCGCCGTGGCGCGCTCAGTCTCTTGTTCCCTTGCCAAGGTCTGTGAGGAATTCATTTTGCGTAAATCGAATCGTTCGATGAATAGTTGAAAGTATAGTTGACCCCAAATAAGCTACCAAGTTCACGGAAGCGCCACACCAGCGGGCGTGTGATTTATACTGGATGGATGACCAGTGTCAGTTTCATCTCCATCCCAGCCGCCCTAGCGCCGCCCCCGCTTCGTCTGCCGATGGTGGAGGGCCGGCTGCCCGCGGGCTTCCCGTCGCCCGCCGACGACTTCGCCATGAAGCGGCTGGACCTGAACGATCTGCTCATCACGCACCCGCTGGCCACCTTCTACTGGCAGGTCAGCGGCAAGTCCATGGTCGAAGCCGGCATCGACGATGGAGACATCTTGGTCGTGAACCGGGCGCTGCGGCCCGCCCACCGCAGCATCGTGGTGGCCCAAGTCGATGGCGGCTTCACCGTGAAGTACCTGCACAAGCGGGCTGATCGCGTCAAGCTCGTGCCAGCGAACCCGACCTACCCGGAAATCGTGCTCAAGGAAGGCCAGGAACTGGTGATCTGCGGCGTGGTGACCAGCGCGATCAAGCGGTTTGTCGGTCACGAGAAATAATGCTTAGACTTCTGACCATGGATTCATTTGTGAGTATTGGGAACAGTGTGAGGTCATTGCGCAAGGCCAAGAGCCTGTCGCAAGGACAACTCGCGAGCGATGCCAACGTCAGTCGCACGACTCTCGTTCAGATCGAGCAAGGGAAGAGTGCACAACTCTCAAGCCTGGGATCTGTTCTTCGGGTTGTAGGCGGCCACTTGAACATATCGAACGATTCGCCCGAAGTCTCTAAGCGGCGGCAAGCGCGTGCAGCGAATGAGCTCAAGCTCGCAGCGTCCAGAGAAAAGCACTTGAAAATTGCACTCAAGTTCGCCCTTGGAGACGCGGATTCCGTGGCCTTGAAGGAGGACGCTTTGCGTCTGGTCGACATGTGGCAGCAGCAGGAGCTTTGCAGCCTGGTCTACATTGAAAAGTGGCGGCAGATCCTGAATGCTGAGCCAAGTCAGATTGCTCGGAACCTTGCATCGTCGATGGACGATGAGTGGGGCCCTGCGCTGCGGCAAAACACGCCATTTGCGATGTCGGCCGCGTGAAATGTGCAACCTCTACGAATCTCCCACACCCGAGCAGATCGCCGTTGAGTTTGGCGTGTCCGCCCCAGTGCAGGGCGATCTGTGGGCCAAGACCATCGCCCCCCTCAAGCCCGGCCCGTTCATCCCGGCGAATGGCGTCATGCGAGTCGGCCAGTGGGGCATGATCCCGCCCGGTTCTGCCACGCGCCGGCCTGTGAACCCCAGAACCGTCCGCCCGCTCTCCACCAACAATGCCCGCCGCGAGGGCATGGCTACCGCGATGACCTATCGCGGGCCGTGGAAGGCGGGACAGCGCTGCCTGATCCCCGCGGTGTCCTTTGACGAACCCTACTGGGGCACCGGCAAGAACATCTGGTGGCGCTTCTGGCGCGCCGACGGCAAGCCCTGGGCGCTTGCCGGCCTGTGGTCCGAGTGGACTGATCCGGCCACCGGCGAGGTCGTGCCCAGCTACACCATGATCACGCAAAACTGCGACGCGCACCCGCTCTTGCGTCTCATGCACCGGCCTGACCCGCAGCTGGCGCACGACCAGCAGGACAAACGCGCCGTGGTGCCCATCGAGCGCGATCACTGGGACCAGTGGCTGGGTGGCACCCAAGCGCAGGCCGAGCAGCTGATCCGCCTGCCGGCCATCGAGTTGTTTCGGCACGGCGCGGCAGACCCTGAGAAGCAGGTAGCGCTGCCAGTTTGAGGGCGGGCCGCGCCATGTACGCTCTCGTCGATGGGAACAACTTCTATTCCAGTTGCGAAATCGTGTTTCGCCCCAGCCTGCTGGGCGTCCCGCTGATCGTTGCGAGCAACAATGACGGCTGCGCGATCTCGCGCAGCGACGAGGCCAAGTCCTTGGGCATCAAGATGGGCCAGCCCTTGTTCGAGGTCCGGCGCCAGTTCCCGGACGCCGGCGTGGTCATCGTCTCGGCGAACTTCGCGCTGTACGGCGACATCTCCAACCGCATGATGGGCATCGCGGCGGGGCTGGGCCCGCAGCAGGAAATTTACTCAATAGATGAGTGTTTCTCCAGCTTGGCCGGCATGAGCGGCGATCTGAGCCAGCGCGCGCGGCGCATGCGTGAACGGATCTTGCAATGGATCGGGATCCCAACGGGCATCGGCATCGGCCCGACGAAGACCCTGGCAAAACTCGCGAACCACGTCGCCAAGTCCGCGGCGCGCAAGCCCGGCAGCTACCCGGGCGAGTTCGCCCACGTGTGCAACCTGGCCGCCCTGCCATCGTCCGACTTCGAGGCCTTGCTGGACGCGACCGACCTGGGCGAGATCTGGGGCATCGGCCCGCGCATCGGGGCGCAGCTGCGCGGCGAGGGCCTGAACACCGCCCTGGACGTGGTCCGCATGGATCCAGCCATGGTGCGCCGGCGCTGGTCCGTGGTGCTGGAGCGCACGGTGCGCGAGCTGCAGGGCCAGCCATGCATCGCGCTGGAGGATGCGCCGCCACCTAAACGCGAGATCGCCTGCACGCGCAGCTTTGGGCACCCGGTCACAGCCCTGGAGCCCATGCTGCAGGCGGTGAGCGAGTTCGCGGCCCTCGCCGGCAAGAAGCTGCGCTCGCAGGGGAGCAGGGCCGGCCAGATGCTGGTGTTCGCCCACACCAGTCCATTCCGGCCTGGCAGGAGCTATTCCAAGGCCGTGACGCTAGCGCTGCGCCGGCCCAGCAGCAGCACGCTGGACCTGGTGGCCACCGCCGCGCGCGGCATGCGCACGATCTACCGGCCTGGCGTGCAGTTCATGAAAGCCGGCATCATGCTGCTCGATCTGGTGCCAGAGGGCTGCCAGCAAGGCGAGCTGGCGCTGGACAGCGACGCCCAGGCGTCAGGACGATTGATGAGCGCCGTCGACGCGATCAACGACCGCTACGGCCGCGGTGCGATCCGGGTGGCCAGTGCTGGCGTGCAGGCGCGGGTGCGCGAGTGGGAGATGCGCCAGGAGATGCGCACGCCGGACTACACCACCAGGTGGAAGGATCTGCCGGTGGCGCGGGCGTGATGGTCCAAACACCGAGTGGCTAACCTCGCGTCATGGCCGAGGCATTGGAGCTCGGTCAGAAGCATCATGTGCTTCGGCATCGCCGTCCAGCGGCAGAATCAGGATCCCCGCCGCATCGGCGGCGATGCGCAGGTCGGCGCGCAGGCTCTCGGCGCTGGCCTCGGACCAGCCGGGCATGACGTACCGGTACATCACGGACTCGATGCGCGTTGCCGTGGGCAGGTCGCAGTTCAGCAGACCGGCAATGACTTTGGGTGTGCTCATGTTTCTCCTCGTCGATAGTCATGCCCCGGAATAGGTGGGGCGCAGTGATGGCTCGTTCTGCGTCTCTTCCGGGCCTGTGGCTCTTGCTGCAGGCAAGGCGTATTCAGCTGCAATTGCAACACAGTGCTGATTCGCTTGCTCGACCAATTCCGGCTGATTTCGAATCCGATTGTGGAATGCAGTCGCCTCGTTCTCAATGAACGCAAAGAACATTGGATGCACACTTTCGCCACCAAGAATCTTCTTGGCGAGGGTTGCATTTTCCATCTGAAACCCCAAGCGCTCGCCGGCCAGTACCATGACTGCTTGCGATTGTCCGTAGTTCATGTTTTCACTCCTTCTTGTTTGATCGCGCAGCCGCCGCACCCGATCCAATTCATCGGAACCATGGACGGTTCCTCCAGAGTTGAGGTCGATATAGAACTGCAAGAGGTCGGCCCGATTTTCGAATTCGTACACGGATATTTTTAGCGTGTAGCGCGACGGATCGAAAGGCGAGCCTTTTAGGTTCGAGGCACACAAATCGCCAAACACTTGGGAATTCCCATTCATGAACTTACGGACGGCAGTTAATCGCTGAAGTCCATCGACGCATTGAAATGTATTCGGGGGAATGTCACCAGACTTTGTATCGCGGCTCCACCCTGGGCAGTTGAAAATGATGGAGCGCGGCGCAATGCCTCGCAGGAGAGATTCGACGTACCTGACTTGCTGCTCATCTGTCCAAACGTGCCCACGCTGGAAATCAGGCTCCAATTCCAGGGTGCCGCCCATTTCTGCCATATCCGAGCTTTGACGGGTTATGAACTCTTCGACATGGCTTAACTGGACATCGACCTCGTAGGTAGCCTTGGCCAATGGCCGCACGAGAGCGTACAGGGCTTTATGCGCATCGCTCAGTGAGAGCCAATGCTTATCAGACAGGTGATGTGGTTTGTTCGGGCGGGTCATTGTGCTGTCCTTTCTAACCCCTTGGCGCCCCAACAGGCTCATCCTCTGGAACATCATCGCGCAGCGTGGAAACGCCCTGCCCCGGCTCTTGGGCTTGAATGGTTGCACGGCTGTCCCAATTCACGAGCTCCTCCTGAAGCCAGTCCAGGTAAAACGGATCCTCTATCTCATACTCGCCTCGGCCCTTGGAGACAACCAGCTGAATGTCGTTGCTCATCAGGCGGCGCAACGATCCCTGGATCTGCGCTGGCGTGGGAGTCATACCGATCTCGGCCTTGAATTTGGCGCGCGAAGGTGCGGAAAAGAGCTGAAGAACCTTGGGATTGCGGCCGTCACGATGCTCGATCGCATCGACCACAATCTCGCGTAGCACAGCCAGGTCCAGCACGGAGAGCTCCGCAAGGCGCTGACGCATACCCGAGTTTTCCCCCGTCGCCTGCGCAGCCTTTTGGGCAAACGCGACAATGTCGGTGGCGTTGGTCTGGATCATGTCCATCACGGCGGTCCAGAAGATTCGCGGGTTCCGATCGGTCAGCGCAAAAGCCTCACGCATGTGCTTGAGGCTCAGCTTAGGGACGCCTCCCATGATGCGGTCGATGTTGAGCCGCCAGTGTTCCAGGAAGGCATCTCCAAGGGGCGGGAATTCCTGCTGCTGGGCGAAGTTGTAAAGCGGTGACTTGATGCGGCTGAAGATCTCGGTCAGGCGCGATTGAGATGACCCCGTGAATACCGAGCAGACCTTGTCTCGGCGCTCGTCCAGCAGCGTGCGCAGCGATCGGATGAAGGTCTCGTGTTCAGGCTTGAGCGCCAGTGTCTGTACTTCGTCGAAAACGAAGAGAATCTTTTTCCCGCCATGCTTGCACACGGCATCCGTGAGCTGGCGCAGATTGAACAGGATCGATTCCTCGGCCTGGGGCTTGTCCAGTGAGCCTTTGACGTCGAGCTTGGCGACGCCTATGTTCACCCCGAAAGTCACGTCTGCCTTGCCGCGTGACATCGCCTCACGCATCTTTGCAAGCAAGTTGGACTCTCCTGCCGCACGCAGGATCGCATAGCGCATGCTCAGAGCGGGCGACTCGTTGTTGTCCCAGAAGTTGACATAGATGGGGAACAGCCCGGCCGCATCCGCAGCAGGCAGGACGTCCTTTGTCATGAACTCCGTCTTGCCTTTGCCGCGCGGGGCAAACAGCACCATGGAGTGCGCACCTACGACCTCGAACATCCGGATGTAATGCTGGGCCAGGTCGGTGCGCGGCCAGTGCCAATCGACGGGTTTGCGGGCGGTCGCCATGTTCTATGCCATCACCTGCGCTAACGCCGGCGTGCTGGATTCAGAAGGAGCCTGCATTGCTTTCAACTCCTTCGGGCCTCCGAGGTCGGATTGTCTGCCCCAACCTGCTCCTGGGCCTTGTGAACTTGATCCCAAATCTTTGCGGGAATGACGTTCCAGCCGCCGTAGATTTGCGCCCAGGAGGCGCTTTGAGGTTGCAGCTTGAGCAATGCCTCGAAGCAGTCGTTGTAGGTGCCACGAGCCCTTTCCTGCCACGCGCAATCCTGAGCGACCACATACTCTTCGTACCCCGGGACAGGCGCACCCTCCTTCCAGCCGCAATCCCGCAGTGCCTCGGCCAGCCCGGCTGGGGCGGCCAGCACGCGGTACCCGGTATCCGTAGTGAAACTGCGTTTCATGTCTCTGAGTGAACTCATGGTCGGAATCTCCTGGTTGCTCGTCCTCAGCGGAATCCGCTGATTAGGATGAATTATTCCACGGAAACTAATTAGCAGAACGAAAATAATTCCCAATAAAGCTGGGCCACAAACATGGCTTGCGCTGCCTCGGTTGATCGTCTTGTATTGGACTAATTTTCCCGGATGGGAAAGTAAATTCTTCACGGGCCTTGACGTAAACGAGTCAAAATTGCAATAATCCTTATGTTTCGTATCATAACCTCATCACGAAGCATATTTCTTGATCAAACTCGACGAGAACAAGGACACCAAATGAAAAATGACAGCACAGAATGCACCGACATCGATCGGCAATTCCAGGGTGTCCTGGAATTCCAGACCGAGATCGTCCCCGCCTCGCACAAGACGCTCATGAACTCCATCGTGGCCGTGAAGGCAGAGATGTTGATGGTGGATGTGAACGATCTACGAGTGCTGGATGGTTTCAATCCCCGCATCCAGGACGAGCGGTACCACGCTCACGTTCGGACCATTGCCGACTCCATCAAGGAAAACGGCTACTACCCGGACAAGCCCTTGGCCGGGTACGGTGGGCTGGACGGCCGCAAACCGGTGATCTACGTCACCGATGGTTTTTGTCGCACGGCAGCCCTGAAGTTGGCAATCTCCGAGGGCGCCCCCATCAGCGAAGTGCCTTTGGTTCTCAAGGATAAGTCCACCACCATGGAGGACCTGACGGTCGCCTTCGTGGTGAGCAACAAGGGCAAAAACCTCACACCGATGGAACTGGCCATCGTGTGCAAGCGACTGGTTGGCTTCGGCTGGACGGTTCAACGCATCGCCGAGAAGGTCCAGATCACTGTCGAATACGTGAGCCAGCTGCTCACGCTCGCCGGCGCACCGCGGCACATCCGTGAAATGGTGCAAAGCGGCGAAGTAACCGCCGCGCTGGCGATCGAGACCATGCGCAAGCATGGCGCCGATGCTGGCGAGGCCCTCAACGCCGGTCTGGCAGCGGCCAAGGCTACGGGCAAGACGCGGCTGACCAAGAAGTTCATGCCAGCACAAGTCCAGCGCAAGTTCTTCATCAAGAATGCGCCACAGATGTTCAGTGTGATGGAGCGCATTCGCGCCCTGGCGTCCTACGGCGCCATGCCACCCGACATTCGATCTGCTATCGATGACCTGGTGAAGGGCGCCGCGATTGCGGCTGAACCCAAGAGCGAGCCCGGTGTCAAGGGCAACACTTCCGGCTCGGAAGCCAACCCGTGACATATCATGGAGCGCGGCCATAACTGGGGTGCAGGATGCACTGTAGGCGCTGTAGTCGTCAGCGGGTCCTACATAGGCAAGATTGTCGCCGTTCGTCCCCGTTCATTCGACGCTGAGTTCGAGCACACGCAGCCATTGACGACCTCTGTGCCAAAAATCACTGGCGGAGAGATTGTTGTGACCATTACGCACTTCAAACGTCGCTTCCGCCGGCGCGACGGCCGCAGCATGGGCGGCAAAATTTGCTACTGGGCCAACCCTCCTGCACCAGGTATTCAAGGAGAGCCCAAATGAGCATCGCTTACTGAACCCTTACGCCGCGAGGGCCAGCTCGAGTTCAGCAAACTCCTTGGCCCCGACTGTGGCCCGCACCTGTCCTATCAGTCCTTCAAGCTGCTGGACGTCGCAGGTGGCCTCAACCGCCAGGTTGAGTCTGAAGCCAGACAAGCCAAGACGGGCCGTCAATCGCACAGCAACTGGATACGCAGTGTTGAAGCGCTGCCACTCGGTGGCCGGCGATCTGGTTCTTTGGGGCCCTTCACCAGACCCCGCATAAACCGTTTCGTGCAGCGACGCCAGAATCGGCTCGGCTACTTGGGAAATCAAGCCAAGCTCGAGAAGACGGTCAATGTCGCCCTGCGGAACATCAAAGCCGCAGCCACGCAGATCTTCAATGGTCCGGGTGCCATCGAGCACGATGAAGATTGAACGCTGACGCACGCTGAGCGCGAGCGACCGATCCTTCAGTGCAGTTTGTGCTGCAGCCGCTTTTGTGTACCTCATGCAGATCCCCCACTAGAACTTTTAGGCTCCTTGCTTGATATAGATATTCCTGTTACAACCGAAAGGTAGTTGTATGTTTCGTTTTGACAGTATGGCACGAACCATTGAATTTGAAAACCATGACACCAGCCTATGACATAGCGGGTGTTCGAAAGACGACAACATGAGTTTTGGTTTTACATTGAGTTCTAGCGCAGGCCAACAGGAATACCGGGTTGTAAACCGCAACGGCTGCAAGCTCATTTACGGAGCAATCTCGATTGACGATTTCAATGCTTTGGCGAAATCAAAATCACTTCCACCAGGCGCCATTCTTTCTCACGACCTCGCACGCGCATGTGGCGCCAATATCGCCATGGGGTCGAAGTCGGATGTGAACGCCTTGATTCAACTGGAGACACCTGCCGCAATCGTGACTGCCAGGTACAAATACTTCGGCTTCGGCCGTGATCTTCGAGAAGAAGACCTTGGTGTGGAGGCTGTCCGCTGGCTCGCTGTTGGGCAAATCGGCCAAAGCTCGTTGGCCTTGTTCGCCATGCTCAGCGGGTGGCGCAGACCATTCGATGAAGATCTCAAAATCGTCTTGCCATGCGACCCAAGCGACTTTGGTCGTTGCCGGCTCCTGATCGAGGAAGTTCCGGTCATGGCGACACGCCTGAAGGGGCTGGCCGATGATCCGCGGGCTATGCAAAGCGGCTGGTCAATTCTGATCGGCGAATGGGACGATCTGTGTGCCCTGCACGATGCGGAGGCGCCCAACTGGCGCAGCGACGATGGACGTGCGCCAAAGCTTTACAAGCGGCTGCAGCTGCTGGCGCATCCTAAAGATGACGAGAGAGAATTTGGCAAAGAAGGAATGAGATGACCTCTCGCACCCTGGAGAAGCCATCTGACCGCTTTTCGACAAACCGCAGGCCACCCTTTCTGGCAGCCTGGTCGTTCAGGCCTTGAGCGGCGCGAACCTGAAATCCTTGGCCACCAGCACGATGCTCTGTCCGTAGTTGATGAGCATCGAGAGTTTACGAAGATCGCTGGCCAGGTTCTCCTTGAAAGTCTCCTTGATGCGTTCGCGCTCGGCGACATCGTAAAACTCTGCCCAGGAGAATGTCACGACATCCTTGGACCCCTTGTGCATCAGTGCCTGGATCTTTTCTGCGATGACCCGTCGATGGATTGTTGCCATTTCTAAGCTCCTTTTATGGTGGTGTAAGCATATTGTAAGGCCTTTCTAAGGAAGTTAGAAATTTCTTTCAAGTCCCGTTTTCAGTACAAATCCGGACGGTTAACTCATCCGACTGGTCGTTGGCTCGTACCTGAAAATATCTATTCAACATCTGTTCAGCATTGCTTATACTTCCTACAGCAGGTATGTTGCGAACCATTGGACTTCACACCATGACACCACTCGATTTCCCATCGCTTCGCGCCTCGGTAAGGAACGTCGAACGCTTCGACCTGACAATTGCCGCGATAGCAAAAGGCGTTGAAGATGGGGCCATCAGGAACACGGTACTGATCGAGGCAAAATTCGATTTAGGCCGTGCGCTTGAACAGGCCTGGAATCGACTCGTAGACAAAACTTTCATGCAGCCGGGTGCGCAGCACGACAAGCCGACCATGGATTTCTATTTCGATGTAAGCGTTGGGAATCTGCATGAGGTCCACGCAGCTGCCAAAAAGGTCTTGGCAACAAAGCTAAAAGTGCCGATGGTTGAGGCCGCCAAGGCCTTGATTCTGGAAGCTCTGCCTCTGGCGCAGGCTGTATCGAGTCTGAAGGACAAGGTAGTCAAGGGCCGAGCACCATCACCACAGACAGTACCAGTCAACCCCAACAAGCTCGTCATGAGCTGTGGCTGCTGTTTGCGCCCCATTGCGGTCCTTGGCGGGACCCCACGCGGGCACATGGCGCTGCACGGCTATCGCCGCCCAGGCACTGGTTGGCAAACCGCCAGTTGCCCGGGCGCCAGGTTCATGCCGCTGGAGACATCTATCGACGGGCAGGCCTATCTGCTTAACGCACTGAAAGCTGAAATCAACATGACCAAGGCCGCGTTGAATGCAGCTCCAGATCTGAAATCGCTCAACGAGATTGTGCGCGGCCCGCTTGGGACCAAATCGCTGAGGGCAATTACGCCTGACATGCCGGAGTGGAAATCGCATTACCGACGGCATGTTGGCAAACTCGAAAGTGACCTGGCTTCCTTTACTCGCGAATTTCGTGATTGCAAGGACAGGATAACCAAATGGCGCCCGCTCACTGACGCGGCCAAGGAGGTGTTGATCGAGAGGCATGGTTGCATACCACAGCATCTGCTCGATCCCGTAACAGGGCCTGGCATTGATGCTTACACCGAACAATGCCCTGAAGACCAGGAACGTTCCGCCGAGCGTTCAGGCCAATGACTAAAGGCCGTCAACATGACGCAAGCTACCGTGTTCCATCGCTTCTGGCTGCCTTTCAGCTATCTGCAGCGCATCGGCTGCGACGATCCTGACCAGGTCAGGCGCGCCAAGGTCCGCCACAACAGTAGATGGTTGTCCAAGTGGCTACCAAAGTACATCATCCGCTGGGTCATCGCCTGGGTGGCATTCCAGTGGGTTGCCGCACTGGGCGTGGACCTTGGGTTTCAGCCGCTCGTCGCACTATCGATGACCGCCTATGTAATTTGTTCTGTAGTCGTCGTCTACTTCTTCATCATGCTTTACTTCGCAAGGCGAAATATGTCATCCATGGGGAGTCGACCACCAACGAATGGCTCCAGTGAGAATTGAGTTGGAAGCAAGAGGGTGGAAGTCAAATGAACTGGTTTGACGTTGACAAGAAGGGCCTCGCCCAACTGCTCGAGCGCAAGGGCAAGGAGTTCGTTTTGCTTGAGCTACTACAAAACGCCTGGGACGAAAACTGTACCAAGGTGACTGTGAGCCTTACCAGAATCCCGAATTCCGTCTACGCTCGTCTCACTGTCGAGGACGACAACCCCGACGGCTTCGCCGACCTGACTCACGCTTTCACGCTTTTCGCAGCTTCCGCGAAAAAGGCAGATGCGCAAAAGCGCGGGCGATTCAATCTTGGTGAAAAGCTGGTGCTGGCGCTATGTGAAGAGGCGTCAATCGTGTCAACCCGGGGCACTGTTGATTTTGACGATGGGGGCAGGAAGATCCATCGCACGCAAGGATCACGGCGTGAATCCGGTTCGGCGTTCAATGGCATCCTGCGCATGACAACCGAGGAAATGCAGCGCTGCCTGGAAGTGGCCAGGACGCTGCTCGTGCCTCCATCCATTGAAACAACCATCAACGGTGAGCAATTGCAGGCCCGCTCTCCTGTCACGAGCATCTCGGCCTCTTTGCCCACCGAGATTGCAAACGCTGAAGGGTACATGGTGCGCACGAGGCGCACATCCAGCATCGAGGTGTTTGAAACCCTGCCCGGTGAAGTGGCCCAACTCTATGAACTTGGAATTCCGGTCGTCGAAACCGGCGATCGCTGGCACCTGAACATCTGCCAGAAGATCCCCCTGAACTTCAATCGTGACAATGTGCCTCCGTCCTACCTCGCCCAAGTGCGTGCCTTGACCGTGGACCACATGGCCCAGAAACTGTCCACAGACGATGCCAATTCGGCCTGGGTTCGCGAGGCCGTGCAAAAGCACGGCGCTGCGATGGCCAACGACACCATAGATCGGCTGACAACGCTGCGCTTCGGCGCCGATCGCGTCGCCTTTGATCCCTCCGACCCCGAGGCGAACCTGCGCGCCGCCGCGCACGGGTATACCGTGGTGCACGGCTCGCAACTGTCCAGGTCCGAGTGGGATGCCGTGAAACGTGCTGGCGCGATACTGCCTGCCGGGCGGGTCACCCCCAGCGCGAAGCCCTATGGAGAGGGCGGCGCGCAACTGAAGGTCATACCGAATGGCGACTGGACCCTCGAGATGCGCAAGGTTGTCGAATACATCGGGCGAGTGGCGCCGGCGCTGACCGGACGTCAGAACATCCCGGTGAACATCGTTCGTGAGATTGGATGGCCCTTTGCGGCCACATACGGTCCTCAGAGCCCCTTGGTGCTCAATCTTGGTCGGCTGGGCCATAAATGGTTTGCCGGGCCTCTGGAGCCGATCAACAACCTGCTACTGCATGAGCTCGGCCATCACTTCAGTGGAAATCATTTGTCCGAGGAATACCACGATGCGCTAACTTCACTTGGCGCCAGGCTTGCCAATCTCGCGCTGAGTCAGCCTGAGATCTTTGCGCCTATGTTGTCCTGTGCAGACGCCGATCAAGGCGATGA
Organism: Burkholderiaceae bacterium; assembly: GCA_004323695.1. Taxonomy (GTDB): domain Bacteria; phylum Pseudomonadota; class Gammaproteobacteria; order Burkholderiales; family Burkholderiaceae_C; genus Rhodoferax_A. The sequence continues at coordinate 24,626 of SCRU01000059.1, forward strand.
GCCGCCCGTACATAGTCCGGTACACACCTGACACCAACGAGCAAACGCGTACAAAGGCCATGCGCCACATCCAGTTAATCCGCAAAGCAGAAGGTTTCATCATCGCTGGCACAGAAGCCTGGGCTCAAGCATCAACGCCTCGCATGGTGCTTCACGATGTGTTCCACCATGCCAGCGAAGACGATGGGTCAATGGCATGCGAGATCATGAGCTACGGCACCCAAGCCTGGATAGAGCATCACACAGATGAACTCCATCTTGGGGTATCCTATGATGAGCTATCGGCCGTGATTGAAAGCACAGCTGAGAGCAGGGCCGCGGCCGAGGCCATAGCAATCTTCAAGCTGGCCCCGCCTCCAATCCATCCCTCCATCGAGGAACGATTTCTTTCCAGGTTCAAGGAAATTGTCACTCAGGCCTTCCAAGAATCTGCCCTCACAGAGTCTCTGGCCAAGATCCCCGACATCGAGATGTCGTCGATTTGCGACGAACCCAACCTTGACCGGTGCGCAGCATGGATGAGCTTCGGTTTTACTCGAGCTCAAGAACGTTTCCCGGATCCAGAGGCCACGCGCGAGCTCTTCAATAGACTACACACAGCCATGAAGAAGTGGTCGAAGCTGGACAAGACCGACTTGCTGATCATTCTTGATGAAAGACGCTCGACAGTCACGAGCCCAGATATCGACTTTGTCGACATCCTTCTTGGCTGCTGCCCCGATGAGAATTTGAGCCATGAGGCGCAGGAGCAGCCATTCTCTCCCAGCGCTTAAAAGTGCAGGCGCGGGAGCTGGCCAGCTCGGGCACTCTCAGCAGCGCGATCTTCTGGCTCATCCTGAGCCAACTGGCGCCTGTACCGCATGCCAAGCGCCCCAAGATCGACATGCACGCGGTCGGTAGACTGCACTTGCCGCCACGTGTCCAGGGTGCCGCCGTCAGCCGGCTCATCGCCAGAATTGAACGTGTAGGCAAGTATTGCATTGCAGGCATTAGCCACCTTCCGGTTGCGGGCAAACATTGCCTTGAACCCCGCGCTCGCAGGCTCGGCGTTGATTACGGCGCCATATTTCGCTGCCTCGGCGATCTGCGCCCTGGTGTCCTGTCTAAGTGCAGCCGAGAACCTCTCGTGGTAGTAGTTGGCCGCGCCTCCCGAACTCCTGGGGCCAAGTTCCTGGAATCGCCATCCCTTCTCTGTTTTGACCAATGGGGCCGGCAGATACAAGCGAATGCCTTGACACCGGAGGATCAAGAACGCCTGGACGGCAAGATGGTCGGCCCAGGCAGCGCCACCAGAAACAAGCGTGTCGTCGCTCCTTACGCGGTCGATAAAGTCTTCGAACATCGCATTCCAAAGCGACCTGTCCATGATCTTTGTCTTATCACGACCGGCTGTGCCGATCACGGCCAGAGTGCGAAGGCTCATACTCCATGCCTTTCAGTATTGAGTTGTGGCGATTCCCCTGTATCGCTCGGCATCTGGCGAGCACGGCGCGTGACCGGGGCACCTGGGTGGCGTCGCATGAGGAGTTCATCACCTTCGGCGCTGATGAATCCAAACTCGCGATACCAATTGAGGAGTCGCCCCTCTTCTTCGCAAGGACGCACGCGAAGTGTGATCGACCATCCAGCCTCGTCTGCTGCGGCCACAACCTCTTGCATGGCCAGCGTTCCGGCGCCGGCGCCACAACTGGCAACATCATTCACGGAAATCCATTCGAGATAAAGTTCTCGCATCGAGAAAGTAGGGTGTGAACTTATCCGCACGTCATGTTTTTCCATGATGCGAGCCAACTGAGCATTCAAACACGTCCACTCATCCAGTGCATGCGAGTCAAGCCCGACTGACTTTGCGAAATCGGTCATGGCTTACGGAGCCTCACTTTGATTGATGGTCGGTTGTGTGGGGTCGCTATCGACAAGCCAGCTGCGCGGGCGCGGATGCTCGCCGGCCACGCTTCGAGCCTTGTCCCATAGATGAATGACCGCCAGCTCATCAATGTCCTCAAGCGAGGATGCGGCCATCTTCACGGCGGTGCCCATTTGAACTTGCGATCCGCCATCGATGGGCTTGACGCCGTCAACTACCGCCCAGGCAACAACGAAAGGCTCTGGCTGGATTTTTTCACCGAAATTGCCATGACGATCAATTGCATAATGAGGGGCATCCTCTTCCTCTTCCAATACGCGGTGATCGATTGAATCTACGACGTCAATCACAAAATCATCCAGCATCGAGATCGCGATGGTCGAGTGAAAGGTGTCAAGGGCCACGCTTGCATGAACCTTCATGGAAACGGCTTGATCGACGTAAACGGTGTAAACCCCTGCGACATTTTCATCTTCAAGGTCCAATTCGTTCGCGTCGACAAGTGGGCTGACATTCACAAGCAGCTCTCTCATCCCAGGGTGTGTATCCAGCTTCTCGTTTTGAATTTGAAGCGGCTCGTTCGCGTCTGCCAAGGCCTCTTCGATCAGCAGCCGCGGCCAGCGCTCTCCGGGTTGATCGTGCCTGAGGACATACGGGTACAGCTCACGCAGAGCATCAGCCATTCCAGTTGCCTTTGTGTGGCTACCAACCCCATTGTCATAGCCCTTTTGCTCAGCATCTTCCTGAGTCACGAGTTCTGGCCACACGTCACGGGCATGATGAATGAATGTAGCGAAATGCCACGAAGCAGAATGCCCACGAACTGAAAACTGCAATGACGCATTGCTATCACGCGCACCGGCCTTATCCAGCTTGCTGAAGCACAGCGTTGCACCGCCTACAATCGGCCCATCCTCACCGTCGTAAATTGCACAGTCATCGCGGTGATCAGCGCGTTCACCATCGGGGTCGATATTCTTGAGATCCTCAGATGCCCAAACGTCGGCACCTTCCGGCATCCAGTCCAGGCCTGTCTCTCCATCTTTGACGGATGCCAGGTTCCCATCGGATAAAAATCCCACCATCCCGATCCAGCGCATTTCTTGCGGCCGGATCTGGATTTCCATACTCTCGAAATCATCGCTACGCATGAGCTCGAGAGAACGGCGGACACGTGAATAAAGAGAGTCATCGACACGCAAGATGACAGCGGCGGGAGGATCTACCTCGTAGTTCTCATCGCCGGCGATCTCCATCGCCATGTATTTCACTTTTCCCATTTCAAATTTTCCTTTTACGACGGCCGATTCAGCTTGGCATTGCTTCTAGCGTTCTCATCTCGAGCCTCGTCGATTTCTTGAAACAGACGAGTGACACGATCAGGATCGTGGCTCACTATCCGTGAGATTTCTGCCGGGACGGCCCCAAGGCCGTCAGGTTGCGACAGTGACAAGATCAGATTGCCGGGCCCAGCCTCATCTGGCTCAGATGCGTCGTAATCCGCTGTTATGACGTCCAGTTCCACCCCAGACGGAACAGCACTGGAAACAGATTGAACGACACCCCCACTCACCTCAACGAGGACGCGCACCACGGCGGGGGTGGAGCTGAAGGACGGGCGCTCGGGTTGGAGCACGCCGAGAGCGCGAATTTCAGTCTGCCTGGAGTATTCGCGTGCCTCCGTTTCGGAACAGTCGCACCACCGCCCAGAAATCTTGACTTGCCAGGCCACGGCCTTGCCAACTTGCTGCTCAGACTGCCTCTGTTGCTCCAGTTTTCGCGCGATCACTGCGGCCCCCAATGCCAAACTTGGTGGAATCTTGGCGAAAAGGTCGCCACAACCGGCACCCAACTCTTGCGATTTAGTCGAGCTTCCAAGAGCCGTCTTCAACTCCTTGATCTGAGCCTCAAGCTGGATGATTTCATTGCATACCCATGGCGCGGCCTCGACGTCAGGGCGAATTCGCTTCGACAGAGGGGGGTTTTCGGGAGAGGTTTGTGTGCCCATTGAGTAGCTCCGATTCGAAGCGAATATTACTTCGAAATAGAGTCACGGCACGGATTATTTAACAAACTATATTCATGACGTCAGGGCCCAGGACCTCTGCGCTTTTTTCTTCGATTTCAGGTAATTCGCATAGGCCCAGCGGTTTCTGATCTTTGGCTTGCGTCCACGCCCGGCTGAAGACTTTCGCGACGTACCTGGCGCGCTCCCTGCACGCCCCTTGCCGCAAGCCCTGGCCGCCCTTGGCGAGCCAGGGCTTGCGGACAAGCCGGCCTTCGCCCCTGTCCAGCGCAGGCTTCCCTCGGCCGGTGTGAGGCCCAGCAGTTCAGCCCTCAAAACCGCAGGGGTCAACCAGTCAAAGCGATCGGCCACGGCTTTCGCCGCGGACGCGATACGCTCATGCAGGGACCGCGGTTGAGCGATCAACCAGGTCAAGTCGGCAACACAGTCCGCATTTGGCACTGTTATCCCGAGACCCCTTGCCAGCTCGAACTCAGCCCGCAGATCCGGCCCTGAACGCATGGCGTCGAGCAGCTCGTAAGGCATGCGATTTTCGCTCGCGCTGCACCTGGCGATCACATCCTGCATCGGAATGCCGGATAGCGCCATGGACATGACCTCCACCCATTCCTCACTTCCATCTTCATACTCGAACAACCCCAATTCACTGGCGCGCGCCACCACCAGCATCGGCTCGCGCTGCAAGACGCCAGCCGTGTCAAGCGCGGATTCCCCCGCTTCAATGGCTTTCAAAAGGGCTTTGTCATCTGATTTGGTCCAGACGTTCAAGGACCTTGGGTACCGAATGAATGCATGCTCCATGAGACTCAGTATCCGCACTTGATTTGATTTCGTCAAGGTATACTGTCACGAACGATTTAACACCCCCGTGAATCATGACCACCCCCAATATACCCAACAAACGGTACAACTCCCAGGAACATAAGGCCTGCTGCAATTGGGGAACATTTTCCGAAGGCTTCACCGATCATTTCAAGAAACTGTTTGGTAGCCCGGCAAGCGAAGAGAACTGGAAGATGGCAATCCGTGATTGGCGAGCAGGAAATACAGGCTATGAAGCGGCCCATAACGCCCGGGCACGAGAAAAGGATGCGGCTGAAAAGGCCTCAGCGCCCGCCTGGGTCTGGATTGGCGGAAGGAACTACGCCCTGGAGGGCTCTGACCTGGCGAAGCGGTTTGGCAGGCCTAAGCCACAAAATTCGCATTTATCGCCATCGTCGCCATAAAATTGATTCGTACCAAAATTCAGTTACGAAACAGGATTTCCATGTCTTGCCAACTCTCTTCCCACGCAACGGTCGATGTTGTCGCCAGTGAACTGGAGCGCCAGGGAATGGGCAACGCCGCAGAACTTGGGCTCGCTCTACGCGTGGCAAATTTGCAAGCGGTCCATGCTCGATACTCGGCCTCGAAAACCCTCCCCTCCCTCGGTGAGGATGTATACAGCTTTCGCCCTCTTCAACCCCTTTCTCCAGAGACTACGCTCAAGCAAATTCGTCATTTTGAGTATCAGGTCTCCAGTCTTCGGGACTACGAGAAATCGGATCTTGCCCCAATGTTGGCCAAAGCAAAGCTCAACCTGAGCAGGGAGATCATTTCGCAGTATTTCACCAAGGAAGAGTTGCAGGCAATCGAATCGAAAGGTAAGAGGGGCGCTGTGATTCGAGCAGTATTCTTGCTGATGACTCACCCGCATGCCTCAAATGGCTCGATGGCTGTTCGTGCTGGGGCACGTTGGCTGGATCTACACAATCGCAGCCAGGCCGGAGATTGCGCCCGAATCGCCAGCGGCGACCATTCAGCAAGGCTTAGTGGATTCACGCTGACATCCTCGGCCTATCCCAAGGCTCTGGAGCAGGCAGCACTGATGTTGTCCATGGCAGATCGACCAACTTACGAGCATATCGACAATGACTTTTCAAGGGAAATCGCCAAGGCATGCTTTGACGATCTTTTACAAAAGGTGATGGCAGAAGCCGTCGCAATTTCACCGAGCAGTGCCGAGTTCGAACTAGCTCCGTGGGGGCTTCATGAGGCCGATGTTGAGCGTGTCTACGAGTCACCCATTCAGGCTCCCAGCCCGATGGGTTCGGCGTGTAATTTCTGATTCGGGCGCAACATCACCAACTTGCCTGCCCGCCGCCGAAACTGTTACGCTGCCAAATCCTCGCCCAATAAATCGCCGAATACAGAACCATGATCTTTTATGTCATCGACGATCACCCCATGATGCGCGACGCCATCGTGATGTCACTTCGGCGCATGCGTCCGGGCGCTACTATCCTGGAATTCGATCGAATCGATGCACTTGAAAAGGCAAACTCAAAAGGCCAGTCAACTCAGCCGCCCGATCTGATTTCCATCGACATCAACCTCCCGGACAATGACTCTTCCTCAGGGGTACAGCGAATCCGCTCTTTGTACCCTTCATCGCCCATCGCCGTCTTCTCCAACCTCCCGGCGGCCGAGATGGAGGATGATTGTGTTGCGTCTGGAGCTGACATCTACATCGAAAAGTCGGCGGGTGCGGGTCACTACCGCGAGGCCCTGGAGGCATTGCTGACGGCAGATACGACGGAATCGGAATTACTACCCGGCGAAATCAATGCGCAGGAGGTGCAGGCTACCGGAGTGGCCGGCGCCAAACTATCCAAACGACAAAAGCAGCTGATAACTATGATCGACCGCGGCCTGACGAATCGTCAGATGTCGGTGGAGCTCGGCCTGTCGGAACAAACGGTGAAAGTGCATTTGTGGCGCATGTTTCGCCGCATTGGTGTGAACAACCGGACTCAGGCCCTGCACTTCGCCCGGGAACACGGACTCTACATCTGATCCGCTTCAGGATGGGCCAACGTAAAACTGGCCATGATTTTGCGCCCAATATGCCTTGAGCCCAACTGTACGAATTTTTACTTTGCGTAAAAATCTCGTATCCTCTGGGCGATGCAACACAAGCTACTCCCATTGGCCCCTGGCATTGCCTACGGACTGCCTTGGCGGTTCAACTTTCGCTCCGGGCGTCGTCCGGAGAGCCTATCGAGGTTCTCTGATCCGGTATTCATTGCAAGCTTGACGGCCGAGGAGCTCAGGCAATGCGAAGCATCTATCGAGGGACTTCTTGAAAAGTTACTCGAACGCAAGTTGCTTCCTGCCAGGATAACGCGCCACGTAGTCTCCGACAAGGTAGCCGAGAAGATCGTTGCTGAGCAAACGGGGGCCGGCGTCAGGGTTGGCAGGGGTTCGAGCCATTTCACTGTCGCTGAAGCGTCCGAATGGATAGGTCGAAGCGTCAACCGGTTGATCAAAGCTCTGGAGCCAGCGCCGGGCGCTCAGCGCGGGTACATGGGCTTTCGGGAAAGTGACCTGGAGGACATCGGGCGACACGGGATGGTCCCAAGCCTTTTGGGCAACAAAGCCCAAATCAAAAGAACTGATTCAAGAGGACGCAGGGCCCAATCGACATTTGTCGTTGATCTCTGCGATCCCGTGACCGAGGCCCAAAGACGATCCAGGATCAATCGCTCACTGCGCCTGATAAGTCCAGATGGCATTATTGCCGGCGATGATTTCAGGTTGGGCTGGCTCTTGTTTGAGGCACACCGTTTCATTGCGCTCGATCAAAAACCAGCCAGAAGTTCTGAGCAAGTCGTCAAGGCACTTCTGGAAAATAAATCAAGGCCGGCCCAGGCTCTTGGGAACTTGCTGCGCTCAAGGCTGGAGGAGATTTCCAATAGCAAGGTCTCGGACGAAATCCGGTGGATATTGGCCGTGACGACAAAAATGTCATCGAGGCCTTTGGCGCTACCAGATGACATGCTGCAAGAGATCTACGGCCTTGGCGGCATTGCCCACGGGCTCGATTCGCTGCGTTGGGCCAGCGAGCAAACAGGCCTTGGCTACCAGAGAGTTCAATCGAGCCTGCAATTGCTGATCAAGAGAACGTTGGGCATGTCCATTTACTCTCCTGCGTTGCACTGGATGAGAGATGAGTTGAAAGTAGCTCAATTCATGGCTGCCAGCGGACTTCAGCACAAATTGGCTCCAAGAATTGGCAAGGTGCATGTAGTCGGGGCGTGCAAATTCATAAATGAATTCCTTGGATGGAGACTCCCTGGGCAGGTGATCGGTTTGATCCCTTCAGTTGCCGACGATCCAAAGGAGCCGCTGTTTTTCTGGAGCAAGGCGATTCCAACGGAGGCTGTCTTGGACGTTTGCAGGAAAGCACTGGACCAAACCATTTTCTCTGGCGCATTCAGCCTGGAGGCGATATCCATTCCCAACAGACTGAAGCGAACGTCCTTGACCCGGGAACAGTGTGCTTGTGTCATCGATGCGTGGCCAGCCGCGAGATGGGTTGGAAAGTCTGAGCACGAGTGGGGAGTCATCCAGACACGAAAATCCGGAAATTTCAGAGAACTACGTCGCGCTCAAGAAGTCCTTGAACAAATACTTCATGTGGCTTGGCCGAAGGCACTTTCCATATCAAGTGTCAGGTCTGTTTTACAGAAACCGCTTACCAATGGTCAAGGGAAGGTGCGGCAATTAGCGCCAGACACCGTCCTATTGCAGGCTTGGGGATCAGAAGAAGGGATCAAACGAGAGGGAATAAGCCTGAAGCTGGCAAAAGCACCGCCAAATAGCTATTGGCGCGATCGCCAGATGGAGCGGGCCACACTTAAATTTCTCCGCAATCGCGGAGGCCAGGCTACCCGCAGCGACCTGATCAAGCATCTACGTTCTGTCGGGAATCCCCAATTTTCATTACACAGAGATCTGCTTGCACGGGTACGCAATCTTCCATACGTGCTCGAGCCTGACAAGAGCAACTTTGCCTTGCCATCATGGGCGCTTGCTACCGCAAAAGAGGCGGCCCAAACAACCGCCTGAGCTGAAATCGTTTTGCGCCTGCAGTTTCGATGGAAAAGGTGGCGGCCGGGCGCACCTGCCCATGCTGCCGTCGAGGCAACGCGATGGACCTCTCGGTCCAATCCCCTGGTGGATTGGCAAAAAAGTGCCGCTACTGCGGGCATGAGAAAAGCAGTGGAGTCTAGTCGTTGCAGGTGCACCCGCAACATCGGAAAACCATGCTGAATCGCCACTAACACTGAACACAGTACCGAAAACATTTCAACCGATTGATTCTTGGCGTATTACCATTGCGAAACATTATTCGCGCTAGTAATACGCCAAAATGAACCAATCCAAACATGCAACCAACTCGAATCCACCCCAGTTCGGCGGATTTTCCAACGCGGCAACTCTAACGGCGGCGGAAACCCTGTGCTCAGACAGGGACACATGGGACGTCATCCGCGATCGCTGGCTGACCGATAGCACCTTCAGCCTTGCGGTTGGGCGGTCAGTGATTTTCGCCAGCGAAATTCTCTTGAAGTGCGAAGAGGCGACCGTTGTCCGAAAGATCCAACGGGTATGCAAGTCAGGTGATGCATACGAATTTCAATGGGAGGTGCTCGCCTCCGATAGAACTCTGCACCTGGCCAAAGACAGCGAATTGAGCCAGCCGCCGTACGTGCCATGGGCGATATTCAAGTCCCTCTTCAAGACCAAGCTCCAAGGTTTTGGCATCAACGTCGATGAAGTCGATTGGCAGGAGGTAGCCGAGCAGTTCAGCAAGTCGAACGATCCTGGCCCGCGCCAGGCTCAAACGACCAAACAAGATGACACTCAGGTCGATGTAGGCGAAGAAATCGATTCGAACGCCCGCGCCATCGATCCTGATGTGCTTGCTGTGCTCAGGGAAGGCAACTGTAACGGCACGAACTACTTTTTGCCACCCAGGCAGCTTGATCGCAAGCTCTATGAACGCACAAATGCGGTTTTGACCGAGCTGGGTGGAAAATGGAAATCCGGCAAGACCAAGGCGCATGTCTTCGACATACCTGCCGAAGAGGCTCTATATGCAGCACTTGCGACTGGTCATTACGTCAACTCGAAGGATTTCGGCTTCTTTCCGACTCCTGAAAACCTGGCCAGGCAAGCGGTCAAACTCGCTTGCCTTATGCCAGGCATGATCGTTCTGGAGCCAAGCGCCGGCCGCGGCGCACTTGCACTGGAGGCAGCCAAGATCGTCGGCCAGGACAATGTTTATTGCTACGATCTGCTAACGAGCCATGCCGAAACCCTTCGCGAGGCCGGATTCAAAAACACGACGCAAGGGGATTTTCTCAAGGCTGAGCCCGTACGCCGGTTCGATGCCGTGGTCATGAATCCGCCATTCGGGCGGCTTCAGGATATAGCTCACGTCGAGCGCGCCGCTCGACTACTCGAGCCAGACGGCGTGCTTGTCGCAATCATGGGGCCAGGCTTCAAGTACCGAAGCACGGCTGCAGCGACGAGGTTCCGTGAATTCGCTCAAGACTGCGGTGCACGTATCGACGACATCGAAGCGGGGGCATTCAAGAGCGCTGGTACCAATGTTGCAAGTGTCATGGTCCGCATGGAGGCAAAGAATTTCCCCTGGAATAAAGACGCGCAGGCACAGGCAGACGACCTTACCGATATGTCCGATTCGAACGATCTGCTGCCGATTGAGCGCATGCGCGCATAACCCGGAACTCAATATGGCTAACGTTGACCAAGGCAAGAAGGCGCTCATTGCGGCCGCACTCAAACAGGTCGTCCCTGCTGGGTGGAAGTATTCCCTCTCCGTAGACCGCCACAGTACGATCGTCATGACGATTTCGGCCGCCCCCGTGGACTTTTTCGAGGTTGTGCACACCAAACGGAAGGCCCGCAACCCCGAGTCCAATCGCGCATCGGGCAATATGTCGCTCAACCACTTCCACCTGGGTCAGGTGTTTGATGGCGAGCTCCTGGAAGTTTTCAAGCGAATCACGGCTGCCCTCAACACCGGGAACCATGACAGGAGCGACCCCATGACCGATTACTTTGACGTTGGACATTACGTCGAAATCAACGTAGGACGCTGGAACAAACCGTTCGTGTGCACGGCTCCCCCGCATACAGCAGAGACGGTCGAATCTGCAACTGAGTATTTCCGCGATGAGGATGGGCAGTCTTCATCCGAGACCCCGCGCGGATGATGCGACCTTAGGCGACTTTCCATTTCACCAGAGAGGAGATCCCAGAATGTCATACGACGCCCGAGTCACATTTGAAGCTTGCATTCGCGATGACGTCACCCGCGAGCAAGTCGCAGCGGCGGTTCGCCCGCTACTGGACTATTCCGGCACGGAGCTTCGTGTCACAGAAGACCCCATGGCAAGCAAGATGGTCGCTCTCGAAGGGGGGCTGCTCATCGTGTCGATTGATGATGCTGTTGGTTACTCGTTTCAACAAGAAATTTTCCAGCCAGTTGTTCAAGCTGTCGGGCTTCTGGTCAGCGAGCCATTCGAGGCTTGCCTGGAGAACCAAGACACCGGCGACGCTGACGAACGGTATATGACCCTGATTGGCGGGCCCAAGGGAATGATCCCTGAATACCTTTCAAAGTGTACCAAGGAGGAGATCGACGGCATGCTCTCTCGGATCGTCTTGCCGCCGGGGACCGGTGGCATTTCCATTGACGAGATGGCACACACCAATTACGTTCGCCTCTCCACCATCGCGAGTGGTTCAGGAGATCAGGAGCCGGTCGACCGGTTTGTCGTGAACCTGGACGGGCTCGTTCTTGACGAGCACAAGCGTGGTCGGATCGCAAGGCTCACAGCCTTGCTGGCACGAGAAATAGCAAGCGAGGAACACTCCATCAACTTGGCCAGTGCTGTCGACCAGGAAAGACCAGTCGATGAAACAGCGCAATACCCAATGGGGTAATTCCTCGAGCTCGTCTAGTCCATCCCCACAAGCATTCAAGAGCAATTTCCGAAAGAGCACAAAATGTCCACAAAGAACCTACCCTCCATGTCTCCCACAATCCTGCCCCAGATCCAGGATGTTCACGACCTCATTGATGCGGCGCGCGAGGCGAGTTCCGTGATTGTCGATCCGGCATTGAAGGCAAAATTGGACAGCGCCATCAACGCTTTCACAATGACGAGAACTACTCAGGCATGGGCCATCGAAGACGTCATAAACCAGGCTGAAAATTGGGCAGAGGTAGATCTGACCGAAGATCAGGCCAGGGCAATTCTTTTCAAAATGGGAGGTTTCGATGAGCTCTTCGATCAAGAACTCGAGTCGTTCCGCAGCGAAGTAACTTCAGCCATCGAATCAGGAGCCGACGAAACCAGTCCAGAAAAGTTATGAGGACCGGCGGCTTCTGAGTACAGCCTTAGTCGTCGGCACGCTCTTGCACCAACTCAATTTCCATAAGATGCGTTCGAAGGGCCCTCTTCCCCTTTGAGTTGCTCGCGCGCCAGACGCGGGCCGCAAGTTCAAGGAAGCGCTGCTCGGCTGCATCGGCGGCCGTCTTCTCCTGTTCATCGCGCTCGTAGTCGAGCCATCCCACGGGCCGGCGACAATGTTTCTCGATCTGTCGCGCGAGCTTGTCGTTGATAATCCTCACGCCCTTGATCTGACTCCACATGGTGGGGTGCACCTGGATGTGAGCGGCAAACGCCTTCTCAATGCCGTTGGGCGGAGTGTCCGCGGCGATCGCTGCTCGAGCGAACTCCTTGAATAAAAACTGCACATTGTTCTTGCGGTGCAGGACAATATCTTGATCTGAGGTGGTCGTGTTCACTGGAGTCGTGTGATTCAGTCTGTGATGAAATTGCAACGCGAAAATTATTTTCAAAAAAGATTGTCTCAAACCTTGCGCACTGAGTAAAGAACGTTTACTATTCCCCGTATCGACGAAATAGCTTCGTCAAATTTTTCAACCAACACAAACTGACCCAACAGGAACCATCGTGAAAACCAGACTGACCGCAACAAGCATTCGACCCGCATCGGGCCGGGCGTTGGCGCACGTCACGATGTGTGGCGGCTTTGGGCGGTCCAGTTCAAACCTGAATCAGCACCCGAGGTCCCAATCCATGCCAGCCACGTTGTGGCTCCAAGGTTATGAGGATCAGGTGCAGCCGGGCGGAGGCAGCGCATAAGCGCAACCCTTCAAAACTCTCTCAAAAGAGGCCCGGGCACCGAAAGGTTCCGGGCCTCTTTGTTTTGTTCAACCCGAGTCGTGCCAGTCACGACTCACCAACCGCAGGACAGTGTGATACGTCGCCGCCCTGCCCTCGCAGTGATCGCGCTGCGTTGTACTCACCCGCCGTGTGGCGCCGGTGGGTGATCGTTAAAAATTCGCAGCGGCTTCGAGCCCCTCACTGGTGGGGCCAACGAGGCCGCAAAAACAAGCAGATGTAGCTCAGTGGTAGAGCGGGACGTTGCCAACGTCCAGGCCGCGAGTCCGATCCTCGCCATCTGCTCCATTTCGGGTGTGCCTACGCAACACCGCCGATCAAGCCTGGCTGATGGCTCGTCGGGATGTGCGTGCCTGAAGCCCGTGCAGCGAGATCTCCAGTGCGTTCGTGGGACTTGACCCTTGTGGTTTAGCGGGCGCTGCTCTCGCGTGTGGACACAACCGAAATGGACATTTTTTGCCCCGGTGGCGGAATTGGTAGACGCACTGGTCTTAGGTATCAGCAGCTGAGAGTTCGAGTCTCTCTTGGGGCACCAGCTTCATCGTGAATTCAATGGGTAAGTAGCTCAACTGGCAGAGCAGCGGTCTCCAAAACCGCAGGTTGAAGGTTCGAGTCCTTCCTCGCCCGCCACTCATTTAATTTGTGTCGTAATATCTACACGTCCTTTTCGCCCCTGTAACTCAATTGGCAGAGTAACTCCCCTGTAAGGAGTAGGTTGACCGTTCGAAGCGTGTCCGGGGGCACCAATTTTTAGTTTGTCGCGTTCGTCTAGCGGCTCAGGACACGAGGTTTTCATCCTCGTAGACGCGGGTTCGAATCCCGGACGCGACTCCAGTACAAGTTAGCGCAGGGAGTCTGTTGGTTGGCCGCGTGGTTTCATACGCCACTGCGACGCGAGTTCGATTCTCGCCCCTGCAACCAAATTTTTTGGCCTTTAGCCAAGTGGTCTACGGCACCGGGTTTTGATCCCGGCATTCCAAGGTTCGAATCCTTGAAGGCCTGCCAGTTTTCGGTGTTTGGCGCAGACTGGTAGCGCATCTGGTTTGGGACCAGAGGGTCGCAGGTTCGAATCCTGCAACACCGACCAATATCAAAGAGACCCAAGCGGGACAGGGCGATTTCGATCGTTCTCCCGTGGAAACCGGACGCAAAGATTGGGCGTCGCCGGAACTCGTAACCGGACACTATATTTTCAGGAGCATTGGCCGAGAGGTCCAAGGCAATGGATTGCTAATCCATGGTCGCGCAAGCGGCCCGCTGGTTCGAATCCAGCATGCTCCGCCATTTTTTTGGGGATGTAGCTCATTTGGGTAGAGCGGCCGCCCTGCAAGCGGCAGGTAGTCGGTTCGAAGCCGACCTTCTCCACCAGTTTTTCCCTTGTAGCTCAGTTTGGTAGAGCGCCGCACTGTTAATGCGGATGTCACATGTTCAAGTCATGTCTGGGGAGCCAGTTTTGAGGTTGTTGGGGCGTGGTGCGAGTGGTCCAAGCCGTTGCGTTCTGAGCGCAAATTTCGTCGGTTCGAATCCGACCGCCCTTACCAAATTTTTGTTCCGCTAACTCAGTGGCCAGAGTGCCTCCCTGTCTAGGAGGAAGCCAGGGGTCCGACTCCCCTGCGGAACGCCAGATCATGCCGTGATAGCTCAGTTGGTAGAGCGCTGCGTTGAAGGCGCAGGCGTCGATGGTTCGAATCCATCTTGCGGCACCAGTTGTGCAATCTTATGCGGTTATGGAAGGTTGGGCGAGTGGCCAAAGCCGGCTGCCCTGAAAGCAGCAGTCCTTCGGGGCGCGCGAGTTCGAATCTACGCACCTTCCGCCAGATACATGGAGAAGTGCCAGAGAGGCCAAATGGCGCACGTTGGAAACGTGATGGTCGCAGCGATGCGGCACAGGAGTTCGATTCTCCTCTTCTCCGCCAATAAATTGAACATGGATGCGTGCCGGAGAGGCCTATCGGCGCTGTTTCGAAAACAGATGGTCGCGCAAGCGGCACGAGCGTTCGATTCGCTCCGCATCCGCCAGTCATTCAATTCAATGAATTCCCCGCGTTGGCTCAACTGGATAGAGCATTTGCCTACGAAGCAAAAGTGTGCACGTTCGAATCGTGTGCGCGGGGCCAAGTTTGAGACTGGAGCATAACCCTGCAAGGCTGCGCTCCAGGCGCCGGGAGTGTGTTGGTCAGCACTCCGTCCCAGCGCAGCGGTGAACGGGCTTGCAGGCCCTTGTATCCGCCAGCAGGGAGGGCAGCCACGGTTCGAATCCGTGACGGCTTGCTCAATTCAATACCAGGATCGTGAGAAGCACTGGCGACTTCAGGTGGCTGTAACCCACCCCTCCTTCGGGATACCACTTCGTTCGACTCGAAGACGATCCACCACTATTTTGCGGCCTTGGCCTATCGGTTGGGCTTCTGCCTTCCAAGCAGATGAGGCGAGTTCGATTCTCGCAGGCCGCTCCACATTTTATAGCATCAGATGCCGCGTTAGCTCAGTGGACAGAGCCACCCCCTCCTAGCGGGTTAGGTCGGCGGTTCGAATCCGTCACGCGGCTCCAATTCATTTCAAGCAGTAGCCAAGAGGCCGAAGGCGATGGTCTGCAAAACCGTCGAGCGCATGCTCCGCGCGAGTTCGAATCTCGCCTGCTTGTCCAGATTTCGCCTCTTTAGTTCAGGGGATAGAACGGCGGATTTCTACATCGCGCGTCGGCGGTTCGAATCCGTCAAGAGGCTCCACACCAATGGCGTTTCGCTCACGCAAGAAATCGTCATCACCTTGTCGCGAATCAGCGCCAACATCAACTCAACTGAAAGGAGACCGCCATGCGACTACGTGCCTATGATCGGCCCGCCCGCCCCATCACGCTGGCGGCCACCAAACCGCGCAACCCCGTCATCCAGGCCGCAATCAAGGGCTATGGCACGCTCTACGGGCAACGCCACGAGGACAAGCGCGCGCGCAGGCTGTCGTTGAACGTGAGCGATTCGAACGGCTCGACTACGACCAGCAGATCCGTGAGGTCGGCGAGTGGTAGAACTTTGCCAAGTTCAACACCAATCAGGCGCAGCTGCAGTGTGCACGGCGCCATCCAATCCAGCCCTTTAGCTCAGTCGGTAGAGCACACGCTCGATAAGCGTGGGGTCGGCAATTCGAATTTGCCAAGGGCTACCAGTTGATCGTGGTGCGCGTAGTTCAATGGTAGAGCAGCGGGTTGTGATCCCGCCCACATCGGTTCGATTCCGGTCGTGCACCCCAACCACAATAAATTACTGATAGGTACAGCGTGCGATTGATGAATTTGCACCAGCCTTGTACCCGTCTGGCAAGGTGTTGGCTCACAGGCTGCAGCAGCACGTCAACAGCATTGCCGACAAGAGCGCCGCGCGTTTCGTCGGCAATGCACCAGCCGATCCGTACGAACTCAACAACCCACACCTGGACGATCTGCTGAACGAGCCCGTGCCAAGGCCCGCTTCGCCCACGGGCTGACGCGACGCACAAGATCGCGCCCCAATACTTTTTCTCTCCGTGGCGGAATCGGTAGACGCGCCAGACTCAAACCCTGGAGTTCGCGAGAACATTGTCCGTTCGAATCGGACTGGAGAGACCACTAATTCGTCGTGTAGCTTAGTTGGTTTGAGCGCTCGCCTCATAAGCGAGAGGACGGTGGTTCGATACCACCCACGACGACCATTTCTGCGCGTGTAGCTCAGCGGCGAGAGCATCCGACTTTTAATCGGAGGGTCGAGATTTCGAATATCTCCGCGCGCACCACTTCCAAATTTCCCTGGTCGTTAGCTCAGCCGGTAGAGCGCTTTCCCTACAAGAAAGATGTCGGCGGTTCGAACCCGTCACGACCAACCATTCGCTCGCACTCGAGGCGCAAAACAAGCGACCGAAGCTCAGCCCGGATTGAGCGCTGCCCTCCGAAGGCAGAGGCCAGAGGTTCAAATCCTCTCGGTCGCACCATCTTCTTAACACAGTAGCCACGAAAGGAGGCAGTCATGAACCCCCAAGTTCTGCAACTCGACATCCAGGGAACGCCGCAGGCCTGGATCTCGGTCGAGCAGGCTGTATCGCATTACGCCACCGGTTCCGTCGCCTGGGAAGACGGCTCGGGCCCGCTGGTGACCATGCGTGGGGGATTCAACGTGGCCCGCGGCGTTCAGTCGCGCATCGACGTCTCGCCGATCATCGCGCTGCACGGCTGCGCCAGGCTCAACCTGTTCGACGTTACACCGTCGTTCAGCAAGGCCAAGCTGCTGCGCCGTGACCGCTTCACCTGTGCGTACTGTGCGCAGCAGTTTCGTGAGCAGGATCTGACGTGTGAGCACATCCTGCCGGAGTCGCGCGGCGGCCTGTGGGTTTGGACGAACCTTGTGGCGGCATGCCGCGAGTGCAATCACGTAAAGGGAGCACGCACGCCAGAAGAAGCCGGCATGCCTCTGGTGTACCTGCCCTACGTGCCAAGCCGTTGGGAGGACTTCCTGCTCGAAGGCAGGAACATCCGCGCCGACGTACACGACTGGCTGGCAAGCCGGCTGCCGAAAGGCTCCAGACTAAACTGAAAATGGCGACTCGAAAGGGTCGCCGTTTTTTTTGGGCAACTGAGGAGATATGCGGCGAGCGTGATGCTCATCCCGGAGACCTCACCCACAGATCGATCTGGTGCCGGTCCGCTTCTGGCAAGTGAAATGAAACGCTTCAGGGCCTCACAGCCGGTGCTTGCGCCGGTGAACCGCCATGCAATTCATCATGGTCGCCGCTCAGTCCGCTCATAGCCACAGCCGCTTCGATGACATCCTCGCGCTTAGCGTATTCGGTACATAGACGGCCGGGCTCCGGCCTGACACCGACCCGCCCTAGATCGAGGCGGTCGGCATCCCAGCAAGCCTTTACCAGCGCATCCCCTTCGGTCTGGCCGTTGCTGTGCAACTCACAGGCCTTGGCCAGGGTCTCGATGTCGCCTTCAGACAGGAAGCCAAAAAGATCGCCGCGGTGCTCAAGCACAAAGGCGCCGGCCCTTGGGCCATGATCCGGATCCACCCCGTCATCCTGCCGCTGGCTGTCGTGCACCAAAGCAAAGATGTACGGCACCAACGGATCGATACCCAGGTAGCGAGAAACAGCCAGCGAATGCTTTGAAACCCGGTCCCAGTGATCCGGGCCGTGGAAGGTGCCACAAGCTTCGTGGTCGTAGTTTGCCTGCACGTGCTCTTGAATCGCCGCGATGGCCTCCTGGTGCTGACGAATGCTGGACATCTCCCCGTCACACAGCATTCGAAGCCGATCGGCGCTGAGAGCCTTGAGGTATTGCTCTGCACTGTCTGAAGGCCGGCGCCACGCCGCCGGCGCGTAGAAAAACTCGCTCTCATCGGTTCCCGCCCAGTAAACATCGGATGGGTGCACCATGGTCAGAGACTTCACCTCGAATGGGCCGTCCGCGTGATTTAGCCTGACGTGCATCTTCGCGTATTCACCGCGAAGCGCTACCCAGTCGCCTGGTAAGACCTCGAACTTCTCGGGCATGCCGCGGTAGATCGACTGCGAGGCGCCGGTGACGCCCATCTTCTTGAAGTTTTCAGCGGGGACGACCTGGTGCACACGATCGAGCCTGAATTCATCATCCAGGCTTCTCAGGCGGTTTATCCGCTCCAGCACGCTCGGTTGCTTGCGCTCCAGCCATCGCCTCACAGCCTCCCAAGGCTGCTGCGCGACTCGGGCGGCCAGTTCCTCGCCCAGGGTCGCCAGACGAATGACCTTGCGCTCCGAAGTGACCCACACTGGCACCCGCTGGTGATTCGTGCCGTCCGTGCAGTCGAGCACGCGCACTGCGTCGCACTGGTCCAGAGCGATGCGAAACAGTGTTTTCCAGCGATCCCCACTACCGGTGCCCTCATAGTCGTACAGATCTCCGCACTCAAGGTAGCTCCAGGCATCACGCGGCTCGCCGCTGTACCGGCAGGTCCAGTCGTCGAATTCGGCCGTCAGCTCTTCGACAACCGCCTTGTGCCTCGGGTCATGCGGGTCGGGCTGCGTCAAATCGAGCACTTGCTCGCCCTGCAATACATAGGCGACCGGATCGCGACCAGACGCATAGAGTTTGGCCTGGCCAAAGTCCTCGGCAAAGTACCATGGGCGGGTCCACCCACCAGCTTCACGCAGCTGATCGTAGTTATCCTCGCCTCGGAAAATAACAGGGGAGATATCGCGCATAGATCGCCAGTCAGCCGCGGGGGGCACTTTGGGTATGGGTTGCTTCGCCCTGATCATCCCCGACATTCTTGAAGTCGCGGACGTATCCGGCAGCGATCGAAGCCTGGCGCCAAGCTTCCATCTCGGCGGCTCGCTCCCGTACGGCCGGAGCAACAAACTCCTCACAGCCTTCCTCGATCCTGAGCAGCTCGTATGGGCTGAAATGCTCGAGGGAAATATCGGCCTTGGCGCGCGCCATCATGGCAACGCCAACTGCCACCGGATTCAGACATTGCTCCATGAGGAGTTGTCCTCGATCGCCAAAGAGAAGCCATCCGTGGGTAACCACTGGTGGGCGCCCATTAGGGGCTGGCTTGTCTCTTACGTGCATGACGCGAACCAAGGTGGTCTTCTCGTCAAATCCATCCCTTGTCAGGTGATCGAGATAATCCCGAATACCGTTGAGTACAAACAGGTCCTCGGAGGAGTTGTACTTGCTCTCATAGACCTTGTTTAGATCGAACGCCCGCAAGTCACCAGGCTTGGCAACGACCAGCCCGTTGTTGCCCACATCCGAGTGAGCCCGGATAAAAGATGAGCTTTGGATGTCGGACATGACGTCGCCCGGCATAAAGCCACCCACCCTGTCAACCATGGCGTCGATGCGTTTGTTGCCGATTGGCTCACGCCGGGCAACTTTGCAGGCCTGCACAACAACATCCTTGTGCTTGTTGCGCCCAGAGCGAATGTCGCAGAGCCACTTGGCGGCCGTATCCACGGCTGGCTCGGACTTGTCAAGAAATCGCACAATCGGCGAAGAAAGCTGCACGTACGCGGCGTTAATCAGATCCATAAATACCTCTGAAAAACCAATCACCCGCGCGGCGCAGCCATGACCGTATCAGGCATGCGGTTCTGCCTGACACGATCTTCTACTGCGCTATCCACGAACACCTCCACTCCATCCTCGATTTTAAGCAAGTCCCGACAATCGAAGCGCTCGAAGGAGAGATCGGCCCTTGCCCTGTCCATCATCGCGAGGCATATGCGAGAGTGGCCAATCATGACCTCATGACGGATCTGCCCGCGCTCGCCGATCAAAAACCATCCATGAGTGAAAACAGGGGACGGATGAGCATGCCTTGTATCCTTCTCGCGTAGATGCATCACGCGAACAAGTGTGGTCCCTTCATCGAGCCCACTCGCGTTACGAGTGGTGGTGGCGTAGCGTTCAAGGCGTTCCTGGATCTTGTCCAGGGCAAACAGGTCATCGACACTATTCCAGATGCTCTCCATCGCAGGCTTTAGATCGGATTGGCGTAGGCGGCCCGGCTCGAAGAGACGGCCATTGCACTCGGTCTGCCAGTAGGGTCGAATCATTTGTGAGACTTGAATATTGGTTGACCAGTTGCCACTGTGAAATCCATTTTCCTTTTGTAGCATAGCGTCGACACGCCGGACTCCAACACTTGGCCGCTCTTGAACCTGGCAGGATTGCACAAGAACTTCTCTGTGCTTGAGTTCACCATTGCGCGTGCCATCAAGCCAGCTCGCCGCTTCGTCAAGAGCAAGTCGATCTGTCATGATGGATTGCCCAAACTGGGGCGCCAGTTGGGTAAATACGGCATCTATGCGGCCCATGGCTATCCCCCGGTAGGCGCAGGCTGCGCAGACATCTCTTCAAGCAACGGGCCAAATGGATCTACCAACTCATGAGCCACGTAGCGCGCAGACAATGCCCGGAGATTGTCGATGACATTTTCGTTCTCAAGATCAGACCAGAGAACGGTTCGTGCTGTTGCCACCCGTTCGGGTGCCGACATGACTTTCAGGAATTCCTCCTCGAAAGGATGTAGCCACTCGCCATCGCTGCCGGTCAAGTTGAAGACGGTGGCCATCTCCAGAACACGCTCGAGCAAAGCCTCGTCGGATTCATCGGCAATACCAGTGTGGCCGAACTTCGCAACCTCAATCCGCCATTCCTTGCTGTGCGCGTCCGCATCGTCTTCACTGTAGACATAGGCGTCCAGCAGTTTCCCGCGAAGACCATCACTGAACAAAATATGACGATCAATGCGCGTCGCATTCACAGCCGACATCAGCCGGCCTTCCAGCTCTTCAAAAAGCTTTGATCCTTTCGGCGGAGAGGCAAGCCCCATTTCGCGCACCACCGCGGCTAAAATCCGATCGCGGAACTGCTTTTCTTCCTGCTGATCCAGAATGCGCTTGGCCTGCACAGGATCGCCACCAGCTTGCGACAGCGCCTCGCCAGCTCGTTTGCGTTCGGCGTGCTTGTCCTCGATGGCGCCGATCAGACCCTGAATCTTCTGCACTTGCTCCTGCGCATAGTCCACGCCGTCAACGACGCGGACATCCATCTCTGGATAGAGCGCTTGGACGACCTTGCTCGCGCTATCGTGTCGCATGAACAGGGCAACTTCCAGATCATGACCGAACTGCTCCAGTTCGTAACGGTCATCATTGGCCATCGTCAAGACACGATCCACGTTGTCGACGACGATAAACCGCTCGCCCGACAGAGACAATTTCCCACGTAGAGCCAAATTCCCCCATTGATAGGCAGCCCGTTTGAGAATGTCGACTTCCTTTTGGTGATCAGGATCCAGCTTGTAATCGTTGCTCATGTTCAGTCCTTTTCCTCTGGAGTGTTTTGGTCGAATGGTTCAAGCGGGCCTCAGCCGCGGGGCGGCTCGGCCGATTGAGTTGTTTCCTCGTCGGCCATCAGGTCCGAAAATGGGCTCTCCTTGCCGTGGGACAACAAGTGCCGATGGATGGCACGGAGCATCGCGCTTTGGCACTCTTTTGGCGTCGATCCGATAGCGGTCCTGATGGCCGTGATGCCGGCTGCGCTGGTCAAAGATGCCATCAGCTTCTGGACGGGATCCGTGCCCCAATCCATGCTGTTGAAAATGAAGCCCGGATCGCTTCTCATCAGCATGTCGCAGATCTCTTCGTCGGTTTCACCGCCATCGACTTCAAAGCCGTTATCGATGAGGAGCGACTGAATGTCGCGCCGCTGCTCCACATCG
The DNA here is from genome assembly GCA_004323695.1 of Burkholderiaceae bacterium. Lineage (GTDB taxonomy): Bacteria > Pseudomonadota > Gammaproteobacteria > Burkholderiales > Burkholderiaceae_C > Rhodoferax_A. Next base: position 46,826 of record SCRU01000059.1, read on the forward strand.
AAGATGACCAGCCTGTCCAAGCGAGTCGATTCGATCGCCTCGCCCAGTTTTAGACGAAAAGCAGCACTATCAGCCGATCCCCATTGCGGCGCACACTCGGGGCCCATTGCTACCAAAGCGGCCGTATAAACGCGTTGGAGCAGATCCTCCTTCTCAGCCGCCCTGTCCACACTCAATTCCTTTGCTTCGACCCACGACACCCAGCGGCCGCGAGCGCTCGGGTTTTCCGTCATGAAATGTTCCGTTTCCGAATCGTGGTAAAGCGCGGCCTTTGCCGGGTCCGTTGTGTGTGGCGATCCTGCAGTCAACCTCTGATCGGCGAGATACCCTTTGCCCGGCACATTGAAGGCGCGCAGCTCAAAGATCACACCATCAATGGGGATCTTTCGGTTGCCACGAACCTCTTGGGCATACGCAAGCGCTGCCTCTTTCGACGGAAGATCGGCAATGCATTGCGCCAGGCCATCGTCATGGCGGAGATACACCGAGCACATGGCCAAGGGCCCGTCAAGCGGGGAAGTGACAATGCGCGTCAGAAAATACTTCCCGTCCATCTCTTCTTCGATGGCGATGGCTTCGACCTCAATGGCCCTGAAGCCCTTCTTCGGGACATCGCCGATATCGGCATATAGCTTCCATGGAACCTGGGGCGCCGTTTTGGTAACTGCTGCTGGCATGATTCAGTCCTTGTTCAAGCACGCGGGGCGCGGCCTTGTGCCTGTTCGGCTTCCCACTGAAAAATTTTGTCTCGAACCGACGTTGCGATGGCGGCGTGGTCCATCAAATGCACACGCCTGACAATCTCCTCGGGCATGCATGTTCCAACCTGTCCCGTGAAGTTGTAAGGAGACCACTGTCCAAGGAAAGAACCACCAGGCCCTGTCACTGTCATGAGCAGGCCGCATGCAGGCTTGTGTTCATCTCCCTCTTTCTCTTCGAGAGCAGTGAAGCCACGTTCATCACCATCCGTGAGCAGGAGCTCGATCGCAAAGGGTGTTTCAGCGCCGGCGCGATGGATCAGGATGCAGACTCCGCGCTCGACGTCGAGGTCGAGCTGCTCGACATCTTCGATGTCTTCGCCTTCGATGCCAAGTCGGCGCAGTTCCTTGTAGACGCCAATCATGGCGATCTTCATCGCCGGTACTGCCACGCGTTCAAACTTTTCGTACTTCTCGTTATTCATGGTCAAGTCGCCAGCGGTGGTCAAACGTGCGGGGCATTCATGGCCGCTTCTTCGTAGTCTTGCCGCGGTTGATTCGACATGCCGAGATCAAGCTTCGTGAAGCCACAGCGATCTACCAGCAATACGGCCCCATCGTCGCCGACCATGTAGTCGCCAACCGATGTGCTGCGCCGCGGGTTGCTAGTCAACAAGTGCACCCCCCTGTTTCGCCCCCAATCCCACTCGATGTGGTTCGTTTTTGCATAGGCTTCTTCCGGGTCATCGCAGTAGTTCACATCGGCTACGGCCTGATAGCTCAGGCCAAGTTCAGTCCACTCATGCGGCGCCGCAAGAACCTGCTCGACACTGGAACGATCGGCACGAGTCAAGCGGAAATACATGTCACGTGTCAGCTCGTTTTCTGCGCCGGCCGGGCTCATGCAAAGGTGATATACGCGGATAGTCATGATTCGCACCGTAGTATTGTTGCGAACATTATTCCGCGAATAATCAAGTTTTCGGAATTTTTTTGTGCCTAAATCGTGCAATGCTGTGGTCAATTGGCACCCTCTTGCCTGAAACAAGGGTTCGCCACTGCGTCCTTGAAGCGGAATCCAGGTCTTCGCCGGCAGATGACGGCAGCCCGGCACGCATCTCAGCCTCTCGGCGCCGACGCGGCCTCCTCTTGCACGTCCAGTCCCTGCAGTGGAAATCCGACGCCGAAGTCATTGACAACCACCATCCCGTGGTCCTGCAGTGCGTCATTGACCAGGGCATAAGAGCGGCCGACCTTGTCCGCCAGCGGGTCGTTCACACGAATGATGCGCTGGCGGCTGCCTTCGCCTGCGTCATTCTTGAAGTCGTATGTCGACTCCTGCATCCACACTTCCCGTAATTTGTACGAGAACATGAGCAAATCGGCACCAGCTTCGGCCCCAGTCTTGGGGCTCTCGTAAGTGATCTCGAAAAATGGATTTTCTTTTGGAAACAGCGCCCTGAGTTCGAATGGCGCCGAGCGGCGCATCTGCTCCTGAACTGGACGATCGTTGTAGACCTTTACAGTTGAGGCTCTGATCTTGCTCAGAAATTCCAGGGGCGTCTCGAAAGGCCTGGCACAAAATACTGCTGCGCCAGCCAATCCAGGCTTACGCAAAACACACTCCTTGACCTCATCGGCGCTGAGGCCCGCAGGCAGGCGAACAGACGTCAGGTTTCTTTCTCCATACGTCAACCAGTAGGTGACTGGCTCAGCCTCCGCAAGGTCGGGCCCTGCAGGAGCGGTCCTGGGGCTCGCCGCCGGCAGCCCGTTCCCCTGTTGAGCCTTCTGTAACATCTCTTCGATTTGCGCCTGGGCGGCTTCCTTGGTTGCGTAGAACATGTCCTGTGTTCCACGGCACAACTTACCGTCCTCGTCCTTGAACAAGACGGAGATCTTGTCGCAGCCCAAGCCCCTGGAGATGTTCACCTCCTGCAATTGCACAGGCCTTGTGAGAGCCTCCAAAATAGCACCATCACCATCCCTTTTGAGAGTTATCTCGAAGGCCTGGATTGGCAGCTTCATGGTGACCAGTTCCACATTGGTCATGTGACCTACTTTAGTTTTTATTGACTCAGCCATCTCACCCCCTGGAGCAGACGCGGCAGCTTGCCCCAAATACTCCAGAACACCTTGTTCCTGCAATTGCCTGGCTATTTCCTCGTATGCGTATCTGGTTTGCACGTCCAGTTCATCCCCATACAAAGCGGCTTTTTCGACTGCATCGCGATCGATCCAGTACAAAATCTCTGCCGCCAAAGATTCGAACGACTTTCCTTTGCTGTTGGCCACTCGAAGGCTGTGCTGACGCAAGACCGCTTCGACATCTTCCTCGTTGATTTCAAATGCTCGTCCCATAAATTCCCTCCAACTTGTAGAAACAGTACCGCTGCGACTCAGCCGCGTGGAGAATCCATCAACTGAAGATTTGGCGCTTCCGATTGCCCCCCTAACTCCCGGTTGAGAAGCTGCGAGGCCAAGTCAATTCGCCGAGTCTGAGTCCGCACCCCCACGGAGCCGTGGCGGTGATGGATTCGATCGGTCTTCATGTCCCATAAAATGTGGTTCTCGGACTGAAAGTCGGGCGTTCCTGATTCTTTGAGCACATCCCAGGTTTGCTGCGCGATATATATCACCGCGCGTTCGAGCATGCCAATGAGTCGGCCTTCGATGCCGCTTGCCTGCCAATCAATTTCTGGATCGGCTTGGTCATCAAACATCCCGATGGAGCCGATGCTGGGGTTACCGTCGGCGTCGCGATCGATGCGAACGCTCACCCTGAGAACTTCTTCACGCAAAAAGTCGGCCGGCAATACCGAATAGTCGTCGAGCATTCCGGGCTCCAGAATCTGGATCATCTCGGAGCTCGCCATCAAATCTGATCTCTGCTGTGCACTCATGCACCCCCAGGCCGCCCGTAGGGCGTCTTGTAGGTCACCGACCTCGTGATCAGGATCCTCGTCTTCGCCGTGCTTTTGCGCGGACCGGATGACCGTCTCTATGCGTTCATCCGGGGTGCAATCCAAAGTGACCAGGGTCTTGGAATCCGTGGGATTGATATTCATTTTGTGTCCTCGTTCAGCAACGTGGGCTCGTTGTTTCTGACTCGTCAAGTCCCATGCGTTCCGCGAATTCCGCGCGCATCTCGGTCGGATCGGACAGGGCATAGCGAGCCATCAACCGCGGGATTTCCTCAAGCTTGATGTTTCCGCTTTGGATCAAGTTGTCAATGAAGTCGGCGATTTGCTTTTCATCGAGCTCCGCGCCAGATGCATCAGCAAGTTTTTGACTCTCTTGAAGCAGCGGCCCCAATGAAAGGACCCGGTGCTCATCATTGAGACGAGTAGGCAGTTCAGGCATGATGACGAAGAAGGCCGTAGCATCCTCAAGATCACCCCACTGCTGGTCAGCTTCGTTCCAGTAGGCGCCTTCGGTCAGGGAATACAGCACCTTGGCCTGAAACGGCAAATCGGGCAGATCCATCGCCGACTGGTTGCCCCGCAGCCACGCGCCGAACTCATCCACCAGGTCGGCGCCGTTGACATCTTCGTCTGTTTGGCCAGCCAAATCGCCAAAACGGCTGTAGAAATCATCAAGAACAGCGAGAGGCTCCCCTTGTCGTGTAGAGACGACGGGCAGATTCCTTTTGATCTCACTTTTTCGACCTCGTATCCATTCACTCAGGTCATCGACCAGGTCCGCGGCGTCAATACCGCGGTCAGGGAACTGGAAGTCTCGAAACCTCTCGTAAAGAGAAACCAGGATCGTACGGGCGATCGCATTCTTTGATCTGGACATGGTGTTCCCTTCCTATTGTTGAGTGTTGCTTCCTCAGCCGCGCGGCGCTTCTGCAGCAATTTGCCCTGGCTCTTGCTCATCCTGTTCCAAAGCCACGCCACTCGAGTCCGGCCCAACCCCCTTGACGGCGATCTCCGCACGCTTGCGAAATTCGTAAACACCAGCTCGAGCACCGGAAATGGCCTCGGTCAGTGCCTCCTGAGCTCGGTCCAACTCTTGAGCGCAGACCGCTTCCCCACCCTCTTCTTCGATCTTCACGAGTAACTCATCTCTTGCGTTGAGGCATTCAAGAAGTCGGCCTACATCCTGTGCCATGTATTCACCAAATTCGACCGCCCGGCGAAGGCCGCCTTGGTTTTGAACGGGCTGCGTAGCAGGAGCGGGGGGTAGCGGCGGGGCCTCTTGGGCGCCTTGCGCAGCGGCCCTGGAGTCGACACTGTCTCGTATGGATCCGATCAGGTCATCACACAACCCGTTGAGCTGTGCGCTGGACATGGCGATTCGGACAAGGCCCACGGAGGAGTTTGCCGAGGTATTTTCCGGTTCGACGCGGCCGATCGCGATTAGCGGATTTCCATTCTCTGCCGTCAGGCAGTATTCCCGCAGCTGCATCCAATCGAATTTTCGAAGCTCAATGGCTGTCTTGCCGCCTCCCGCATCATTTGATCCGTCTTCAAGCGGCCAATTTCTCGCCTTTACCAGGATCGACGCCGCTTTTGCGGCAAGCCGTTCGTGAAAGCGTCGCATCGATTCCTCGAAATAAATTTCGAATGGCCCGCTCCACTCCCGAATCCACGGCGGAGCGTGAGTGACGTGGCGCAGATCGTCAGCCCCATAAGAGGCATCCTCAAGGCCCCCCTTCGCGCGCGCTTCGACGACTGCATGGGTGACAAAAAACTCAGTGGGGCCCTCTGGATCTACCTCGATGGCGTGATCGTTCTGCCAACCCTGCGGAACAAAGGTCGCAACAATGCCGAGCGCTGGCAAGTCAGCAGGGCGAAAGTTTTGAACTGGGACTCGATCAGAAAAGGTTGCCATCGCATCTGCTCCAAATTGTTGCCGATATTATTTCTCATTTGATTCGCATCATAGCTACAATAAAAAACATTGAGCGTTTTTTTATGCGAATCAATCATGGCAATCCAAAACGATCTTGACGCTGAGCAATCCGAGAACAGGCCACGTCAACCCCTGCGTGGATTCACGCGAACTGCGACGCCAGTCCCCGGTGCAGCCGCCACCCCTCGCGCTTTCGGGTTCGGATTTCAGCGCCCTGAGCCCAAACCGGTGAAGCCGGCTGGTTTCGGTTTCAACATCTCCTCACTCCCAACGCTTCCAAAGGACTCGGACGCCGGCGTCGCCGAGCTGATGGAGGGTTTGTTTCCGGATGATGGCGAGCGCCCCGCCGCAAAAACACCCACTGTTTCGGCCGACGTGACTCACGTTGGCGTCATCGAGCGTGTTTCCATCTACTCAGACTGGGCGGTTGGCTCCATGAACACCCAGGAGCGCGAGTCGTTGAAGATCACGGGCACAGCCGTGGCGCACCTGAAGGAGGGCTGCGAATACGTTCTGACGGGCCGCATGAAGACCCACCGGGAATATGGCGAGCAACTCGAAGTGATCAGCTTCGAGCCGCACATCAGGCCGGATGAAGCCTCCATTTTGAAATTCATCGTGAGCAACTTCACCAATGTCGGCAAGAAAACGGCTGAGCGCTTCGTCGCTCAAACGAAAGAGTCTGGCGGACAAGAAGGCCTGGAAGCCCTGCGCCTCAAATTGATCTCTCAACCTTGGGAAGTGACCTTCGAGTCCGTATCGACGCGCTCGACGTCCTTCGCCCCAACCGGGGGCGCCCAGCCCGACCCCGATGGGTACACCAATCCAGCTGCCACCTCCGAACCTCCTGAGCTACCCTATGTGCAGCGCATGCTGGCCACCAAATTCGGAGCCCTCAGAGACCTCAAGGCGTCGGTACTCAAATTGCTTGCTACCAGCCTTTTTGCCAAGGTTCGAGCTGCCGGCAAAAGCGATGTACCGGTCACAGATGCAGCTGCGGCTTTGCTTGCGCAAGACCCCTATAGCCCAATGCGAACAATTCCAGGGTATGGCTTTCGCAGCGCAGATGCCATCGGCACTGCGATGAATATCCCGCGGGATGCCCCTGTGCGCCTGAGTGCCCTAGCCTCGTTCCTCGTCAACGACGAGTGCGAGTCAAGCGGCCATGTATACCTCAGCGAGGCTCAACTTCGGATCAGCCTATCGCGTGCCGAGCCTACGCTGGAGCTGCAAGCACTGCTTAAATATGGCGAAGAGTCAGGAGACCTGATCCTGGTGGAAGGCAAGCCGGGCGGGCGGCGCATCTACCCAGCCGCGTTACATGCGACCGAGCAGCGTCTGGCACACGATCTGCATGACATGCTCACCGACGGCAAGCCGTTGCTTGTGCGCCGGACCTTTGCGCAATTCAAGGCCAAAGCCATCGAAGTCAGCAAGAAACTTCTTGGCTACGAACTCGATGAGGATCAGATCAAGGCCCTCCACGGCATAGCCACCAGCGAATCCAGACTACACGTCATCTCCGCCGGCCCGGGCTGTGGCAAGACGGCCATCATGGAGGTCTTTTCCGCCATGATGAGGAGCAAGAAATTCGAATTCACTGCTCCGACGGGGATGGCGTCAAAAGTGCTCACCAGCCGTGTGCAGCGCCAAGGCTACCACGCCAGCACCATGCATTCGCTGCTCAAGGGCAGTCCCGATGGCGGATTCAATGTGAATCGCGAGGCTCCCTTGTCATGCGACATCCTGGTAGTCGATGAAGGCACCATGCCGACCCTGCAGCTGTTCGAGGCCGCGACGGCCGCGTTGCCGCCACGCGCGCACATGATCATCCTGGGCGACCCCGGCGTCGGGCCCTTGGCCGGACAGCTCCCCTCCATAGGGCCGGGTCGAGTCATGAGCGACCTCTTGCGCCTGCCCGGCGTCGACCACCACCATCTGACGGCCGTGAAGCGCAACTCCGGCGGCATTCTCGAGGTCGTCAACGAGATCCGCGCCGGCGCGCTCAATTGCGAGGATCGAGATGGTGTGACCTTTTCCAACACACTTCCAGACGCGACAACATATTTCCCCACGGTGGCAGCGAGATACATGGACTTGATCGCCAAAAAAGGCATTGAGAACGTGGTACTGCTCATATCGCGCCGCGCCGGCGAGCAGGATGTCCCGAGCTGGTGCTCCGACTATGCCAACACCCGCTTGCGCGACTTGGTGAACCCAGGTGGGCCAAAAATCCCAGGCACGCAGCTACACATCGGCGACCGCATCATCATTCGGGACAACATGGTGCTCGGCAAGGATAAAGATGGTGAAGATATCCGCGTGGTCAACGGCGACAAGGGCACCATCGCGGAATATCACCCCTTTGGCGATCCCAAGAAGAAGGGGGCGCAAGCACTGACCCTGATACTCGATGACGAACGGACCATCATGTTTCCTGGGGATTCAGTCAATGAGCTTCAGCTGTCATACGCGACAACGGTTCACATGAGCCAGGGCAGCGAATACAAGGACGTCATGCTGGTCATGACCCCGGGTAGGCCCTCCTTCATGAACCAGAACATGTTCCTCACCGGCGCCAGCCGCCCGCGCGAGCACCTTTGGGTCTACGGCAATGACGCCGATCTCAAACGCATCGCCGCCACCCCGCTGCCGGCACGCAATACTTCTCTTGTCGAGTTCACGACCGAGATGCTGCAAGAGACGCTGCGCCAGATCGAATCCCACGCCGATGAAACGCCAAAGGTCTGAACATGATCATCGACAGCCCCACCGGCCTTGGCATTGAAATGGCGCGGTTTCCAACTTTCGCGGTCGAATTTGCCCTGTCGGAATCGCCCCTGGACCGCAAAACCTATGACGATCTCTTCGGCCCTGAAATCGGGAAGGTGATGGGCCATGTAGGATGGCATTACAAAGGAATGCCGATAAGGATCGACGCGCTTCTCGACCAAAAGCCAGTCGCAAGCGCCTGGGCAGGAGCAATCAGGACTCGGGACAAGCTCGAAGGCGTGAACATCTCCTACGCTGTTGGGTCTGCATGGCGGGGCAAGGGGCTTGCCGCGCTCTTGTCATATTGCGCCGTGGCAGAGCTCGCCGCAAAGAGTGACTTCGAAGTTGGTGGCGACAACCAGGGCGGATTTGTCAACATCCAGGCGCGCGACAGCAATCGTGCCTCCCTGTTTGTGGCACAGACAATGGGCGTTCCCCGCTGCGAAGACGCTTGTTTCCAAGTGGAATTGCAGTCAGGGTTGGTTCAATACTCAGGTTTTCGTGAACCCATGGACAGTTTTTTACATCGATGTGTCCCGCTGATCCACCAGCGCATTCATGGCTATCGACCGGGTCAGCTGAAGAGCGAGCGCGATCTCGATGAGGGCTCTCAACAGCGCTACGATGAGCCCACCAATAACGCCAGCGCGGAAGCGTTCCGCGGCTAGGAACTAACTGCCTTTTTACATCGACACATTGACACATTCGCGCATGAATGCGTATGCTGGTCAACGAGGAACATTGCCCATGACGTCCTACCCCATACCGCCCCAATCCAACCACCAAACCACGCCCGATCTGACAGCGGTCATTCAGGCGCGCAAGGAACGTCTCGCAATTGAACTTTTCGGGATTGACGACGTTTTGAGTCCTCGGGCCCGCATATTGCGCACCAGTCAATCCCTTCTGGAGAAAATCGAGTTGGCGCACCGGGACAATGCTACCTGGGTTGATTTGCAGTTCGAGGGGTATTTCGATCCTGTTGAAAACTCACTTTTCAGGTCCACAGCTTACGATCGTGATCTGGATTGCCACAACCGGGCACTGGAAACACTTGACGAATGCATTGCCTCGGCCCGCAATGCCGGAATCGATGTCCAAACCCAAGTAATTACACCCAATGACGATGAAGCACAAAAAATCCGCCATGGCGAACGTCACGCGGGATGATCTCCAAAGCCGAATGCAATCGGCCAACACGGTGTTCCAGGCCATGCGTTCGCGCCAGCCTGGCCCTCGAATCGGCATGCTCAACAAGACGCCGATCTACGAATACATCCAGGGGGAAGACGGCGAGCGGTGGCATTTCGACGGCGGTATGTACCCTGGCCGCAAACTGGCTGACAGTGACATCCTGTTGAAGAACGCCGCCGTCTACGCATTGGCGGGCTGAGAAATGCAGCGACCAACTGGCGCCCAGCGTCATGGCTCCAGCGCATCTGGCACCATCGACGCCGGTGTGATCGACCAAATCAAGCAGCGCGTCGATATCGTGGAGATCGTCGGGCGCCACGTCCAACTAAAAAAGGGCGGCCCTGACTTCAAGGGCCTGTGCCCATTCCATGGCGAGAAAACGGCATCTTTTTTGGTGTCGCCACAGCGTCAGACCTATCACTGCTTCGGCTGCGGGGTACATGGCGACGCGTTGCAATTCCTGATGGAGATGGAAGGCCTGTCCTTTCGGGAAACGGTTGAGGAATTGGCGCAGGCGGCCGGGATAGCAATTCCCCAGCCCGACCCATCGGCAACTGCCGCCAAAAGACCTAAGGCAGACTCACGCGCAGCCATGTACGAGGCCATGGACGTTGCGGCGAGGTTTTATTCGTCCGAGCTGAGCCACGCCCTCACCGCTTTGCACGATCACCCGGTATCCGAAGGGTTCGCCGCGCAAAGCGCGCGCTACGTGCGCGATACCCGCCGCCTGAGTGACGCCACTATCGAGCGCTTCCGGATCGGCCTGGCGCCGCCAGGCTGGGATTCCCTCAAATCCGTTGCCTGGCCTGCCCAGACTTATCTGCCCGGCACGAAGGATGCCGAGCAGACGCTGGTGGCGGTCGATCTGATTCGCCCACGAGAAGAGGACGGCGTAAAGTCTGCTTCTACGGCCACGGCTGGCATGTCCAAGGGCCAGAAGATCCAGCCACTAGGGTTCGCCCGCACGACCCTTCCTGCCCACCCCCTCGGCGTGCCTACTGCACCGGCAAAGTCTTACTACGACACCTTCCGCTCACGCCTGATCTTCCCGGTGAGGAATACCGCCGGGCACGTCGTAGCCTTCGGCGGGCGGCGCATGACGGATGACAAGAATTCGGCCAAATACCTCAACAGCGCCGAGACGGCGATCTTTCACAAGGGCGAGGTGCTGTACGGTCTCTTTGAGGCTCGTGAGGCCATTCGCAAAGAGAAGCAGGCCCTGGTGGTCGAGGGCTACATGGATGTGGTCATGCTGGCCCAGAACGGCGTGGCCAACGCCGTGGCCGCCATGGGCACGGCAATGGGGGAGAGCCAGCTGCAAACGCTTCTGCGTTTCACCGAGAGTGTCGTGTTCGTGTTCGACGGGGATGCCGCGGGCCAGGCAGCTGCCCGCAAAAGCGCCGAAAAGATTCTGCCCCTGATCCGGACCGCACATGACATCCGTATCCTCACCCTGCCCGACGGCAAGGACCCCGACGAATTCGTACAGGAATTCGGGCGCGAGGCTTTTGCCGCCAAGGTACGCGAGGCCACTGCACTTTCATTCTTCCTTCGTGACCAGCTTCTGAATGAGTGTGGGGGCAACAAGACGCCCGAGCAGCGGGCCAAGTTCCAGCAGTGTTTTCAAGGCCTGCTCGCGCTCATGAGCGATGCCACGCTCTCCAGGGAATACTGGAAGATGTTTCAGTCGGCTGTGAACGGCGTAGGCAGTGTTTCGTATGCCGGCGCCGGCTTCGGCTTTCGCAATGGAGCTACCAGAGTGCCAGCCACCGGTGAATCCTCCATCATTGGGCGACTGCGTGAGGCAGCGAAGCTGGCCCCCGATGTGGCTCTCCAGGTCCGCAGTGCCATCATCGATCTACTTGACGAGGAAGCGCCGGTGGAGCAGGAGCTTCAGATGGAATTGAGCTCGCTCAGCGAATCAGGCGCTACGCCCACGGCCGCAAACGACTCCACGGAATACCTTTTCGCCAGGGATGCCTTGCTCGCCCATGCAGTATTGATTGAGCAGTATCGCAAGGAACAAGTTCGCGAGGAACTAAAGACGCAACGCGCCAAAGGCGAGATCTCGACATTTGAGTACATCCGCGAGCTCAGGGAAATTACCTGAGCGAGGATGGGCGTTCTACGACACAAGCCCTTGTTGTCGATTTCTAGTGAGACCCTGGCGCACTGCTGCTGCGATCGTCCAGGCTGACACGCTCTGGCAGCATCTCGACCAGGTGCTCCACCAGGTGCTGAGGCAGGCGCCAACCAATCAACCGGGGATGCACGAGCTCCTCGAAAATCGTAACCGCTGCCGCGGCCGTGGATTCCCGGCGCTGTAGCTTCTGCGGATACGGCTCGCCCAATGCGCCCCAGTGAGGCGTTGGTTGTTCTCTATCAAAAAGCCGAAATCCACAACGGCCATGCGCAGGGACTCAAGATCAGCGGCACTGGCATCGTGGTCTCCTTCGGCCCAGATGCCGCGGATCGGATCGCGATAAACCACCGGGGCGCTAGTAAACATGTTGTTCATAGCCTCACACCCACCTCAGCTATTGTGGCCTTGGTCGATCGATGTACGAATCGCCTGGATCGGTCTCTTCGCCCGTTGAACCTTCACCGATTCGATTGGCCGAAACGACACGCTGCTCACCGGCGCGGGACTGCTGCGCCTGCATCTCTTTCAACTCGAATTCGGCCCAGCGCGGCTTGAGAAACGCCGCCACCGATTGGGCATTGAACCCAGAGACGCCGCGAGCCCTCATGGCCAGCGCAGCGCCCGGGTTGCTGTCCAACTCTGAGCGCAGATACCTCAAGAAGCTTGACGTGTCCTGCTGTGCGCCGCTGCTCGAGCGCCATGCTTCGATACCGCTCCACTGGCTGGGTCCGAGCCGCCCTTGAGCGGTCATCGCCAACATCGCAAAACCATCTGCGTACCGATCGTTGGCCATGACCTCTTCATCGCTCTCGCGCGAGACGAGTGACGGATCCGGTCGTTGACCGGAAAGAATCACTTGCTGAGTGCGCGCATCGACCAGACCGGAGAATGCAATTCGAGTTCTGGCACGACCCAGGTTGCCGCCCCAGGCGTCCAGTTCCGCCGCCTTGGTCTCAGCTTGCTGCGCGCAGCTCGCGCCATCGCGCATTACAGCAAAGTCCATGGCCTGCCTGATCGAGAGACCGCTTTGACGGGCCATCATCTGCGCATCATCGGCGCGGCCAGGGTACATCACGATCAGGCAGGCTGCGGAATCACCTCGACGAGAGACGTAGGCCACACCCTGGGGCCCACCTGGCTGCTGCGTGGCCAGGACGTCGTGTCGCACACCGGACGCACCGATCGCAGGGGCGACTTGCGCCGACGCCCTGGCCACGGCTGCATTGACCTGTGCCTGCCCCCAGCTTGGCGAGACCATCACGGGGAACGGAGTAGACCTGAGCGTTGGTGTCGTCGCAACGATATCAGCCAAATCATCGCGGCGAACCAGGTCCGCGAGCGCGAACTGGTTTTGCGGGATGTCGCCCATGCCAGGGGTAGCGGGCTCAACATACCGCACGGGCTGCGGATTGGCATGAATGTACTGCACAGGTTGCTGGTAGACGACTGGGCGAGTCGCGGGATGGGCCGCCTGCCTGGCCTCCTGGAACGCATGGTTGACACCCATGGTCATTGCAGTGGCTGCCGCGCCGACCATGATGCCGGTGAAGATGCCGTTCATGCCTGCATGCGCCGGCGTAACCGGTGCAAACGTCAAAGCGGCAGCAGACAGCAGTGAGCCGATCAACGCCCCCTTCCATTGGCGGTCTTCTCCGTGAACTTCGATCCGCTCGGGGTTTTCGAAAAGGGCCTGGAGCTGCAACGTCTCCTGCGCCGTCAATGAATTCGACTTTGCCATATCAACCTACTCCGTTCTTGTGGAAGAATCCGGCTTCGCCGGGATCGCCGCGGCCGGCGCTGTCGCTTCGCGCAATTTGCGTCCCGCCGCCATCAGTGCATCGTGCAAGTCCTCTCCGTTGAGCCGACGATGCTGGCGCTGGGCCTTCGCAAAATCTTGCATGGAAGACAGGACATGCGAGTGGACAGCATCAACGCCTAGTTGCCCATTCCCGGCCTCTTGCATGAGATGCATCAGAAAGCCCGCATCACCTGAGACGCTTTGTCGCCATGCGATGATGTCCTTTGCCTGCTGTTCGTCCGCGCGGCCTTGTGCCAGAAGTGCCAGCAACGCGCACCCATCGGCAAAACGCTCAGAGGCCAGAAGCGTTGGCGAATCTGCAGCGTGCCCGAGGCCGGAGTTCACTTGTTCCTGCTTATCGGACTGCCGAGCGATCACCTCGGCGCGATGCGCGAAGTACGCACTCTCGCGTGTCGAACAGAAATCACGAGCCAGGTCTGCCGGCACGCCGCCTGCCTGCGCAAGAGACAACATATCCGAATCGATCGGCATTTCAAGCTCAACCATGCAATCGCTCTGGCCTTCGCCGTTGTTGCCCTTCGCGGCGTAGCGCCAGGACGATGCGAGATCCTGCCTGCAGTCGATCGCCTTGAATTCAAGCGCTCTGAGGCGTGGGCCCACCAGGCTCTTGAAGAACCCGAAGCTCATCCTGGCAGAAGTCATAACGCTACTCAGAACACCAGCAATCCAATCCCGATCGGAGCCATGAATTTCCACACGATCAGGTCGGGCAAAGAGTTGCGACAGTTTTTCGCTTTCACTGGCGCTGAGACTGGAGATTCTTGAACTCATGGCTCGATGATCGCCCAATACATGTGAATTTGCGCATTTTTTTTCCCGGTAGGGAATGCTCGCCGCGTTTGCTCACACCGAGGCGCCCTTTTCGTGTCCGCAGTACCTGCACTTTTTTGCCCATCCACCCGGGAAGTGGACCGTGCGGCCCATCGCGTTGCCACGATGGCACTCCGGGCAGGTGCGCCCGGCCGCTACCTTTTTCATCGAGACTGATATCTTGCGACGCCACCCGTTGATGGAGCCGGGGTCGGTTTGCTTGTAAAAGGCCATGGTGAATCCCTCCTACCCTTATAGTCGGGCGGTGGGACAGCAGCCTCAGCCCAGTTCGGAGCCGGCCCTTTCGATTACGACGGCCTCGACGTCGATCGTGTTCAAGTCGCCGGCAAGGCGGCTCAGGGCGTTTGCGTTCCCGCCAACGGCCTCATTCAAATCACGCAGATCGAACTTGCCCTGAACAAATCGGAGGTCGGCCGCCATCGTTTCACCGAGAGCGCCCATCGATGAGAACTTCTCCTTCGCGTTGACCAGCCACTTGTTCACCAGCTCGGGATCTCCATGCTTGTAGAGGATAAGACCGCCTTCACCATCACCGCCAACAGCCAGGCCGACTTCGTCTAGCGGACGCAAAACAGGCCGGCCGTCCCGATGCATGACGTACTGACCGCAATTCGTCTCGTAGCTGATGGTGGTCATGGCTGCCCTTTAACTCAAATCTGCGTAATCAGTCTGGCCCAGCAAAGCATCGGCCGGGCGAGGGACTGGCGCAGCAGGCCGCTTCATAAGCGCAGATTTCGACATGCGCCAGTAGACCGAAACCACCTCCAGGCCGTAACGATTGCGCGCCAAATTCGCGATCATGATTTCAGACTCCAGCTGCTGCTCCTCGCCTCCTCTCGGAGGCTGCGAGATGTCAAGCAAAACGGAAAATCTGTTTTCCTCCAGGCCATGGCTCAGGACCTTGAACTTGTAGCTCCCTGAGAGCATTTCGGCAACGAGTAGAGAGTCCTTCACGACCTTGCCAATGAGCATGCGATTCTCGTGCATGGTCTGGGCAGCCATCGCGCGCCGTGCGCGTTCCTTTTCGCGCTCTACCTTGGAAGCGCTTTCCTTCGGGCTCTCTCCAGCCACAAGGCGTCGGAAAAGGGCCTTCAAACCGCCGCTGGCTTGCGACTTGACCATCGACCCTTCAAGCACACTCGTCGGCTGGAAAGCTCGCTTCAAAGAATTGTGCACTTGT
The DNA here is from genome assembly GCA_004323695.1 of Burkholderiaceae bacterium. Lineage (GTDB taxonomy): Bacteria > Pseudomonadota > Gammaproteobacteria > Burkholderiales > Burkholderiaceae_C > Rhodoferax_A. The sequence continues at coordinate 62,320 of SCRU01000059.1, forward strand.
GATAAATCCTTCACGTATCAGGTGTCTAGGCTCGCTGCACGAGCGCAGCATTCTTTCTCAGCTTCGCAGTGGAACGGCGACCACATCCCCAGGTGAAACCTGCCCTTTTACGATTTCACCTGGACCACTAAACAGCGCGATGTAGACCTTCTCGGTCCACACCTTGCGGAAGCGATTCGATACGAAGAGCATGGAGCGTGCCGGTGGATTCTCAAACGTCAGCTCGATGGCTGTGGGCAGCCATCTGGCGCTGACAGGTGGCTTCTTGCCGCGTCCCGCCTTCACGATGAGAACCGCCATCTCGCCGCGCTCCATGGTCGCAAAATCCGTGACCACCAGCTTGTCGGCCACCCGCGGCTTCTGGGCGACTGACGGCCACCAGTTGGCTGTTACGGTGCTCATCGGTTGACCGCACGGGCGTGCGCCGCAATCAACTGGGGCATGAGCTCTGAACGGATTGTGGACTGAGCTGTCGAGGAGGCGATGACAGATTGCACGATCTGGCGTTCAAGGCCCAAACTCTTCAACCACGCATTCAAGGCCAGCATGCTCACGTTTTCACGCGCCAAGTCGGTGTCGCTCATGGTCAATAGCCGCAAATGCCACTGAGGGTTCATGTAGCGCCTCTGCACCTCCAACTCGATGAGGTCGGCCATGGATATCCCCTGGGTTGCCCAGTTGGGGACGTTGGAGCTCAGGTAGGTCTGAACAAACTGCGCATCATCGCTTTTGAGCATCTGCTGCACCAGCGGGATCAGTTCTGGTTTTGCTGCGAGCAAATTGGCCTGCTCTTCCTGCGGGTACTGTGCCACGCTCATACGAGCCGTGTAGGAATCTTCAAGGGCCATAAACTGGCGCCCGGCGTCCGTTGCAAGCTGGGCCGGCGTCAGGGCCTTGAGCTCCAGCGGCGTATTCAGGTTACGTTCCAGAGCTCGGATTGCCGTGCCATCGACGCCAGCGAGGTCAACCGTCAGGCGGCGCTTCACCACGGTGCCGTCCGCCGAGGTTTGCGGTCCATCGAACAAAGTGGACGCCCGTGTGTCGGCATTCGGGAAACCCGATGTGTCCGACGGCGGGAAGCCAGCGGCGGTGCAATTTTGACCGCGCACGCCGCCATTGGCAAAGGTGGAACATGCCCCCTTGGCCGCCGTAGCCGCCTCGATCTCGGGGATTCCGGCCGGGATACGCCCTTCGGCCACGTTCAGCGCGTGGGCCATGCCGACGCCGGAACCTGGAGCACTGCGCGGAGCACCACCGCCACCGCCACCGCCGGCAGCCGTCACCACCGACCTCGTGGCCGATGGAAGCCCAATCGTGGACACCAGGACGTTGCAGGGGTCCATCCCGCTGAAGCGCTGCTCGTTGCGAATGATCGCTTGCTCCGACGCGGTTCGCTGAGCCGACTCGCTCACCACCCGCGCGGCACCCGCCGACGCTGTACTTGTCGTCTGGGCGGCCCCCGCAATGGCGTTGGCCAGCCCGGCCTGCAGCGCGGTCAAGTTGCCAGTGAGCACCCCAGTCTGGGCGGTGATGGCCTGCGTAATTGCCGCTGAAGCCGAATTGACTGCGGCATACACACTCGGGTCAAAAACCCAGTCTGCCGACGCAGGAGCACAGGAAGTGATGGTCGCAAGAAAAGCGAGAACCTGAAGAATCCTGTTGTGTTTCATGAATTTCACTTTGAAGTCCTCCCCATGGATCAACAGTTCCCGCTGATCGAGCAGGAGATCCGGGACCAGATGGAGCCCTGAACTGCGCTGGAGCCTTGCGAAACGGTTGAGGTGACGTTGCCATTGACCACCGCAGCCCCTGAATTGACCACGCTATTGAGCGTCGAGTTACCCGTGTTGGCACCGCTCGTCAATCCGCCGACCAGCGTGCTGGTGGCCTGGTTCGTGGCTTGATTGGTCGCCTGGTTCAAGGCTGAGCAGGCTGCACCGGACAACTGGCTGCTGGTCTGATTGGCAATCCTGTCCAGAATGGAAGAGGCCCCAGCTCCGGTGAAGGCCATCGTCGGGATGACCCGGGCGATCGTGGACGTGACGACCGAGTAGCAGTTGTTGGCGCTTTGGATCGCGCTGGAAAGCGTTTGATTCGCCTGCATCTGGCGGTTGTTTGCCGCCTGCAATGCACCTTGACTTGCCTGTGTCGCTTCTGCGCAATAGTCAACCGACTGTGCAAAGGCGAAGTTAACCGCGAGGCACAGGACCAGAGCGATGATCTTGAGATTCGGCTTCGGCATCGCGCGGAGCATTCCTGCGCTCGAGTACGAGTTTTGCATTTTTTTCGACCTCATGGAAAAGAATCAACGCCTGGCTTTGCGCGTGAGCAAGTCGGCTCACCCCCTGGGGCGGCTGGCTTTGCGCCATGATGATGGACACCATCAGATCAGTGCACCGGCCCAGACTCCCCTGCAGCCAGGCCGTTCGCATATCCATCTTCATCCCGGCGTGGTTCTCGCTCCCCTCGAGATGCTCGAGCACAGCCATGACGCATTCACCGCCCTCTTTGGCCGGGATTCCAGCCTGATTGAGCCGGCCAATGGCCGAGGTAATCGAAACGTAAAGACGTCCCTGTGCAGTCTCTGGACTGTCTGCCGGGATGTAGCCGTCGAAGCCGATTGACCCAGCGACGGCGTCGGCCTGCCGCGCGATCTCGGTGATTTCGTTTCCCAACGCAGCGTTGAAGACTTCGACCTCTGACTGGCTCATGCCACTTTCCCAGGCTTTGCACAAAGCAGTGGCAGCCGCATCAGTCGCCTGCGCGTGCAGCCAACCAGGAACCTCCGCGCTCCTGGAGCAGGCGATAGCGATGGAGTCCCCCATCTCTCTGGCCTGGCGATACAAGGTGCGCAGTGCTGAGGTGCGAGTTTCTACGTCAGCCATGACGCCGGGGCGCGTGGCCACCGCGCCAAGCAGACGGGCAAGCAGACGGACTGTCGCGATACTGGCCTTGGCATTGGCGGTCTCACGAAGAGATGCCAGAGGTTTGCTGAAATCAGCTTGAGGAGTGGCAGGTTTCGAAGCTGGCACCTCGCCAGCGCCGGCCTGGAACGATGGCTCCGGCGCCTTCTCGCGCGCGGCTCCTGCAGCAGGCTCGGCCCCACCTGACTTGCCAGCATCTTGCTGTGGTTTGTGGAACCCAAACGCAAATGGTGCAGGCACAGAAACATGAGCCGGGGCCTCGACCGGCGACTCTTTGTCAGCAGGAGCATTCAGCGCCTGCGACTTTGCCGGCGCCGGCGACTTGACTAGATTCTCTGCGGCGCCCACCGTCGCAGCAGGCGTGGTCAAGCTCTTGCGCCCGTCCCCGGATGTCAGCATCTTGCCGCTTTTAATCTGATGCTTCATGAGGCTCGTGCGGCCGAACCCCTTGGGCGCGGACGTTGAGGACGCCGCGGCAGTTGTTGTGGTCGCGTCACTCATTCCACCATCTCCATGCTTTGCCTTTGAGCCTCATGTCGCGCGGCTTCAAATGCGGTATACGACTCAAGCGCTTCTCGTTCTTCGGCGTAGCCGTCTTGCATGAACCTGTTCATGACTGCATGCAAATCAACCTCGCGCCCCGCTTCCCAGCCAAAAATCTGTTCAGCAGCCTGCTGGAACAACAAGCCGCGCTCCACACCAAGTTCGTCACAGGCCAAGGGCCTGAGCGAGACACCTGGGCCTAGGGAGTCACCCGGAGATGTGATGCTGGCGCCAACAAGACCCAAGCACAAATCAGGCTGCTCGCGATCTGTGGCTCCAAAATATTCACGCCGCAGGCGCGCCGCCTGCAACACAACGACAGGCAGGAAGGAGAACTCATTGTTGGCAAATACGTGCTCGGCCTCGAATGGCTGGCCCTGAACGTGAAAGGCAACGCCAGCTTGATTCGCCAGATTCGTGAGAAGGCGTTCAACCGTAATCATTTTTGACTCTGGATCAGAACGCCATCGATTGCGAAAGTCCGCCCAGCACCGCGTCATCGTTGTGATCAGAATCGAGTTCGGGCTGGATCATGTGCAGCAAACCCATCGCCAACCGGCTCGCCGTGATCGGCGAGTCGCCGGCGGCAATCTCCGCCTCCGTCTGGTCAAGCACGACCGGCGATGAGTCCTGGAAGGAGTCTTGGTGCCGAATGCGTTCCAGCGCTGCGGCTGGGTCCAGAAGAATGTTCTTCTGGACCTGCTTCCAGTCCATTCCCGGTGCGCAGATATCGCAGCACTCCTCGAACGAGAGAACCCCTGCGTTGTTGGCCACCCAGTCACGGGAACGCTTGAGTTCATCGATGCTCAAATCTCGCGCCAGCTTGCGTTTGCCGGACTCCACTTCATCCAAGACGACCATGTCTTCGATGCTTGAACGGATCAGGCTCGCCGCGAGCTTTCGCTCGCCCATGGTGGCAAAGTAAAAAAGCTGTGGATCATCGAGATTGATCTCATGGCTCCAGGCTGGCGACGGTTTTGTCATGTTGGATCTCCAAAATTGGTTCGGACTCTTCAATGGGCTTGCGACGTAACTGGCGCTCGTGGTGTCTGCCGCTTGAGCTCTCGCATCAGCCGCGAAAACCTTCGGTCATACTCGGCCCCCGCGATACCGCCGTCACGGCACACCTGCGCCTTCGGCTTGCCATCGATCAGGCTGGCCTGAAATACGGTACGCAGATCTTCTGGAAGACCTTCAACGACCCGCATCAGCCTGCCCAGGCGGCTGGTTGATGCGCTTATGGAGTTGGACAGGGTTGCGGCGCTCATTTGTTCAACCCCTCGGAGAAACGTCGAACCGATCTTCGAGAGATTCGTCGGGTACATCGCGCAGCGCCCGGAAGCTGGCACGCCACTGCGCGCTCGCCTCCAGGATACGTTCGCGCGCTACGCTGGCGCCGTGAGCGTAGGTGTTGAGCACGGAAATCACCTTGTCAACGCCAACGTCCACGCTTTGGCTGACTTTGGCCAGCGCGTCGCTGAGTTGACTTGCCCGTTCCTGGCAAGGCGCAACGCCCGCCATCGTCATCGAGATTCCACTCAATAGTGCGGCCATGTCATTTTCCCTTGCGTGTGATGTGAGTTGAAATTGCATAAAAATGCCTTCCTGATTTGGTTGGTTTTGATAATACTTCACGGACTATAAGAATGTCTCATTTAATTGGCTTTGTCTGTCCCGTAAATGCATCAAGAACCAGTTTTTTCACCATTTCAGATATCTTTTGTTTTAGGAGTTCAGGTGGCTTGCTGCCGGAGGCGACCTCCATCAAGGCGACCTCCCACAGCGCCGTCACCGAAACGCTCTTCAAGACCGGCGGCAACTGGGCGAGCAGATGCTGCCCGAATTCGGTAATCCTGATTTGGTGCTTCTTGCCCTTCTTCTCCCGAACAAGAAGGCCGCGATCGATGTGGTTCGCGATGATGGCTCCGCGCGTTCTGGAGGTGCCAATGCCGGATATCCGCTTGAGAAGCTCACGCTCTTGATCGTTGCGCCCGAACTTGTGAGCTGCCAACATATCGTCCATTAGTTCGTCTTCGGTGTAGTGACTCGGCAGGGTTGTACGCTTGGCCTCTACCTTGGCGTTCATGGCGTACAAGACCTGGCCAGTCCTGTACCCGGCGAACTTTTGCTCTGCATCGCTCATGGCCGCATCCTTTGCACATGACCGCGCACAGGTGCTGAATCAATGTCCCCGTCAGGCGCTTCGCCACTGGACTGAGCATCCGCTTCGATCTCTTTCCACCCTTTCGAGATCTCCTCGCGCTGTGTAGCTCGGAACTCATCGGCCGCGAACCTGCCGATGAGTGAATGCTGCTTGTAAACGTAATCCGGGTAAAACTGTGCGATGAACCGCTTGGCGATAGTACGAAAGACCGCGCTTTCTTTCGGGCCCGTACCGGACGGCGGAATTCCCATGGGCACGATGGCGAAGTGTTCATCCAGCTTGGAATCATTGAAGCAGCCGGAGACAATGTCCATGTGGGCGCCCTGCGCCTGCCCTGGAAACAGGGTCGCCAGTTGCGCCATGACCTTGCGTGCATCCTGATGCATCGCCTCTGGCAGAAACCGGCAGTCCGTGCCGACGTAGGAGATCGCCTTTGCCTTGTAGAGATTTTGCGCGGCGTCGGTCACCTCATCGAGCGTCATCCCGTGCTGACGTGCGGCCTCGGCCTGCAACGCGCCAAGTGAAAAGGGAAGCGGCGGCTTTTCGCTATGCTCTTTCGACGTAGCCTGCACGCATGTCCCCTGAAGGCCACCGGTGATGGCGCGCACGATCTGCTGCGCCACCGCCTGGTCGATGATCCGCCCCTCGGCGTCGAAACCCGGGGTGCCAATGGCATCTTCACGCTTGTGCCAGCGCATGACCGTGCCATCACGCAGCGTGATGACAGGCACAAAGTAGTCCGTTGGGCGGAAATTCTCGATTGCCCGGCGGCGCACGTCCACCATCTCCAGAACCGGCGTTTGCACACGGCCTACGCCAATGTTGGATTTGCGAAGGAGCGCCTGATACGCCATCGACGGATTCAGTCCCCAAACCCAATCCAGGTATTGGCGCACCTGGGCAGCTTCTCCACGCAGTGCCCACTTGGGATCGCCATTGCGGTCATAGGGCGCCTTGAGGACTTTGGCAATGTCCTCCGCGCGATTGGACACCAGCTCGATGCGCTGCACGTTGGGGCCGGATGGATCTATCCCAAGGTGCTCCAGCAGTTCATCGACGATCAGTTGCCCCTCACGATCGGTATCCCCGGCGTTGACGATCTTGGTGCCGCGGCGAAGAAATCTCTTGGCGACAAGGTAGGGCCCAAACGGCTTGCCTGTACTGGTGCGCCCGCCTTTGCCCTTCTTTTTTTCCTCCGACCGAGGCAGCTTGATCAACTTGTCAGGCAGCACTGGAAGGAAATCCCGGTACTTATCGTATTGGCGCCCTTCCTCAACTTGCGCCATTTCGCTGGTCAGGTAGTCGCTCACTTTTGCCGTGGTCAACATGTGCCCGGCCAGGGGCAACACAACGTCGCCGTTCTCGATTGTGAAAAAGCCGTCGCGCCCGGCGCTTGAAGTGTTCGTGCATGAAACACCGAACGCAAGTTTCATTCCTGCAATCAGATCGCGCGCCGCTGACGGCTTCTCAGTTATCCAGATGACCTCTTGGGAACTCATTTAGTGTAGATCATGACCTATTTGGTTCGTAATGATAGTACATCACGGTTCTAATTATGAAATCATATTTGCAAACCGCGTGGTCCATTGTGTTTTTTGAGCACATGAGACCGAGCGTCCCTGGCGCCAAAAATTTAAAAGACGTGCTCCAGGTCATACACCTGGGGCACGTCCGTGCGGTCCTTCTGAGGTCGAGCTGGACTTAGGCGCGTGGAGCGGATGTGGCGGGCTCGAGCTCTAGCTGATGCTGCTCTTCGATCTCAGGGATCAATTCATCCGGAACATCCACTTCGTCACCAAGCTTGCTTGCAACGTAGTTGCGCATAGCGGCAACCAAAGCCGTTTCCCCTATGAACGAAAACGCAGCGTTGCGGGTGTCCGGCGAGAGCCACTGGTTCCATAAATTTGACCAACTCGTACCAATGTGCTCACTCTCTATGATCGACTGCGAGAGAGATGGATTTCTGGAAAAGTTTAGAGTCGAAATGGGACGTGGGTCCATGACTCCTCGCGCATTTTTGCGTTCGACCCATACTTTCGCAAGAGTCACGCCTTTGACCAGCTCATAGCCCTGACATTGCGACACTGCCAGGTCAAGCGGCAAACCAATCAACACGGCTGTTTTGATCTTCATAAATTCCTTCGAAGGTGGAGCAGAACTTAGTCGAGTACGGCATCTATGGCAGCAGAGGGTTCCTTCCACGCACGCTCGCGTCTGGCGAATCGGTGGGCACCATCGCCCCGAATGGATGACAAGCAAGTGCGTTTCAAGGCTGTTGAAGGCTAGAAGCACGCACCATGCTCTGCAGCTTCTCATTGATCAACAGGACCGCCTCGTTGCCTCGCGCCATTTGGGTTAGCGTGATCTCGGCAACGCGGCTGAACCGGTTGATGACGCGGACCTTGTAGCTTCGAGTGATCCACGGAATGAAGCCGCGATCGTAGTAGGCGATTTCGATGTCGCGCCATTTCAGGCCGTAGGCCCCTCGACTCCAGGGGAAAAGGCCAGATTGCACCCATACTCCATCGGCGTTCATGAACAGGACGACGCTGCGCGCGCGCACGACCCATACACACCCAAACAGCGCGAAAATAATGAGCGAACCGAAGAACGCCCGAATCGCGTTGGCGTGGGTCGTCTGCAAAGCCGTTGTCAGAAGAACTAGCATAAGAGCCAATCCGACTCCGCCTGAATACGAAACCCACGATTTTCGGCAAAGAATTTGCTCTTGCGTGATGGAGGGCTGACCTATTTCACTGATTGCGCTATTGACCATCTCGTTACCCCATGAACTGGAATTGAGTTTTGGGAATTTCAGCCATGTGACTCATTGCCCGCTTTGACACTGGATGCAGGCGGCTCTGGCAGAGGGTTCTTGTCGCTCACCACAATCCTGCGGCGGCTGGTGATGATCTCCCCGATGGCCGGGTCGACGCTGATGAGTTTCTCTCCGCTCGGGAACACATCGCCTACGCCGACATGGCGACCGCTGGTGAAATTCACGCCGCTGGCCGCAAGACTGGCAATTCCGGCCTCGGCCTTGGTTACCCTTTGCGTTGGCCTGTTTTCACCTCGTTCCATCACCGGTGCTTGAACTGGTGCAGGAGCTTCATGGCGTGCAACTGCCTCGACCACCTTCTTTTCGGGAGCGGGTCTTGGTTTGCGCTGCGGCACCAGCGCCGCGGTCACGCCAGCCGCTACCGTTTCCGGTCTGGGCGCCGTCTCCCTCCTGGATTCGGCCTGTTTGGGGCGAGGTGCACTTTTCGCTTCTTCGTGAGGCGCTGTCTCTGGTACTGGCGGGCGACTGGATGAGGCGGCCTGCGCCGGGGTGGCCGCCACAGCACTGAGGCGCTCAAAATCGCTGCCACCTGCCCCACTTTGCCCACTTGCGATCTGCACAATCTGGGCGAGCCGGTAGGACTCACTCCTGGCGGCCTGAAGTTTAGGCCAAAGGGTCAGGCCTGAGCCCAGAACACCGCATGCTCCACCCAACAGGAATGCGGTCATCAGCCAGGACCAGGCCGTCAAGCGCAAGCGTGTCATTGCCGATACGGCCATCGCGTCACCCCTCGCTGCCGATCATGGACTTGATCACACTCGAATTGAGTTTGGCGCCCTTGGGAATGTTGAATGTTGGTGCGCGCAAGACCCCATGGACGTCGGCACTATCAGCAATGGCGAGCTCTCGCGTAGCCAACAGCAGTGCGCTGTCCTTGGCCGCCTTTTGAAGATCACCCACCTTGCCGGCGATGATGATCAAATCCGCCGCCAGGCGTCCGTGGAACTCACCACCAGGGGCAATGATTGCCGCTCCACGCGTGCAATTGATGGTCCCACGGAACATGCCATAGATAACGACGCCGCACTCCAGGTGCAGGTCGCCCTCAAATTTTGCCCTTGGCGGTACCACCATCCCGATGAAGTGCTTCTCGATGGTCAAGCGAAGCGCGCCGGGAACGGATTCGGCGGTGTCGCTTCGGGCTACATTGGAATTCGAACTGTTCAAATTTGACATGGATTTGTTCAGAGTTAGTGAGGTGCACCCCGCACCAGTGCGACGTAGGACGACGTTCGGTAGATTTTTCGCGTTGGCTCCGTCTGCAAGAGAACTTGGCCATCAGGCAATCGCTTGCCCAACAGGATCTTCAGATCAGGCGTCGCAGGAGAGCCCAGGAATTTCACGGTGACCCCGTCCGTTCCTACTGCGACAACCTGCCATGGCGCCGGCTGAATATGACCTGAGAGCGGGGGAGCCATGTGCCGCCCCCAAGGCATGACGCCGCCTAAAACAAAAGCCGCAATGGCAGCTGACAATGCAAGCGCAAAAAATCCAGCAATGCGCGCTGCCCCAGGCGCGCCGGAGGCTCTGATGCCTGTTGCCGAGGTATTGTTTATCTCCGAATTTTGACCAATGGACAGCCACGGGATGGATTTCACTACCTGAGGCTGTGCTCCAAAACCAGGAATCACGATTGCATCCCCGCCAATGAGCGCACGAGTCCAGTCCGTGGCGCTGCAAACCCGCCGCTTGGGTGGCGCTGGTGTCGCCGAAGGGGCGGGCCCCAGAGCCAGGATCGCGGTTTCCTCGAACCCGTCCTCTGAATCAACGAAATCATCCACTGCGAACCCTTGTCTGGTGGTTTTGATGTTCTCGAAATAACACGGCTTGTGGTGCAAACTCGCACCACGGTAGCAGGTATGTTGTCAATGACGCAAGGTTGTAGGCTGGAATGCCTATTTAGTTTGCTTCGTACCTACATCACGGACATAATACGCGAGTTTCCTTTGGCCGAAAAGGTCGAAAGAATGTAACTCTCGAAACTCGCCCATGAGACTTCAAGACCCGTTTTTGATCGACCCAATCGCCAGCCCGGTCGACGCCGCTCATCAATTCACCCTGAACCGTCGCGGTGCGCTGCGAGGTCTTGCCGCGCTGGGCCTGGGCGCAACATTGATGCTCGAAGAGCCTGGCGTTGCTCTCGCATACCAGCAAGCTGCTGCTGCAAATGCGCTGGCTGGGGCCGTCAACCAGGAGGGGTTCTGGAGCCGGGACCGAACCTTGTGGGCACAGCGAACCTCCACCGGCGAGACCATCCGTTGCACCTACTGGTCAAAGGGCCAGATCATCCAAAGCGAATACGAAAGGCTGTGCTGGTTTGCTCGCGACACAACACTGCAAAGACTGATCCGTGAGGACAGTCCTCACATTCGAGGCGCCCTTGCCTCCGGACGATTCACCTCGGCCCAGATCTCTCCGTGGACGATGATGAATCCCATCATCTTCGATGTGCATTACGCCATCACCAGTTGGCTCAGCTGGTTCAACATGGCCCGCCCGATCGAGTGGACCAGCGCCTTCCGCCACCCCATCACCAACGAACTCACCGAGGGCGCCGTGCGTGACAGCTGGCACATCCACGGCGGAGCCATTGATTCCCGTATTCCCGGGGTGCCCACAGAGCAATTCGGGAGATTCGCCAAGTGGCTCGGCGCCGGTGGGGTAGGTGTCTACATCACCCAAGCCTTCGCGCACACAGATGTTGGGCGCGTGCGCAGCTGGAGGTCATGAACCGACGCTCAGACGCCACCCGTCACGATCTACACAAGGTATGAACGGGATTGAATTTTCACAAACGAAACAACTTACCCCATCTTTCAATGGATTCGACCTTCTCGCCGCTTCCTCATCAGATCGAGTCAGATATCGATCGGCACCAGCAGACCCAGGCTTATCTCATCATCCTTCGCACGCTCAGCTATGCAGGCGTTCAGCTCAACGCCCTGCTCTTCCCGCTTTTGGTGTACGAGTTGTCGTCCAGCATATCACTGGCCGGGCTCGCCTTGCTGGCCGAGTGGCTGCCCAAGTTCGCGTTCTACCTTGTCGGTGGTTCACTCATGCAACGCTTTGGCTACTCAAGGGCGCATCTCACCCTTGAGATTGGTCGGTTCCTCGCGCTGCTGGGGCTGCTTGCTTGCGCCAATGGCGGAGGCTCCCTTTGGCTGCTGGCCGCCTGCGCCGCACTCTATCAATGCAGCAACGCCATCTCCAACATCATCTTCGAGACGTCCGTGACCCGGTGGTGGCACGTCGCCACGCGCGCTCACGGCCATTCGCTCATGCTCAGAGCAGATCAGATTGGCTGTCTACTGACCCTGATGGCTGGCATCGCCTTGAAGAGTCCCTCGGTACTGCTCATTGCGGGGCTCGTTGTTCAGGGATTGGTGCTTGTCAACACGTTCTTCAAACGAGGCATGCTCTATCCAAGGCAAGCAGAGCCAATTCCTCGGGCTAAATTGATTCGACAGCTCAAGTCAGATATTCACGCCGCTTCGAAAGGCCAGCTTCCGTTCTTTGCGTTGTCGACCGTGATGATGGGAGCGCCAATCGCTCTTCTGATTTCCGCTCTGGCGTATTACCTGCAGCGGGCCCAACCCGGCTCCGCCTCCAATGCCCAGATGTTGTCGGCACTGCTGCTGGCCAGGTCTGCACTGTCGCTGGTGGTCCTTCAATTCGTACAGAAGCACCTTGAGAGGGGTGGTTCTGACAACTGGATCGCATGGGTTGGGGCCGCTGCACTGGCGCTGAGCTCATTCGCCCTGGCGGCGCCGGATCTCTCGACACTGGCTCTGGCAGTTTGCATTTCCATGATGGGGGCATCGGCCAGCCTCTACATGCCATTGCTGAAGAACACCCGGCAGGCCATCGTCAATGCGAACGTAAGTGCTGAGTCTCGCTCGGGGGTGAGCGGCATCTTGCTATCGGTCGAAGCGGGCGCCTATCTGGTAGCTGGCGCGCTTTTATGGGGATTTGGTTCCAACCTTGGCCTCATGGCCGCGGTCGCAGGAATCCTTGCCACGGGCGGCTGCCTGTATCTTCTGTTCAGGCATGCCAGGGCTCAGCCAGGCAGCGGTCAGGACATCCCGGGACTAGCAAAATGAGTAGCCGGCCTTTTCTTCAAAACGCCAGCGAGTCAGCCTCAAGTGCTACATCGCCGCTTCCGACGTTGAACCCTTCAGCCAACGGCGGCAAAGACAAAGCGGGCATCAATTCGTCGCAAACCAGAACAGATCAAGCTATGGATCACGGCGGTGCCCTCGTTCACTTCCCTGATACGGTACCGCCCGGAATTGAACTCATCAGTCAGGAAGATATCGACGCTTTTTTCAAGGCATTGGAAGCCAGCAAGACAAAACGCGCACTGTGAAGAACAAAATGGATTGAGAGGGCATTGCAGGCAAGGAGCAACCACCCGATACCCGTTGGAAAAAATCCAAGCAATTTGGTCGCACAGGCGTTAGGATTGTCCTCAAGCAACAAAAAGGACTGGCTCGATGGCTACACAATCCAATCACGATGTCGAACCTGTTCGTGCAGTCAGCATGCAGCAATCAACGCCGTCGCGCAGCCCTGTGAGAATCAAGCAGGCTTTTGAATCGAGCCTTGAAGAATGGAAGCATGGTGCAACGACCATGCTGGCCAGGATAGCGGCACTGCAAGGGCAAAGCATGGGCCATGCGCAAACGCCGGTGCAACTCCAGCGACACATCGGCTGAACCCGAACTGCCTGTTAACCAGAAACTCGCGCCAACCTGAACTGCGGGTCTGACTCTCCCCTCGTCGCCGTCTGGATCGCCGCCACCTTGCCCGGCACAACGGCCGCAAGCAGCTTGGGGTCGATCCGCATTTTCCGCACCGTCGAGTCAAAATACATGGCGTCCAGGCCCAGAAGGATCTTGGCTCCGCCACAGTTGGCCAGGAAATCCTCACTGAAGTGCGTTGGAGATTGACTGGCGCAGATCAGCGCAATACCGAACTTGCGTGCCTCCTTGGCAAGCCGATCCAGAATGTTGGTGTCCTTGTCAGCAAAAAAGTTGTGCGCCTCGTCGACCACAATGACGTCGCGCAGCTGTGCCGCTCCCTTGACAATGCCCTGCTCGCGAGCGTTCTCGAATATCTCGGTAAGACGAGTCCAGACGAACATCTTTTGCTCGGCTGACGAAAGCGCAGTGAGGTTGTAGCGCCAAACAGGAGCTGCCGCATCGAACGGCGGCTGGGCAGACCGGTAGATGCCCGAGGCCACCATGGTCTCCAGACGATTGAGCAGGGAGCGAATCGTATCCAGCGTGTCATAGCGCACCAGCGCATCGAGCTCGCGCCCGGATGCAATGCTTGTCACGTAGTCGGTGAAAGACTCGATCACGGGCCCCAGACCGCTTTGAACTTCCGCTTGAATCCCCTCGATGTCTTCACCGATCGCTGCGGCAGCTCCCATCTTTCGGGCCTTGGCCTGCCAGGCCACCACCTTGCGGTTGTGCTCTTCCAGCAACCTGGTCGACTTGGTCCCACCGCCGGTGGTGAGTGAACGCAAGCGTGTCCTGACATAAGCCGCCGCATCGGCCAGCGTCGGATATACCTTGCCGAAGGTTTTGACGGGATAGCGCTCGAGTGCGCCTTCGTGGCGGTCAGTCCACCAGCAGCGTGCATCCTTGTCGAATTGCAGGGTGATACCGGCCGCGCGCGCCGCATCCTTGGCCGCGTCCTTGGCGTCGAAAGGTATGTCCAGATAGACCCTAAAGCCGAACTCCGGCGGGGCTTGCTCGCGCTGCTCTTGCCACGTTGACGGGTCTTCTACCCGAAAGCCGTGGGAGGCATACAAGTCATAGAGCATATTGCGCAGCGAGGAGACCTGACGATCCCCCATGGGCGACTTGCTCGCGTCGTTGAGCATCTCGATGAACGCCTGCACCCGTTTTCTCACGCCGCCGTAATGCGGGTCTGCCGAGATCTTCAATGGGTTGATGCCATACGACGTCGACTCGGAGAAGACGACCTCGCTGGCCTCGTCCAGATCCAGGTCACCATGCACATCCATCAGGTGCACACGCACGCCGCGCTGGGCCCTGGTGATCTGACGCACGATACGGCGCAAGGTAAAGGTCTTGCCGCTGCCGGACTTGCCGGCCAGCAGCATGTGTCCGTTGACGGCCTCATTCTCGGACCAGGCAACCGGGCGCTGCTCGCCTCGCGTCAAGGCAGCGTCGTCGAAGCCAAAAACAATTCGCAGGGGCGACACATCGGCCACGACGGTGGCGCGCCGGGTGGCGAAGGCGGCTTCACTCATGCAATGACTGCCCCGCGCTCTTCAATACTTGGACGAGGAGGAGTGGCCGCCGTCATCCTCATGAGAGCCTTGAGCGTCGTCCTCCATCCGGTCGGCCCACCGGCGCAGTTTAGCGGCGGTGCCTTCATCCGACAGGCCCAGATCAGGGTTGGTCAGCAGCAGGCGCTGCGTCAATTCCGCATCCCCGATGAAGAACTCCTTGCGATCGTCCAGCACTAGCAAATCGGAAATACCCAGGGGCGCCCGGCCAGCTTCTGCGCGGGACTCATTAACCCATTGCAGGCTCTGTCGAATGAAGGCCGGCGCGAGGGCCGATGAATCGACCAGAAACGATGGCGGCTGCAGCACTCTCTCCTGCAAACCACCGAGCAGGCCAGCCAGCGTTGCCATGTCGAACTTACTTCTCCACGTCGAATGCACAAGGATTGCGATATCCGGGTTCCCACCAAGAGCGCTCTCAAGGTCTGGCAGCCAGGTCAACCGGCGCTGGGACTTGAGCTGAACTTGCAGAAGTGGGCCGCCAACTCTCGTTGCGGGCAGGTGTATCGAGTCGGAGGCTCGATGAAGCACGCCATCGAAGTCAAGACAGAGAATCTGCGTGCAATACACATGAAGCGGCGGCATCAATGACCTTTTGATTCGTAACGTTATAAAACTAAGGAGCAATTTTCCACTGAAATCAGGCAATCAACCAGAGTTTTCATGAATCCGATGGGAATTCTGTTCCTCCAGAGCAATTTTCGCACTTTGACCTGCTCCATGCGACACGACGTCCGCGACGCGGCGGCCGATCATTCCCTGAATTGTTGTTGGTGAGACCATTCAGAGAATCAAAAAATGCAACAAAGTTCTAGGTTCGTACCATAATACCAATGCAAACCTAATACCTATCGCCACTGCCGCCTAACGCCAAACTGTCATGAAGCTCCAGGACATCCTCGACGTTCACAAGCGTGACCTCGCTTATCACGTCGGCCTGGCCAACCAGCAAACAGGGATCACCATCGGCAAGCTGATGGAGGACTGCCCTTCGGTTTCGGCCAGCGAGACCAGCTTGGAGCGCACAGCGGTCTGGCGACGCCTCAAGCAGCTTGCTCATGATGGCCTGATCCGGCAGGTCGACGCAGGGGCACGGCGCACAGCGTATTACGTCCCCAGCGACGATCTTCGCCGCGCTGCGCTGGAGACGTTGTTCGGATCGAAATCTGGCACGCGCGAAAAAGTCGCCTACGATTCGAGCCTCCTGGACGACTACATCCCCAACGAAACGAGCTACTTGCGCGCTGGCGAGATCCAGACTCTGCACACAAAGTGCAAGCCAGGCACCTACCTGCGGGGCGAACGCCAAGACCGAGAGCTGCGCCGCTTCATGAGCGACTTGTCTTACGCTTCCAGCCGACTGGAAGGTGTGGATTACGGTCACTTGGCCACCAAGAATTTCTTTGAGGACGACTCCCCGATTCAGAACATGCGTCCGCGCGATCGAAAAGTGCTCATGAACCACTTCACCGCAGCGAAATTCCTGATTGAGGGAATTCACTTTCCTCCTCGCGAGGAGGACGTCTCAATCACCGAGTACGACCTGCGCAGCCTGCACGCCATCATGGCCAACGGTTTGCTGAGAGACGAAATGCTGGGGACTCTGAGAACCTGGCCCGTCAAATTCGACGGCAGCTGCTATATCCCGCCGGCCGTCCCAGCCGAGATCAAGAGGATTTTCGGGGAGATTCTGCGCAAGGCTGGGAAAATTGCCGAGCCTTACGAGCAAGCCATCTTCCTGTTGGTTCACCTCCCCTATCTACAGCCATTCGCCGACTGCAACAAACGCACATCCAGGCTTTGCTCAAACATCCCCTTGCTTCGCCACGGCATTCTTCCAGTGAGCTGGATGGACGTGGACAAGAACGACATGGAAATCGGCTTTTCGGCCGTCTATGAGCAAGGCGAGCCCAGGCTCTTGGCCGAAGTATTCGTACAAGCCTGCTGCCGCTCGTTCGAGAGTTTCTCGATCACCCAGACCGAGACCGACCCCGATGAGATTGACCTGCGCTACTCCAACGAGCTTCGACTGGCGGTGCGCCGCAGGGTTCTGGAGGGTGGCGATATCCAGCTTCCCTCAACGGTGAGTCTTACGGACTCGATGGAATTCATGACGCGCGTTGACCAGATTGTGAACGCATGTGCCGAGAACCCATTCATTGGCGCCTCTCACGGCCTGCGCCTACACGACATCGAGGCATTCGTTCAACGCAGGGAAGACGAAACTGACCGGGTTTCTGGTTGAGTCGTTCCCCGAGTATCTCAAGTGCGCCAGCCATGAAAAGTCAATCCGAACTGCAAGCGGATCTGCAAGCGGCATTCATTGAAACGGCAATCGGGCGCGCCAAGCGTGAGATCCTTGCCGACATTCAATCTGGCATCACACCGGCGACGGTGCGCTCCTTCAGTGAATTGCACAACACCAGGGACGCCAACACCTACGGCGGCCTGTGCGAGCCCGAAGTGATTGCACAAGCCGAGGCCATTTTCCCTCGTGACAGCGAGGACAACCCAGAAAATTTGTTCTCACAGGAATTTCTGGACGCGGCCAACAAAATCCAGGACAAGGTTCATCTCTGGCTCGCACAGGCCGGGCACTTGGACAAAGATGGGGGCGACACGGACGAAGGTGCCAAAAACGTTCCCCTGCCTCCAACGCCTTGAAGCGCCCACACCCGGTTCGCTTCAGACGTCTTTCTGGGCGTCTTTGTGGATTTGAGCTTCCTTGATTGCACAAAGGACCGCCTCGTAGGCCATTTGCGCGCCGATGGCCGCCACAAGGAACTCCACTTGAGACTCCAGGCCTTCATTGTTCATGCTGGATGCATCGGCCGAGATCTCGTCGATCTCGCTGACCTTCGCCTGGGTCATGATTTTCGACTCTGCAGCGTCGTGCACCGCTTCGTCAAGCTCTGATGAGTCCAGGCCGGCGCTACGGGCCATGGCACTTAGGAATCCAACAATCTCGTCGTTCGACACGTATCGCCACGACTGCACATAGGCTCCGTTGACAGTCTTGCCGTCATCTCTCGAGGCGTTGACCTGAGCATCTGCGTCAACCTCAAGAGCGCCAACTCTCTGGCCCTGGATGGCATAGTCCCGAAACACATCCGGCATCAGGTTGGCTGCGGATTGCGCCCCCTCTTTCATGCTGGGGCCCTCATGCTGCGCGTCGCAGAAATCGAATCCCTTGGCGAAGACCTCACGCAGGACTTCACGAGACCGCCGCGCTCCAGCGGCGCTTGCGATGCAGGAAAGGAATGCGTCGCACTCGGCGTCAGAGAGCTGTTTTGCCAAATCGGAATTCTTCATTTTGAACATCCTTATTCACAATGCTATCCACTATGCGCAAACAAAACAGGCGTGGCGATTTTATTCGCCACGCCTGAGCTTCTTCAACGCACTGGGTGATCAGCCGCGCGGAGCCGCAGCCGCTTCCGGCTCGTCTTCGTGGTGCGCTTCGCTCGCCGGCTCGGGACGGGCGGGACGGGGCGTGCGCGGGCTCGTGAAACCCAGCTTTTCGTGCAGCTCAGCGCTCATGGCGTTGGTGGCGCGCGCGAAGATCGCCTTGCCACCGACGTTGAACACGACGGTGTCAAAGTGGCAGGTCGAGCCGTCCTTGTGCGCGTTGATCGCGTTGCCGGTGCCAAAACGATCGAACTTGCCGTCTTCCACTTCCTTGGACAAGGAGATGAAGGCTTTGCCGCCATCCTTTTGGTGGTTGACGAACCCCGCCACGCGCTGGCCATTGACGATGCCGGTGAGGTCCACCTTGGCGCCTTCCTTGGCGGCCCACAATACCGCGGTGGTGGTGTACTCACCAGTCGTGGCATCACGCTCGACAGCGCGAAGGACTGGGGCCGGGCCCTTTTCCTTTTTCTCGGCTTCGGTCTTGGTTGCAGTTGCTTCAGTCATGAAATACTCCTTTGAGATGAACTCTTCATGGCCATGCTGCGCGCCAGCGGCAAGCCCTCTTTCAATGAAGGCCTGGCGCAGCCTTTGGGAATCAATCTGCCTTGCAATCCAGCAGTCGGTGGCGAATTCGCACACGATCTGCACCTCTCGCTGATTCATGTCTTTGTCGCGGG
Source organism: Burkholderiaceae bacterium (assembly GCA_004323695.1). Lineage (GTDB taxonomy): Bacteria > Pseudomonadota > Gammaproteobacteria > Burkholderiales > Burkholderiaceae_C > Rhodoferax_A. The sequence continues at coordinate 81,200 of SCRU01000059.1, forward strand.
CCCACGCGAGAAATCCATCGCGCCCGCCAAACGTCGTCCTGACCTGCCCATTGATGGCTTCGCGCACACGCAGCGCATCGCCACCGATATAGAAGACGGCACCCGGAAGACCAGGTACCGTGATACTTCCGTTCGCACGTTCATTGCGCAGAACCTGGTCCCTGTCCAGTTGTCCAGCAAGTCGGCGCAACTCCGCTGGCGCATCCAGCGGCAAAACCAGGGGTGCACCCTGCTTGATCGCCTGGTCCCGTGCAGAGCACTGGGCATCTGTCATCTCGTTCCAGGTGTCCTCGGTGAAGAACTCATGAGGCAGGAGGGAAATTTCATCCAGCGGCAGCGGCGAAACAGCGACTTCCGGCTCCACCGCCTCCCGTTGACGGCGATGGAAGAACCTTTCAGGAATCTTTGAGATAACTGCGCCGTTCTTCATTTCAGGCCGCCAGACGCTCTTGCTCTTGGTCTTGCACCACACCGTCAGGTTGACCTTCCTTGCGGGTGTCTTCGTTGCTCGCCTCTGCTGCGCCTGAAGCGGCCGCACGCGCCACTTCCTGTCTGGCGCGTTCGCGGCGCTGAGCAGTCTCCAGCCTCAGCTGAGCAAAATACTCGCGTCCCACCTCGCGAGCGAGTGAGCGCTCCTCGGAGCCTTCAGCGTAAATCTCAAGGCCTACCCCGTGCATCAAGAGATCCAGGGCCCGATCCAACTGTTGAGCGTTGGTCATATCCAGCCCAAGCTTGAGAGCCACAAAACCTACGGGGATTGAGAGAATCTGGGGCTGGGCGTTCTGGGCAGGGTTATCTGCACCAGCTTCCATATTCCCAAGATCACGCCGGGCTGCAGCGTTTCCTCGGGCAGTCCTGGACACAACAGACAAGGTCACATTCAACGGGTCCCTGGCCGCCGTAGAACGCTCTCCTAGTTCAAGCTTGCGGCGCTTGACCTGCTCTCCACGCATGAGCCGTATGGCACGCCTGGCGTCTTTGGATTTAGTCAAAAGCACGATTCCAACTCGAGGATCGATGCTGAGTGACTTCGTCTGCCCCATGAATTCAGTGCTGAAGTGCAAGGCGCCAGCTCCGGCGTTCCTGTTGATCATCCTTTGGAGAAAGGGTTTGATTTGCCCACCCCAGACTCGAACCGGCATGAATTTCGGGTCGATGTGACTCAAGGTCTGCGGCAGCAGCACGCCACGCTGGCGCAACCCCTTGTCATCCGTGAAGATGATGGAGCGCCCCATCTTGGCCTTGACCGCCCAGTCATAGGCCATATACATGTTGCCGCCAAGCACGTATCCGCTTCGGCGGAATTTGCCGGTACGCATGGTTTCGAATTCAAACGAATCCTTCACCCCCGTCGTGTTGCTTCCTCTGCCAAACAACGTGTTTTGGAAACGGCGGCCAGTCTCGTTGCTGCCAATGGAGCGAGGATAGATTTTCGAATGTGCATCAACGACAAGGCTCCCAGCCACCTGGCCGACTCTGATATCACCGGACACGGCCGAAAGCAACGTTCGAAGCGAATAGACGACAGGACGCTCTGCGCCAGGGAATACGACCGAGAACTTCCATTTGTGCGCCGAGAGCAGGTCACGAAGCTCGTCGGGCAGCTTCAGATCGACAATAACCCCTGTTTTGTAGGGCTCGATTACTTTCCCGTAGGCATCAACGCGTGCACTCTCGAAAAGAATACCGCCTGGCACCAAACCGTCCATGTGCTCCTTGAGCCAATGCGCACGCAGCTGTGCCCGCTTGGCGCCTGGATTCTTGACGACCGCTTCTTCACTGCTCAGCCCCACTGACACAGCCGTCATCCCGACGATGCCTTGCATTCCGGCATTGATTCTTGCCGCTACATCCGGCTTCCAGCACGCAACGCCTTGTGCGTCCATGTCGAAGAACGACCCCTCGGCCAGGCGCTGCGCAGACACCTCGGCCGCAGCGACACACGCAGCATAAGACAGGGGCTTGTGATCGACCTCAAAGGAAATTTTCTTCAGAGTGACAGGTCGATCGAACGCCGACAAAAGCTCTTCACCATGCTCCGCAGGCGCGCGAGCTTCGTGATCACTTTCTATCAGTTGCGAAGCTTGAACTGGGGCTGGAGCTGTCGCGTCTTCACCTGCTTCGCCCCCCTCTTCACCAGCAGCGACAGGAGCCGCCACAAGAGACTCGGCCACATTGGTACGCTCACCCGAGGGATCTCCAAAAAAGACACTCGAAGATTCCTCCCGGGCTCGCCAGTCGAATTCACTGGTCTTTAGCGGGTTGGTCCCAAGCAGCTCGTAACGGTTGAACGACTCATCGAAACGAGCGAACAACTGCTCGTAGACGTGGCGCTGCTCACTGACATAGAGCATGGGCAAGCGCATGAGAAACACGTTGACGGCCGTAACCCCGGAGATTTCCAGGAAGTTCTCGGGCAGTGCCAGCTTCTTGGCCACCAGGGGTTCGTCCTGCACATAACCCCTGACCGCCTCAAGACCAATGGAGTTGAACAGGTCCCTCACCTCCTTGATCAGCATCGCATTCTCAGGGCTCGAGCGCACGTTGGCGCTGAGCTTCTGGAGCTTGCGGTTTTGCATCATCACGTACCGCAATTCGCCATAGATGCCCGTGGTGCAGGTCTCCACCAGAGGGAAGCTCACCTGGTCGTAGCGGTTGACGCGGCCAATGAGCTGGATGCGATCGGTCACGTTTTCCGGGATCTGATGCTCCAGCAGAACACGCCTGGACTGGTCCAGAAAGCGACGCGATGCATGCATCGATGAGCCGGTGGCGGCCGAGCGGTTGATCAGCAAGGCCTGGATGTCGCCATTGTTGAACGAGCGCTTGACCGCATTGACCGCGCGCTTGCTGCGCACCCGTGGCAGGATCCTCCAGCGATCCTCATTGTCAGCCTGCGGCTCGTGTTCCAGGGAAAACGAGCGGCCGGTAATTTCGCCGATGGTGACGCCGGCGTTGCGAAGCTTCTGCTCGATCACGTCAAAGGCCGACACCGGCAGTGGCGGAATGGCCTCAATCAGGCTACGAACTTCGGTGATGCCTTTGTCAAACGCTTCCCGGGCTTCCTGCGGAAGATCGACCATCTCAGTAATTTTCACGACACGACGGGTCGAATTTCCCCCGCTCGACGCTCGTGCGCCTGTAGTGCTTTCGTCGTCCAGCGCTTGTGTGGCTGCCACGGCATCGTCCAGGTTGACAGCATCTTCTTGCGGGCCAGTTTGCCCATCGCCGTTGATGCGGCTGAGCAAACGACGATCCTGGCGCTCCCGCTGCATGGCTGGGGTCGTCTCATTGGCTGGGTCTTCTTCGTCTTCCGCATTGATTTCTGCGGCAATTTCCGCATCACGCATGCGATTGCGAACTGAGGCGTCCTCCTCATCTTCGCCGACATCGTCTTCAGTGATCTCCCTGCTGATCACCGTGGTCAGTAGAGGCAGGATGACATTTCTCACCGCATCGCGGATCGTTGGCATCTTGATGTGAGAAGGCAGATCGTTCGATTGCGGCCGCCCATCAGCCCTGTTGGCCTCCATGATCAAGGCGCGCGTCAACGCCTCGTTGGTGGCCTCCGATACGATCACTGGCTTGAGCCCATTGCGAATGTGCTCCAGCGCCCGATCGGCGACCTGACCGGCATTGAGGGCCCCTTGCACCGCCTTCATGACCTGGTACAAGACCGAACCCGTACCAAACCCCGAACTCAGAACCTTCGCACGCATGATCGGCGTTTGCACAGCATGGGCGCCGGCCTGATGCTCAGCGGCATTCAACAAATTGCCGCGCACTTCGCGCGCCTTTTGCAGTACCTTGACGGCTTCCCGGTTGCCGCGCATGAAGATCTGGGAGAGGTCTCCGGCCAGAAATGCCGCCGCACCAAGGGCTTTGGCCACTGCATCGCTGACACTCTCGTTCTGCGCACGACGCGACTCATCGGTGTGCACGCGAACTTCCAGTTTCGACAGGTCGTGCTCGCGGCGGATCAATGCACCCTCTGAAGCGAGCATTGAGCTGAGCACCTCGGAGAAGGATTCGCCGCCTTTTTTGATTGCTGCGGACAAAGAGGCAACATTCACACTCTCAGGCAAAGCACGCTGATAGATGTGCAGGTTTTCCTCGCTCTTGCTCCATGTTGCAGAAGCGAATTGACACCCCTTGGCCAGGCGGCTCATCTCGGCAACATGACTGGCGATCTGGCTGTCGCTGCCGGCGGCCACGTGAGACTCGTCGAAAACGATCAGAGCGTTGCCAAGTTGATTCTTCACCCACTGCGCTTTGTGGCTGTCGATGCCCGTGATTTGGGAATAAGTCAGAAAGCAGGTGTTCAGTCCAGCCTGCGCCAGCGTCGTTCCGTCCTCGACCATGGCCTTGGTGCGCGGAGCGCCAAAAGGCTGCGCCAGGACTACCGGCTCCTGGCCGGGCCCAGGCTCCCAGGTGATCTCGCCATCGTTGTTGAGAATCATCGCGCGAACGCGGTCCCACTCACCGATGTCCTTGAGATCTCGCGCCATGTCGGAGAACAGATTGGCCCGATCGGTCACCAGGAAAACCTGTTGGCCGCGGCGCAGCGCCCAGGCCATCAGGGCCGCCAGCTGCCGACCTTTCCCAATACCGGTCTCGTCCGCCAGAACACTGGCGAAGCCTTCGAGTTGGCGCACCATGATCATCGCCAGACCGTCAATCTGCTCCGGCGAGAGCCGCTCGGCAAGCGCTTTTGCGCCCCACCCCATCTCGCGCGCCACCAATTCGTCGACTTGCCCGTACATAGACTCGATCCGGGTCATGGTCGCTTGCAAAGGCGCCTGCATATTCGACGGCACCATGGATCGCGCCTCACCCACCCTTGAGAAGGCAATGTAGGGTCGCTGCACCCGCCCTTCCTGGGCGGCGCGCTCCACGTCGATACCCTGAGCCTGGGCATCAAGCACCTTGGCCCTGGCCATTGCTTCGTCAACGGTCGTTTTGAGGTCATCCCAAGAAGAGATGACCGTGAGCGTGCTGGCGACAGGCTGAGGTTGTTCGACCCGGCGATTGACGACCGAGACAATTCGAAGGCCGGGGCTGTCCTCACGCACGCCGGCCTTGCGCGAAAGAATGGGCGCGGTCTCGAAAACACTCTGGATCTCGTAGCGCTCATTGACCAGACTCAGGAAATTGCGGGCTGCCACGGACAACTCGCCCGGCACCGCATCGGCCGCCAGGACCATGACGGCACGCCCGCCATCCTTGAGGCAGCGCAGAGCGTTGATCGCCAGCGTGTAATCGCCGCGCCGTCCGTCGGCCTCCACGGTCGGATCTGCATTGATGAACAGCGCATCGGCGCCGGCCTCGCGCCCTGCAGTGAATTCCCCGTCCTGCCACTGGGCGCTGGCTCGTAGGTTCAGCCCGGAAGACAGCGCCGAGAGGTCCTTCGCGCCGCGATAGGCGCGCACAGTGGTTCCTTCGGCCAAAAAGGCAAAGGAAGCGCCGTCGTAGGCATTGGGGACCACCACGGACATGCCAGCGGTGTCGCCCAGCAAGCGTTGGCTGATCACGGAAACTGGCACAGGCATCGTGCCAGCCCCGCGCAGGTTTCCACGGAATGGCGGCAGCAGATCGGTCAGCCTTGCGGCCTCACCATAGGCGTCCTGCGCTACCTCGAAACCATCTCGAAGATACCGCAGCAGCGCGCTCTCGATGGCCGCATGAGCCTCGTCGTACTGCCCAACGCTGTAAGGGCCGGCGCCAAAGACCGCGCGCATGAAGCGATCCGAATCCTCGGCGTGCTGGACTTCGCCCAGCACCATCGAGCGCACAAAACCATCGGCGCATTGCAGCAGCGCCTGGGTGCGTTCACCCCCGACAGCATCCTTGGGAATGCGCAAGTAAACATGCGGTTGGCTCGCATCGGACTCATCTACGCGCACCTCTTGCGCCTTGGCATTGAGTTTGATGACGTAGCGCGAACCCGCCGCTTCAAAAACGCGATCGCCATCGGCATTGCGACCCAGCAGCACCGCGTTGTTGATGTCCAGCGCCGCGGCTCGCTCCTCGCGGGTCGCCGCTCGCTCCTCGGGGCGACGCGCCGTCTGCAGATTGAGCATGTAGCTCTCGGGCGCCATCTCGCGTACCGCTGCATGCGGAAACACCGCGCGAAAGTCCGAGGCCTTGGGTCGCTCGCCGGGGCGAACCCGTCGAACGAGGTATTTGCGAGCGCCGCCGGCATGAAAGCCCATCTCGTTGATGGCGCGCAGCCAGGCGGGGTTGAGGTAGGACAGCCCCGTGATGAACAGGTGCAGATGCGACTCACCAGCGACCTCGATCGTCGCGATCTTCAGTCGCGCGGATGAAGCGTCATTGAGGTCAATCCACTTGGGCATCTTGTCCTACTCTCGAAATCTGTGGCGCGAAGTGCCGCGCCGGTTGAAAGAACATCGCTGGGCCAACCTGGGTGATCCAGATTGGCCCAGACCTCAGCGACTCGATCAGGCCCGCGGAGCTGCCGCGGCAGCGGCGGCGTCCAGGTCGATGGGGTCGTCATGAGCAGGAGCGGCACCCTGGTTGTGAGCGGACGCTTCCTTGTCCTTGTAGAACCCCTCCAGGCCCCGGGCCGTATTCACGGCGATGTTGTTGATCTTTTCCCAGTCGTAGCGATCCTTGCCCTGGAAGCGAACGATGTCCGCCTTCGGCAGCGGGGCAGGCTTGCCCTCCGCATCCACCAGGATCTGGCCATCGTCGCCCGCATAGATCGGCTTGAACTTCTCGGTGGTGTCAGCGCCCATGGGCTTGACATTGATGAAGGACTTGTCCTTGTCAAATGCCGGGCCGTCGCCAATACGGCCGCCGGCGCGGATGTGGTTGACATAGATGTCGATCGCTCCGTCGCCATGGGACAGAGCGTTGGCGGCCAGCAAGCCGATCACAGTGCGCCCCAGGTTTTGGTCCAGACGAACCTTCACGCTTTCGTTGTCGCTCAGTCGCACCGTGGCGATCGGGTACACCTCCGGCTGGCCGCCTGCAGGCGTGTAGCTGTCGGTGCCGGTCTTCACGCTGACCACGAAGCCGGTGAGCTTGTCGGCCAACGCGTAACTACCCGTGTCAGCCTCGCGATAGAGGAAGCCGGGCGCCTTGTGCTCGGGGTCCTTCTCGATTTCCGCCGCGGACATGTGCTTGTTGGTGCGTTCCACCAGCGAAATGAAGGTCAGGTTCTTGCGACCGCCGCCATTGGATTTGTGAATAGCCATTTGATCAACTCCTAATTGATGAACAAAGATGAGACCGCACATACTTGAATGTCCGCGAGGCTTGTGCGGCCTCATCTCTGGCCACGCGAACAAACTTGAAAACTACCCACGCGGCATCTCAGCCACCGGCTCTGTGACCCCCTGCTCCAAAAGCACGGATGTCTCCTCGCTGGGCTCCACAGCCAGCGGGTAATGTGTGTTCACGAAAAGCTGCATCTCCTCCTTGAGGGGCTTCTCCACCTTGAACACGTGTTGCTCCACCATGTATCGATCCAGGTCGATACCAAACGACTCGGCTTGCTCGGCCAATTTGTCGGGGTCGACCTTGTCGACCTTGAACTGTTTGAGATCCACCCCCAGCGACTTCAGATGCGCGGCCATACGCTTTTCGTCGTAGCCGTCCTTCTTGAGGACACTCGCCAATTGCTCGGCAGTGAGGTCGGCCTGGAGTTTTTCCATGTCGATCTTGAGAAAGGCCGTGAGGGCACCCGCGCCGGGCAACACGATCTTGTGGCCGTCGAGTTTGGTGCCGCCCAGGTTCTCCAGCAGCATCTTGCGAAGCTCCATGGCTCGTTCATCGGCCGCACTGGACAAGGCCAGCACGTGGGCCATACGCACTGCCAGCTCCGAATTCTTTTCCACGAAGCCGGCGCTATCAGCCAGCACGGGGGTCGAGATGTACCGCGGCACCTCGGCGCGCATGACGCAGCCCCAAGCCCAGTTTCCGGCATCGCGCACCATCTGCTTGAGGTCATCGCTGACGACAATGACGTCATCTTTCAGGCGCCAGTGCGCCCAGTCGTACTGACTCAGCATGAGACCGTGCAATTCAACGCCTTGCTCTTCGCACAAGATGGAGCCTTGGGCAAGCTGGCAGCCATACTGAAAATGGATTTCCTCGCCTTCTTCGACGCAGCTGGGCGCCTTGTAGTCGATCAACCAGCGCGAGGTGGGGCGCTTACCACTGGCGCCACGCGTTGACGCCAACAGTTTGGACGGTATCTGCGCCACCTCGTCCGGGCTGTAGCGCATCCATGGCAGCGTGCCCTGCGCCTGCGTCAGCTTCAAAAAGGCCGCCTCGTCGCGGAAAGCACCGTACTTCTTGTAAAACTTGGCGGCATGAAGGGCTTCGTTCTCGTGGCCGCGAGTCATGTGCTCGTTGGTCTCATCGGGAATCTTGCGCATGAGCTTGCCCAGCACGATGTCATGGGCACTGGCCATGTGGTCGGCGCGCACTCCATGCATATTGCGCACCAGCACACCGATCTCCGAGCCGCCGAAACCGTTGAGACGTACCGCGTGCCAGATGGCCTGCACGCCATGCAGTTCTACAACCTGGGCAACCCAGGCCCGGGCGTCGGACGCCTTGATCAGATCGCGCTGAGGCAAAGCATCGACGAGCGTCCACACATTTTGGGTGATGGACGCCTTGTCCTGCTCGCTCAACTCTTGCCCTAGTTCTTCCATTCGGTCCCGTCGCCTTTGAAGTGATTTGACCGCTTCTTTTGGTACGAAACGGCTTATTTGTTCGTGAGCATACTTCAATGCGAACGGAATATGAATTTTTTTGTTTCGCTGATTGTTTCGTCAATTCGACAAGGTGTTGTGTTTGCGCACAGGTTTCTCTCCGAAAGATGCGGTCAATTCGTGAAAAATTTGGCGAAAAGTGAAAACTTTGATTAACAATCCCTGAAACCATCTGCTACAACAGTAAAGTGGTTCGATACTGTTTCAGTTGTCTTACCGTGCAGACTCAAGTCCAACCATTCACCTCGGTCTTCGGAGAACTTTCGACCGGCCCCGCGCAGGCGCGCAGGTTTCGCACCGCCAGCGCACCGCGGCGCTTGAATACTGACGTCCAGGGACAGAATCAAAAGCCAGTGCCGCAGCGATCTACGCTGACACTGGACCCTCAAGACGCAGATTTCACGGCAATAGAGGCCGGCGGCAGCGATGAACTGCGTGCGCGTACCGTTAAAAAGCGCATGTATTCCCAGTACGCCAGTGTCGTGAGGCCTTCCCAGATCCTCTCGGCAGCCTGCATCCCGGTCTTTGCCTACCTTTGCAGGAACTCCGACTACAAACGCGCCTTGTTACTTTGGGTGGTCATGGGCGTGCTACTGACGGGCATTCGAGGAATGCTCGTGCTGAATTACAGAATGAAATTCGCGGGGAAGGACCTCGGGATGTCCGCCCAGCGCAATGCCTTGCGCCCGCAGTGGATCGTCACCGTGGCCATAGCTGCCTTCTGGGGGTCATCCGTATTTTTCTTCCTCGACGACCTTGGCTTGAAAGTTCAGATGGCCTGCTGGTTCATCCTGGTGCTTGTCGTGTCTGTCCCCATACCGGCTATCGCCCTGATCGCCCGCCTCAGCAGATATGCCGTCAATGCTTTCTTCCTGACATTGCTCAGCATCATCCTTTACTGCGCTTTGACGCCGCGGCCAGAGAGCAACCAAATCATTTGGTGGACTCTTGCTTTCCCTGCTCTTTACTGGGCGCTGCTCACCTACTTCTCAAAAAACATCCACCAAAACCAGAAAAGTCACCTGATCCAGGAATACAACCTCTCGGTTCAAGGGGACCGGGCGCTGGGCACTGCCCTAGCCAAGACCAGGATCCTCACGGCCGCGGCGCATGACATGCGCCTGCCGGTCCTCGCGCTGTCACAGTACGCCTACTGGCTGGCCGATTCTGACAATCCACAGGACCGGGCAGAGTTGGTGTCCAAGATCGTCACGGCCAGCAAGGCCGCAAACCATCTTTGCGACTCTCTTTTTGACCTCTCCAGCATGGACTGCGGGGATGTTCGCTTGAAGATTGATCTCGTGGAGTTGTCTTGCGTCGCTCAGGACCTGATAGTTCAATACGCCCCGCTGGCGGCCGCCAAGGACATTGAGCTGCGTCTTCATGTCGTCGAAAAAACAGTCATGACCGACCCGGCCCGGATCGGCCGGATGCTTGGTAACGTCCTGTCCAACGCCATCAAATACAGCCCCCGGGGCAAAAAAATCCTTGTTGCGATTCGACCTCACCAGGACGGCGCCTGCGTCGAGGTGTGGGACCAGGGGATTGGCATTGCCCCACAGGATATCAATCAGGTGTTCCTGGAGTTCTACAGAGTGCCAGAGGCCAAGGAATACTCGGCGGACGGGATCGGACTGGGGTTGGCGCTCGTGGCCAGGCTGGCACGCGCCTTGAAGGTCAAGCTGGTTCTGAGCTCGCAATTGGGTAAAGGCACGCGCTTTAGCATGCTGATACCCAATCTCCACTGAATCGCCCGCGGGGCGGCTCGTCACCATTGCAGCAGACGTCACTGCAAAAAAAGACGGGCCCCGAACTGGCCCGTTGAGAGACGCTTGGTCGATGGTCAACTCAGCGCCTTGGAGAAACTTGCAATCGAGGCGAATTCAGGGCTGATCCTTCCCCCAATGGTTGAAGTCGATGTCAGAGAGCTGCTCGTTCATGGTAAACCTGCGCCGGTAAAGGCGAGGCCGAGCAGCGATGACGCCTCCACGCAGCTTGCTGCGAATACGCCTGGCCGCCCAGAGGATCGTGCGGTTCTTGAACGACGCATAGGAGAATACCGCGCAAACGGCAAGAGCGAGCCCGAGCGTCAGCAGCGATAGATGAAACAGGATCAGTACCAGCGGCGCGCCGGCCTGTGGCGGCAGGGGCGTTCCAGGGATTTTGTACGATCTTCCAGTACGCGGCCAATTGTTCATACTGCTTCCTCGCTCGTTTGCACGCACGCCAATGAGCTGGCGGATGGCGTGTGCGTCAGGCTCGAGTCGTCGCCATGGTCACCGGCGACAGCGGGAGCAGCCTTTTTCTGCGTCACAACGAATCCGCGCTGCTGGCAGTAATCATGACCCTCTTTTGTGGTCATGGAAGACACTTCGAGGAAATTCGCGAAATTGATCAGGCCTTGCTTCAATGCGTCGAAGGCCTTGCTCTCAAAGTCATTGCCACGGTCGGCCACGGCTCGGCGGATGATTTTGTTCCACGACTGCACTGGCTCGTCTTCCATGGCCCTCTTGAGCTCGCGATCGAACACGCACCAGGAGCGAAAAGCCATGACCTTTCCATCCGTCCTGCGCGCAAGCTTCTGGGCAATCACCAGCCGTGTCTGCTCGATGAAGTCGTTTGCAACCCGCGTGTGTTCGACAGGCGGAAATAGTTGCAGCGTGCGCGACAGCGCCCGGTCCGGCGTTTCGGTATGCATTGTGGCGTAAGTCGCGTGGCCAGTTGCGCCGAGCTCAAAGCCGGCGCGCGCACTGCCCATGTCCCGAATCTCACCCATCTGGATCACTTGCCCCTTGCGCCGCATGGCATTGGGGCCCACCATGTCCATGGCGCGAAGCTGAGCGCCGACACCCACCTCGGTCTGTGTTGGCTCCGGCATGTGTCCTTGAGCCAGGCCTCGTAGCAGGTATTCCACCGGCTGCTCGTAAGTCAGAATGTGCACCGGGTCGTCACGCCTCTCCTCAAGACGATACCGGTGAGCCGCGGCAAGCAGGGTTGACTTTCCAGAACCAGTAGTGCCCACCACCAGCACCAGCCCGTAGCGCGGGAACAGGTTGTCCATCAGCTCAGGCTCCAGGCCGAGATGACCGCAAGTTGGGATCTCCTGGGGCATCGCGCGCAGCGTGATGTTGACTCCGGCCATGGTGGAGCCAACCGAGCAACCGGTTGCGTTGAGCCGGAAAGACAGGACTTTCTCGCGCGAGATCACAGCGTCGACTCGCGAGTCGATCGCATTGGCAGCCCCTATTTCCGTTTGACCACTCTCATTGAAAAGCAGACCGAGGATGGTCATCACCTCGCTGTCATCAAGGCGCCGATCCGTCACCGGCTGCCACAGCCGGTTCACTTCTGCCCAGACGTAGTCGGTCGAAGAAAACTTGATGTCCGAGCAGCCAAGGTCATAGACCTTGGCCAGAAACCCATTCAGATCACTGCGAAGGATGTTGCCGATTGGCAGAGAAAAGCGCGGGGCGCCGCCGGCGAGACTATCAGACATAAGGCATATCGCTCGGTTCAGTGCACAGCGAACCGATTACTCGAGGGGCTTCCAGCTCTTCGCGTCTTCAAAGCCGGTTTGCCGCGTGATTCTGAACATGGTGTTTCCCACGTCGATCGTGTTCGGGCTTTCATGATCGATCATGGATTGCGAACTGGCAATGACCGGGATGCTCACCATGCCGCGCTTGTAGAGGTCATAGAACAGACGCATCCCGAAGTAGGTCTTCTCCAGTGACGCAACATTGGAGTCGAAGATCTGCTGTGCCTGGCTTCGCCCACTGGCCACAGCCTTGGCCAGCTCCTGCTTCCAGAACGCCTTTTCCGCGCCATCTCGCGGCAAAAGCGCCTTCACGGAGTCCAGGTTCACGGAATCCTCGCGGGGCAGTCCAAGAAACAGCCAGTCCCTCCAGGTTGGGGCAACCGCCACGAATCGTGCTGGCGCCTCAATCTTGTAGATCGAGCCGGAAACTCGCATGGTGGTCGCCTCCAGCGAGACGGCATCGTGCGACTCCATGATCACAGGCGGGAGAACTCCCGGGCCCATCATCAGGCCGCCGAAATTGAATTCCTTGTCCAGCTGGTCTTTGCGCTGGTTGACCTCGGCGAAAATCTCCTTGGACCGCTGCAGCAGCCCAAGGCGCGTGCCAAGGCCGAAAGCGGTCTCGCGAAGCACGGTCTCGCGCACCAGACTCAGATGCACCTCGCTCGCGCTGGAGCCCTGCGCGTTCATCAAGGCATCCATCGTCAGCGCCTGTGTTTGCGCGAAAGCGCTGTGCGAGATGACAGTAAAAGACGCACACAGGGCGATTCGTGCCAGGTGCCGGAAGGTTGAGGGGCGCAAATTGCTCATGAAGTCGGACTCCCGGATCAATATGCGCGGTACCGGATTTCCACGCTCTTGGCCTGAAGAATCAGGTCGGCACGCTGGCCAAGCTGATAGCCGATGTCTCGCAAAACCTCATCCAAAGGAAGTCCATCGGCGTGGACCTGAACATACAGCGGCAGCCGCGGCACCGGGCCCGTCACGGAAACAGCCAGCCCGGTCAAGGGCGCCAGTTTGCGAAGCAGATTGACTGCATCGCCCTGCCAGCTCACCCAGAGCTTGCCGTTGGCCATTCTGGGCGCCGGCGCATGCTCATCAGCACTACCCGTAAAGCTTGGCTGGTGTGCTGCCTTCGCAAGCATGTTGTCGAGTGCAACCGCTGTCGGATCTGGTGTTGACGGCTTGACGGGGGCGGAAGTGCAAGCAGAGAGAACTATCAAAACTGCCGAGGTGGTTACGGCGCCGAAAATTCGAGACAGTTGGTTCATGTATCAGCCTGGAAGTTGATCGTGAAAAGACCCGTTTTCGGCGGTATGCCTTTTCGTTCGTACCGATACTATATCGCGGAGCTATGTATGCGCAAGTCCGAATTCTCCATTTCGAGCACGACGTGACAAAAAATGTTGAAAATATGTCGAGAATTTGATACGCCGAACGCGGCACGGCTCGACCCGACGGGCCGCTAGACAGATTCTTTGCCCTTCCCGATCAGCCTTGTGAGGCTGGCTGCTCGGGTGCCGGATCAGGCCGCCATGCGTTGCGCCGCGGCTTCGTGGTCCACATCCAGGCTCACGTCAGCGCCAAGGGCTCGTCTGGACTGACGCAAAGTGGCCATCTGCCCGCTTCGCATGGACTCAAAGAGCTTTTCTGTCGTCATTGCCGGCTCCCCTTGCATGCGCTCGAAGACCCACCGGCCAAGATCTCGCAGAACATCGGCAACCTGATGGAAAATCCCGCGGGGCAGTTCCTCCGTCACCTGCATCTCGCCCGTGCTCCAGAGAGCAAAAGCATGAGCAGCGCACTCTTCCGGATCAGCACATTGATGGGCCGCGGCCACCTCGCCAAGCGCAATGAGCGTTTGTCGGGTGCGGTGAGCAAGTGGCTTGTGCGCAGCGAACTCATTTCGGATGTAGATGCGCTCCTGCACGGTAAGCATGTTTTCGGTTGCGAAGTGCCAGGCTTCGTGTCGGGCTGCGCGGTCAAGATTCTTGGCGTGCAGGTTCAGCAGAATCCCGTTGTTGATGTATTTCCCCGCTACCTGCTGAGCTGTGGCAAGGTCGTAGAGCTTGTCGAGCACCTTCACGTGACGGCTCGTGCCCATCATCAGGTTGCACTCAGCCAATACCCTGTTGACTTCTTCTTGTCCGTTTCGTGCGCCGGCCCACACCGGTGAGAGGCTGTAAAGCGGCATCGGCCCGCACAAGGCATCCTTCATGGCAGGGGTCATGCTGAAGGTTGGCACGTCGAATTCATTGCCGCCAAGATTGACTCGCCCCATGGTGACTTTTACGCCGTGGGGCTTGAGCACCTTGTCGGCAAGCTTTGGCAGGATTTCCTTGTAAAAGTCGTCGAGGCTTTCACCGCCTCCGGCTCTGCCCCCATTGCGCATGGACTGGGTAATCCATGCGAACTGGTTCACCTGGGGAATCGCTGCGGCGCGCTGGATGAGCCGGCGCAGGACCAGGCCAGACCACTCCTCGGTGTTGGTCACAAATGGCGCCGCGGGCGTGAGTTCATCCCAGGCCAGCGCCCGAGCTCGGTTGCCCGCCTCGACAATCTCCGGGTCTTTCGGATTGAAGTTCAGGTTTCCGAACGAGATCGGCTTCCCCTCGTTGATCGCGGCCACCAAAAGTGGCCTGATCTTCTCTGGCCGAAACTCGGGTTGCCCTCGAAGCTTCTGTAGCGCCGCCACCAGCATGGCGTCTCGTGCCAGTCTCCGTGCTTTCTTACCGCCACTTTGCGCCCAATCGCTCTGGATTTCCTCAACGAAATACAAAGAACCACGCTCGGTCACCCGGGCATGCGCCATGATGTTTTTGTCCACCGAGCCGTCCAGGGCTGAGCTAAAGTGGCTCGCCTTGAAATCCCACGCCACCGGAAGCAGCAACTTCAACTCCTGGATCCTCTTCTGCATCCGCACCGGCAACTCGGGGTCATCCATCAGGTCGCCAAGACTGAAAGCGATGGAAGTGGCATCGTATTGAATGGCTTCGATCTGCGATTCCAGCTCGCCAAGTTCGTCTTGAACATTGTCCCGTTGGGAATTGAGGACAAACAGGTACTCCTTGTAAGTGCCTCCTTTGTGGCGCCAACCCTCGTAGTGAGGCTGGGCCAGCTCAACTTCCTTGACGGTTGGAAGCCCAGAGCGCACAAGCTGGACGACCTCATCCTTGGTGAGGGACTTGGCCTCTGATCCGCCCAAACGCTCCAGGATACCGCTGTCCTGCAATTCCGAGCGCTTGATCCCTTTTTGCTGAAACGCCTGGATCATTGCCGCCCACTGCTTTGGCGGGGCCTTCCCCTGAGACCCTTGAGTAAGCAAGGTCTCAAGTTTCGAAAAAAAGCCAGCCCTTTCGCCGGCAACTTCCAGTCCATTGCCTCGGCCGTTGAGGTAGCAGTATTGATTGCCTTTGTTGTCTATCATTTTCTATTCACCTATCAACACGAACCAAATGTCGAACCAGTATATGCGCTTCGAAGCCCCCGCGGTGATTTCTTCGAGACCTAAGGCAACTGGCCGCCCGTGGCCTCCATCGTTCTACAGCATGACTAGCCGCAGGCGGCGGCACCATCTTCCTGGGCAACTGAACAGCTAAACAGCGCAGCTTGCTGCGCCACACATCAGCCACCAATGGCCGATTCAAATACCTCCTGAGGTCAATCCATCTCACGGCAACACATAGACCTCACGTGGCCCATTGATCTACCACTTGTTGTCAACTCAATCTCTCTACTTGTCTCCAATGGCTGATTCATCTACCACCAATGACAATCATCCAAACCAGGCCTTTTACTGCACAGCTTGTTGTCTCTGGTGGCACTTACAAAGTCCATCAAATATCCTCCAGCGACAACTTCATGTTGTCGGCTTTGATGTCGCACTGATCTACCACCAACGGCTCATAAATACGACACTGGAGCACATTTCCAATGAAATTCTTTGCTTTCGACAGAATTGGCTCTAACATGCGCAATTGGTTCGCAACGATACATTCAAAGGAAACAAATGGACAAGAGCAAGGCATTGGTAGCCGTAGCCATCGATCTGGGCTATGGCCTGACAAAATTCACGAGGCGCAAAGAAGACGCATCCGGTGACGCCATCATCGAATACGACCTTTTCCCTTCTGTAGCCCTGGCCGTCGACCGACGCCGCTACGAACTCGAAGAGCGCAAAAGCTCCGATGTGCGCGTCGTCTCCTACAACGGAGAGTCGTACGTGGTCGGGCCTGGGGTCATGGGCCGGGTCGCATCCTTCGGGGATTTTGGCCGCCAACTCGATGACTCCTTCTACAACAGCGCCCCATACCACGCCCTGATGCGTGGGGCTCTGGCCTACATGGGAGAAGAACACATCGATGTGCTGGTTCTGGGGCTTCCAGTGAGCCACTTTCGAGATCCGGCAAAGCCCGCAGCGCTCAAAAACGCCTATACCGGCCTGATCTCCATCGACAAGGACAAAAGCGTCCAGATCGACAAGGTGATCGTGCGCCCCCAGCCCATGGGCGGCTTTTACAGCCTGGATCGCAACATCCCCGAGATCAACGAGACCATTTTGAAGTACCCGCAGTCGGGCCTGCAGCCGCTGAAAGATTGGGATGACCTGCTCGATACCATGACCATTGTTGCCGTCGACCCGGGCGAATACACACTGGACTGGTTGCTGGTCAACAAGGGCGAGCCCAATACCGACGTGTCCGGCGCCGCAGGCGACGCCGGCCGCCACCGCGTCCTCAATGCCGTGAAGGAACACCTGGAGGTAACGCTTTCCAGGCGCATCGCGCCCTCCAATCTCCAGCGTCTGGACGAATCCTTGCGAAAAGGCACACCCTTCAAGCTCGAAGGCCGCATGGTCGACATGAAGGATCCGGAGATCGCAGCGGCGGCCCGCCGGGCCGTGCGCGATCCTGTTGGCATCATGTTCAACGGGATCAAGGGCGCATGGGACGTGATCGACATGGTGGTCATGGTTGGCGGACACCCTGCCGATTACGCAGATGAAATCTCCAGCAGGATGCCCGACATGCCAATTTTCACACCCCCCCACTCAGTGTTCAGCAACGTCGAGGGGCTGCAGCTGATCGCCGAACAGGTGGCACTCAACGATGCCAGTTCCAACCAAATCAAGTCGGCCGGGCAGGCCGAGACCGCGTAACAAGGCCCGGAGGACCAGATATGGCCAAGACCGATCGACACATTGATTTGCGGCTGCGCGTGGTTCGCCAGGCCAATCCCGTTCTGTATGCCAGGTTGAGCCAGTTCACCGGCGAAGGCGCTGACCGTGTGCGCAATTCCTACATCCGCCGGCTCTGCGAGATGGGCATGCTCGTCGAGGAAGAACGCGAGCAGCGCCTGATCCGCGCGCACGAAACCCAGAGCCGCGGCATGGCGGCCGTGCGCGACGCGGTCGAGTCCGCCACGGGCGGCGCGCTCAGCTCCGCGGGAGCCGGCGCTCATGATCAACATCCAGCACAGGAAACGGTTCGGCCAGTAACCACTTCGATGGGGCCAAGTTCCTCGAATAACCATTCTCCCGATGATCGCCCGCCACCACGGGTGGCGGGCGGGGGGCGGAGGCTTTTGACCGGCGAGAGCGGTGTTTGACTGGTTCTATTGACAAATGGCAAGAAACTAACAGCGTGCTTTACCTGTAGCAAGCAGATTTCCAGCGAGTTTCTTCTGGCCGTCGTTGCAGGGCTGTTTCAAGTCCAAAATTTAATTGCGTGCTATGAACATATCCAGCAGAGTTGTTCTTGCACCGTGAAACCTATCGATCTGAATGCTATTGAAATAGCACCCACTTATTCGGTTGCATCGGGTTGCGTTTTGCCCCTTTATCAACACTAATGTACTTTTAGGGGAAGAAATTTCGACGTGGAATGGTTTTTTGCAGGAGAATTCCCGAGGAATCAAAGCGCCACTGGAGGCTGATACACAGGAACAAGACCTCAGTGGTAGATAGAACGCCCACGAAGGTACGAGAAGGATCCGGCTCGTAGGGAATGGACCACAAGAAATGCACGTAGAACAAGAAACCTCGCAGTCCGGCCAAGGTGCCAAATCAACCCCCGGGGGTAAACCCCCTGTGGATTTGGTTATTCAGGAGATGGAGAGCCTGCCGGACATCTTCACCGTCAAGAACGCGAGCCCGCCTCCATTCCATGGCCTGGATATGGGTGAGCCTCCCCCCTCCGGCTCTACCTTCGTGCCTGTTGACGAGCTCGACACCCCGATCGAGACGACCATCAAAGGCTGGGAGGCCGAGCACACCCAGCGCCTGAGCGATTGGTACACAGATGCCTCCAAAACCGTCTCGGACAAAACCGCTATTTACTACAGGTCCTGCTACCGCGGCATGCTCAAGCGGGCAGCTGCTGCCAGGAACGTGGACCCGGCGTTCGTCTCCGCCAGCCATCTGGTCGAAGATCTGATCGGCAGCCATGGGCTGGGCATCAAGACCCAGGAGGTCTACCGAAGCGCCCTGCTCTGGGCCATCCCGCGTGACGACCTGGGGTTCGATTCGGCAGACTCAGCCAGCGCCCTTGAGGCGCTCAAGGCCTACAAGCCACGGGAACAATCCCGCTTGGGGCAGCGCGGTCGCCGCGTGCGCACCTCTGCACGCAGTATTCCTGAGGCTGATCTCGGCCCACTTTTGAACGGGCTGCTCAGCGGCAGAACTTCCGCCACCATGTGGGGCAGCAAGACCGGCGTATGGATCAATGCAGGCATCGCCACTGGTGCTCGCCCGGGCGAGTGGGAGCGGGCCTTCTGGCTGGATTGGAACAGGGGCATTCTTCGTCTGCCGAACCTGAAACTCAAGAGCCGGGCCTCTTTCGACTGGAAAAACATCCCGGCCAGGCTCATCTCCCAGGCTGAAATGGACATCGCGGAGATGGTTCAGGCCGACCCAGAGAATGCGGCCGCTGTTCTGCAGGCAGCCCGAAGCGCTGCGGCGATCACCAGATCGTTCTTCGATGAGATCGAGGCCACCACGCAAGACGAGCAGACGCTATTGATGCTTCGTCAGCTGCGCGCCTGGGAGCTGCGCAAGAGGACCTTGGCCTGGCGCGACATCGTCGTGCCAGAAAAATGGCGCTACGCGGTGAACTCTCACCTGGTCAACATCCAGAACTACCTGGCAGGCAGCCCGGAGAACACCTTCGAGAAGTTTTACAACGGCTGCCGCTCTGCCATGGGTGCGGCGTGCCGGCGCATGTTCCCGGACGGGCGTCTGTACTCCCTGTACGACACGCGATCGACAGCGGCCGCCAACATGCAAGCGAGCATGGGATCGGTCGCAGCGGCCGCTGCACTTGGGCACTTCGCCGTGGGCGATCACGCGCTGCAGTCCATTCGCACACTCCAGACTAACTACGCCGGGGCCGATCGGGCCTTTCGACGCGCGGGAGGTTTCGCCCCAAGAGCCGCTGATACACAGAACCAGATCCTGCAGACGTCCATCGCTGCCGAGGCAGCTGACGCGATGAACGACACCTCGGGATCTCGTTTCGCGCATTCCGATGTTGAGGGTGATCAATTCACTTTGTTGCCTTGATTGTTCTCATTGGAATCAATATACGAAACAATCAGGCTGATCACGAGCTCGAGGAGTACAGCCTCCCCAATAGTTCAAAGTTGGCCGAGAATCTCCCTCTTCCCCTGGCATGAAAAATTCAACGCTGCTGAGAAGCGCAAAAGTCGATGTTCCACGACTTTTAATGTTTCATGAATTATTTGTTATGTGACAACAACTTAGTGCTGAATAACAACCCCTTCGGGAAAATGTTTCACGAAAACCTCAATTTTGGGTTGACCAAATCCTGATTTGATTTATAATTTAGTTATTGAGTAACCGAAAGACTCAGATGACTAACGACAGTGCTCCGCAGCCTGTGGATCAGCTGACTCAATGGAACGAGGTCTGCTCTCTCGCGGAACTTTCTCGAATCCTGACGATACTTCACGGGGCCAAGGCTCCGTCTGATGGTTCGCTCAAAAAGTGGAGCGCCGGCGGTGAGTTCCGGGACTGTGTAGCCCCGGCCGATGCAGGCCCAGGGACCAGTCGACATGATGCGTCGCGGCCAGGCCGCCCCGGCCTTCGCCTTTACACCAAAAAAGCCATGGATCGCGTGTACGAGATGTGGCCCTTCCTTTCAGAAAACAGCGCTCAGTCTGTCCTGGATCTTGCCCTGGACAGGACCACCGAGCACCTGAAACAGGCGATCGATACCATCGTCTCCAAGCAGGTCAGCGCCCAGCCGGTCGAAGCCGCAAATCCGCCGCAGGCGCCGGCAACTGGTGGCGCAGCTCTCGCCGACACACCAGCCCTTGACACCAGGATGAGCGAGTGGCAGCGCCAGATCAACGACAAGATGGAGGCCATGGCCGCAAGCATCGCCGCGGTGCAGCGTGAAATGGCCCAGTTCTCCAAGTTCAGCAGCAACCTGGTGCTGCGCCTGGACGACGCGGTGGCCAAGACAAGAGAGTCCCTTGCCTCAGCTCATGCCCACGGCGGCCCTGCCCACGATCCACTTGTCGAGGCCCGTCGTGATCGCGACATGGGGATCATCAAATCCAGTCTGGAAAGCATTCACCAGGCGCTTGAACGCGCCGGCATCTCCACCGTTTGAATGGCGTGGAAACCTGGTTTCCACGGATAAAGCTCGCAGGCCCAAGAGGCCGAGCTACCCTCTCATGGCCCTCAACGCTTCCACAAGTGTGTCGAGACACTCGTCGGAGGTTGAGCCCGCCAACAGATTGATCTTGAATGCCCCGCCCTTCCCTCTCACGCAGGACCCGATGTTCTTTCCCTGAACCTGCAGGTCGATCTTTTCCTGGCGGCCCGGCCCGGAGCCGACCAAAGCGTTGACCACGGCCGCCGAGGCCAGGCGTTGACCGCGAATCTTTTCTGCACGCCGAAGCACGGCCCGCGAATCTCTTTCAAGCGCGGCGGCGACCGCTTCGGCCATCCGGTACTGGATTTCCAGCGGTGATCTGAAACAGTCCACGACAGCCTGGGGAAGCTGCGCCACCACTATCGTCTTGCGCACCCACGTGTGCGTCACACCAAGCCTTTCTGCAAGCTGCCGCTGTGATGGAAACAGCCCCTCTTCCAGCGCCCTCTGGTACATCATCCCCTGCTCATAGGCTGACAGGTCTTCCCGTTCACGGTTCTCCCGGTCCATGGCCATGAACAACTCAACGTCCCCCATCGTGTCTGCCCAGATAGATGCCAGCACCTGGATCCCAAGTTCAAGACAGGCCCGGTGGCGCCGGTGGCCAAAGACGATCTCGTATTGACCCGCTTGCCCTTCCAGAGGTCGCACCAAGATGGGCTGGACATTGCCACCAGCCTGCTCGATGTCATTCTTCAGGCCGGCAAAGGCCGCCGTCGCAAATGAGGTTGAATGACGGTTGGCCCAACGGCTGGGCTTGATCTTTTTGGGGTCCAGTCGCATGGTCTTACTGGCGCCCTCAAAATCCTTCAAGCGCTCGCGCAGATCGGTCAACTCTCCGTCCAAGGCGTGCATCTGCCCGCGGAAGGCAAGCATCTGCCCAGGGCCTGTTCGTGGTACTGCTCCGGACACCTGCGCTGGTGGAAACCTGGTTTCCACGGAAGGGGCTAAAGCCGAAGATTGCACCGGTGCATCTTG
The DNA here is from genome assembly GCA_004323695.1 of Burkholderiaceae bacterium. Taxonomy (GTDB): domain Bacteria; phylum Pseudomonadota; class Gammaproteobacteria; order Burkholderiales; family Burkholderiaceae_C; genus Rhodoferax_A. The sequence continues at coordinate 103,141 of SCRU01000059.1, forward strand.
ACCCACTGTTCCATGCGTGGCCGCCGGCGTGTGTGCCGGCACCGACAGCCCCGCGGTCAACTCCTCCAGCCTCTTTCTTGTGCTACCCATGACTGATCTCCTATTTGAGTGGAAACCAGGTTTCCACTTGAACAAAATTCGCAGGGATCCCGGTTATCAACCCTGCCCTTCCATGGCTATCAGGTTGGAGCTGGCTTGTGCCAAGTGCCCACAACGGATTGCTCAACCAGGTCGACGAAAGCGTCGTAGGCGTCGGCAGCTCGCTTGTACGTTCTGGCGGATCCTTCATACTTCTGAACGTCATAGACCGTGGCAAATTCGGCCGCTTTGTTACTGGTCACGCTGGTCTTGGGGATCTCGACCGGGAGCATGTATTCACCGTAGGTTGCCGCGATCCACTGGCGCACAGCTGGCATTGCGGGGTCAGTAGGATCGACACGACTCAAGAGAACGTGCAGGAAGTCGAACGACTTGCCCGCGTGACCTGCGCCCTGCGCGTCCAGGTTTCCGCCGAGATCCGCAAGCAACGACCAGAACTGCGCCGACGAGGCGAAGTCAAGTCCGGACGGTGGCACCGGTACGATGATGCCGTTGGCGGCCCAAAGCGCGTTGATTGTGACATACGACAGGGAAGGGGGCGTGTCGATGACGATGACGTCGTAGAGGTCGCGAACGCTCTCCAGGCCCGCATTCAACACGTCCCAGAACCTGGCCTCCCGGTCCTGCATCTGGCGCGCCGGAAGGGCAAACTCGGCGCTGAAGAGAAATGGCGCCGCGGCGACCAGGTCGATGCCGTCCCAGTAGGTCGACCGGATTGCGTAACGAATGTCGGTTTTCGAGCCGTCGCATAACGGCGCGATGGTCATATCCTCGGCCACCTCGGCCTCGGGCAGGATGCCGTGCAGGGTAGTCAGCGACCCTTGAGGGTCGGTATCAATCGCCAGCACCCGGTGGCCCCGCATGCTCAGGCCCTGGGCGATGACCATCGCGGTTGTAGTCTTGGCAACCCCACCCTTGAAGTTGCCAACCGCTATCGTGAACGCCTTCTTACCGGCTGGACGCATCTTGTCGGCTCGGTACGTCCGCGTCCAGGTTCTGAGATCGGAGAGGCTGAAGGATCTCTTGCCCCTGGCTTTGAGCATCTGTCCAACAGGCAAGTCCCCCTTGGTAATGCGGTAGTCGAGGTGCGATTTATCAACACCGCACAACGCCGCCATTTGAGCCGTGGAGAAGGTTGGTGAAATCTTGCGCGCCTCGGGGGCCAGCAGCCGGCCACGAATTTGCTCAACCATGGAGCCGGCTCGCTCTGCGAGCGCAGAGATCGTCCCGATCGTAATGCCTGCAGATGTCGAAGCGGGGAGGGCGGTCTGAGTGGAAACCTGGTTGCCAGCTTCAGCCATCTGATCTTCAATAGCCATGCGATCTTCCAAATTCATTAGAATATGGCAATTCTAAGAGAATCTGCTGAATCGTCAAATACTGGGCCTAACCGGAGCTTCGAATTGTGAGAGAAATTGGGAATCTGCCCCGGAGTGGGCGCTGGACACGCCCACAAGCTGCTCAGAACACTCGCGCAAAGCTGTTTCTTGACCATTGAAGTCACTGGGCCCGGGCCGAACCCCCGTGAATTCCCATCTCCACTCACATCAAACCCCAAGCAATCTCACGTAAGCCCGCGGCAATTCCCAATGGATCTCACAGAAACCCCCATATCCACTCACATTGATTCCCATATCCACTCACATATTCTGTCGTAAGCAATTGAAATCTATGGGAAATTTCAGAATTCAAACTGTCCAATCTCCCAAGTGTATTCCTTCAAACAAACAAGGCGTCCGAGGTCGGCCGTCAATGTAAAGGTGAATTGACGAATTCACAATAGGCCGGCATCATGTGATCCAGCACAAAAAGGCAACTCATTGAAAACCGACGGCGGCCAGGAGCAAGAAGGTCCGGCAAGGATGCCGGCCACCACAGCAAAGGCCCAGCAATCCCTTGCCGAGGCGCAGCGCTTGGCCAAGGCCAATGAGGCGATCGCCATTCGTCCCAAGCGCGGTCGCCTGACCCTGCTGTCGCGCCGGCTCTATAACGCCCTGCTTTATCACGCGCAACGTCAAGGGGTGGACAAGCCCGTTTACACGTTGGCGTTGGGGGAGCTCATCGGCAGCGCCCACTTCACCTCGAACAACACCGAACTCCTCAAAACCCACCTGCGCGACATGCAGGCCACCACGATTGAATGGTCGACGAGCGCAGGTGGGGCGCAGCGCTGGGTCTCAACCCAGCTGATCGGCACAGTGACGATCGAGGAGCCCGGAGTAGGGCGCTCATGCACGATCACCTGGCGGTACCCAGACGAGATCCGGGAGCGCCTGGTCAAGCCCATGCAGTACACCTCGATCATGCTGGCCATCAGCAGCGAGATGCGCAGCTACGCCGCGGCAGTGATGTACGAACTCGGCGCGCGCTACCTGACTTCCCCGGGACGCCTGACCATGCGCGAGGATGTGGTGTGGTGGGCCGCCGTCCTGACCGGACGCAGCGACATCAAGGAGGTCGACTATCGATTTCTCAAGCGCGACGTCATCAGCAAGGCGCTCGCCGAACTCGATGCGCTGTGCACTGAATTCAGCCTGGAGTTGATCGAACACAAACGTGGCCGCAAAGTCGAGGAGATTCAGTTCAAGGTCGCACCAAAAGCGCAGCAGCACTTGGGCGGAATCAATGATGCCTTCAAGAATGTGTTCGATCTGGAGCTGGTGGGCAAACTCACAGAGCTGGGGCTCAAGCGAGAGGATGCGCAGGACATCTACGCAACGACCGACGAGGGGCAGCTGCGCAGCGCGCTGGAACACGTACAGCAGCGCCTGCGCAGCCAGACGCTGCCGACACTCAAATCCCCTGCCGCTTACTTCAAGGACGCATTGAAGAAGGGTTACGCAGGACTGAAAGAGGCCTCGCCGCAGATCGGCGGGATAAGCCACCAGGCCAAGAAACCTGACCAGGCGCCAGTGACCGAGGGCCAGCGCGCGCGGCGGATCCGGGAGCTTTGGGATAACGATCGGATGCAGCAGGCGAGGGCGCTTTACCAAGAGATGCAGGATGCTCAGCAGGCCGCCCATCGGGAACGCTTTGGGCAAGAGAAATTGGCCGAGCTTGCTGCGCCTATCGCCAACGCCTGGCTCAAGGATGGGCCCGCCAGCAGGATCGCGGCATCAACCTTCTTCCGCTGGCTGGCGCACAACACCTGGCCAGAGGAGCCTACGGACAAGGTTTTGCTGGATTTTGCGCTGGCGCGTGGGGTAGAGGGGATGTAGGTTGGGACTCAGCATCCACCCGAGGGTCGCTTCATTCGTGGGGCGAGCTGACCAGCTGAGTGAAAAGGCTGCGCTGCCCGGATGACTCAAACCTCGCTGTGTGACAGCTGGGGCAGAGATGACGATTGCGACCGACCTGAGCAGCGTGGCGCTCGCACAGGGAGCGATCACAAGTGCCAGTGTCGTTGTAATCGCCCTGACGTTCAGGCGGGGGCGGTCCGTCGCACTGGAACTCGCTCGGGTAAGCGCACGCCACCGATTTTCCATCAATCCAAATCTGCGCACCGCAGGGCGCCGGCAGATTGGTGCCCTTCATGTGGATCCAGCCAAAGGCTTCGTTGCGGTACGTTGGCATCCTGCCTCCATCACCCGCACTGCCCAACGTGGCCGCAAGAAGTGCAGAAATCGCAGCCATCCTTCTTGATCATGGTGTGGTTGTGGCACTCGGGGCAGGCACGCCCGGCTTGCGCCACCACCCCGTTGTGAGCATGCTCGGCGGCCGGCTCTGCGGGAGAGGCCAGCACACCCATGTCACGCAGGGGGTAGCCTTCTTCGCTGAGGACTCCCAAAAGCGCGTAACGGTGGATGATGAGCCTGGCAAGGTAGGCCACAGTGGACGGCCACGTCTGCTGGCGCCGCTCGCCTTCGGGCAAGCCAGGCACAAAGGCCATGAAGCTGCCCAGGGGCTCGGCATAGTTGAGCAGCTTGCGCAGCTTCATCCCGATCCAGGCTGGATCGATCACCCGCATGTCCAGCGATAGAAGGCGGGCCAGGCCGTCGAGCGCGCGCGGGTAATTGCCTGAGAACCCAACCGCACAGGGGCGCGTGACCGTGCCGCCGTCGGGGCCTGGAAGGGTGACCTCCTTGAGCATGAGGGTGAAGGCCTCGCCGGTGGCCGGGTTGTCCACGTCCACGGCCCAGGCCAGCGTCCCCGACGTGCTCGTCATTGGTTCATTGCGGCTGAACATGGCGTCCAGCACCGGTGTGGGCTCGCTGACTCCTGGCACGGGCAGGGCCTTGAGCTGCTCGCAGCGCCAGCGAATGACGGCCGCGGTGGCGGCCACCACACCGGGGAACAAGCGCTTCTCACCATTGGGCGGGAAGGCCATCTCGAAGGGGCGCTCTTCCGCAACCGTGGCCAGGGCATCGAGCTTGAGCTGCAGCCACGCCGGGTCGTTTGCCCGCAGATCCATGGACAGGGTTTTCGCCAAGGCGCCCAGTCCGCGCGGCTGTTCCGTACCGTTTACCCACACCTCGAAGGGCTGGGCGGGGCCGCCGGCCTCGGGCGTGAGTTCTCCCACAAACAGCGCGAAATCCCCGAACGGGTGGTGCACCATGAAGGTCCAAGCCGGGTTTCCACCGGGCAGCTCGGGCCGGCCGGGCCAGCGCAGCGAAGACAGCACCGGCGCTGGCAGGCGATCCAGCGCCAGGCGGCGGTTCGCGTCGTCGATCTGCATGGGCGCCGCCACGGCAGCCGCAGGCGTTGTAGCAGGCGCCGCGCTCAGGACGGCACCCAGCACGCCGTTGGGCCGGTAGGTGGCCAACCCCTTCAGTCCAGACTGCCAGGCCTGCATATACAGGTCCTGGAAGTCCTCGTAGGGATAGTCTTCAGGAACGTTGACCGTCTTGGAAATCGATGTGTCGATGAATGGCGCAACGGCCGCCACCATGGCCTCGTGGGCCTGTGCGCTCATCTCCAGCGCGGTCACGAAAGCCGGGGTCAGTGGCGCGTCCTCACCCTTGATGTGCCGATACAAACGCCACGCGTGGTCTTCCACCGAGTATTCCCGGCTGCTGCCGTCCGTCATGCGCTTCTTGCGAGAGTAGCTCCAGCTGAAGGCCGGCTCAATGCCGTTGCTGGCGTTGTCGGCGAACGCCAAGCTGATCGTGCCCGTGGGGGCAATCGACAGAAGGTGCGAGTTGCGCAGGCCGTGCTCGCGAATGCGGTCCTTCAGGGTTTGCGGCAGTCGAGATGCGAACGCAGGCCTGCGCAGGTACATATCCGCGTTGAACAGCGGAAAGGCCCCGCGCTCGATGGCCAGCTCCACGGAGGCCTCGTAGGCCGTGTCGCGCATGACCTCCGAGATTCGCTGGGCCATCAACCGCGCTTCCTGGGTGTCGTAATGCAAGCCCAGCATGATCAGCGCATCGCCCAGGCCCGTGAAGCCCAGACCAACGCGGCGTTTGCTGCGGGCCTCATTTTGCTGCTGCGGCAGCGGCCATACGGTCGCATCCAGCACGTTGTCCAGCATGCGGATCGCCACGCCCACGACCCGCGAGAACCCGGCGGAGTCGAATCTCGCACCTTCTTCAAACGGACTCAGGATGAACCGGGTCAGGTCGATCGAGCCCAGGCAGCAGCAACCGTAGGGCGGCAGAGGCTGCTCGGCGCAGGGGTTGGTGCTGGAGATGGTCTCGCAATACGACAGGTTGTTGTCGCTGTTCATCTTGTCCAGGAACAACACCCCCGGCTCGGCGTGATCATAGGTCGAACGCATGATCTGGTCCCACAGACTGCGCGCGGGCAGTGTGCGGTAAACCCATTGTTCCTCACCGCCATACTGCGTGGTGCGATATGCGCCGGCATCTTTTTGCGCGAGCCCAGGTTCTGCACGGTGCACCAGTCGGACCTCCAGATCATTCTGCACCGCATGCATGAAACTGTCGGTGACACCCACTGAAATGTTGAAGTTCGTCAGACTGCCAGTGTCCTTAGCGTGGATGAATTCTTCGATGTCGGGGTGATCGCAGCGCAGCACTCCCATCTGGGCGCCGCGGCGCGCTCCCGCCGATTCAACGGTCTCACACGAGCGGTCGAACACGCGCATGTAGCTCACCGGCCCGGAAGCGCTGCTTTGCGTGCTGCCGACCCATGCGCCGCGCGGGCGAATGCGGGAGAAGTCATAGCCGACGCCGCCACCGCGGCGCATGGTCTCCGCCGCTTCCGTCAAGGCTGTGTAGATGCCAGGGAAGCCATCTTCCACATTGGAGATCGAGTCCCCAACCGGCTGCACGAAGCAGTTGATCAAGGTGGCGGTCAGGTCGGTGCCGGCCGCCGACTGGATGCGCCCGGCCGGCAGGAACCCCTGCTGCAGCGCCTCCATGAATTTCGCCTCCCAGGCGGCACGCTGCTCGGGCTCCTCGATTTGCGCCAGGGCATGGGCCACGCGCCGGTTCACATCGGCAATCGTCTGCTCATCGCCCTTGCTGTATTTCTCCAGCAAGACCTCGCGGCTGATGGGTTGAGCGGCAAGTGCCAGGGGATCTGCGGCCTTTTGCGTCTTCGTGGCCGTCTTGGCCAATGCGGTGGAAGTCATTGAATTTTGCGGGGGCCCGATACCGGGATACCGGGGTGGGATAGCTTGCCGCGTCGAGCGCGACCCAATTCCGCATCCTTTTCTTGAGGTGGTGCTATCTACAGGGGAGGAAAATACTGGACAAAACCTTCATCCTGGCGAGCCTGGGCATACAAGAAGTATTCCAGATCCACAATGCTTCGCGCAAGGTGTGATCGAAGAAATCGTGCGCCAGATCGTACATGAATTGGTTTTTGCCGTAGTTTTGATACGCGCTAATGCGCGATCGGACAATAGTTTCCCATATCGGGTCGGAGCCGGCTGAAATTTTTGGCCCTCGAATTGTCGAGACTGTGCTGTGGCGTCAGAGCAACCTTGACCCTATACGTTCAATGCGCGTACTCTTCAGGAGTGGATTACCACAGCCGCGCCTCGGGCCGCAGAGGTTTTGGAGTCAAAATGACCATCGAGTTGAAGACCTTCACCGTGGCTGAGCTGCACGCCCAACTCCAGGTTTTGATCGATCAGGGCAAGGGCGAGATTCCCATCTGTGCCACCGACTGTCGTGCCTACTACCCATTCCAGGCATACACCGTGTCGAATCTATCTGGCTACACGGATGCATTCCTCATCTACGTTCGCCCCGACGCCCACTTTGCCAAACGCAGCCCTTTGCCGCTCAATTGGGGACACGATCGAGTGGACCGCTGGAACAAAGAGGCAGACGAGATCAAACAGCGTTGCGGCGCATTTGCTGACAAGCACCTCGAAGCGGCGCCTTCCTCCTACACGATGAAAGCGGCTCTGGAGAAGATCTGGAACAGCGGTCATCCAGACGCCTCCTTGCACGTCCCCGAGCTGGTCGGCATCACTGAGGCCGGCTTTAGCGACCGGCTTGTGGAAATCGCCGGCGACGCCCTGGGGCGACGTTGAGCCTCGAGTTCGGATCGCGGGAGTTCTCGGGCCCATCCCGCAACCCTTTGCCAAGCGAGGTGAGAGCCGCGAGGGAGGCGGCCGGGCTGACGCAAACTGAAGCCGCCGCCTTGGTGCACACGTCCTGTCGAACCTGGCAGCAATGGGAGGCGGGGGATCGCCGAATGCACCAGGCGTTCTGGGAGCTTTTCCGAATCAAGATTTCTACGCGCAGTGTTCGTATTTCCGCGCCCATCAAACCACATCGGAGTCAGCGAGCCTAAAAAATAAATGTCATCAAGTCTAATGTTTCGGGTATTGTTGCGACCTGGATTTAATCCGCGACAGAACCACATAACGAAACATAGCGTCAACCCGATAAGGCCGGCGCGACTAAAAGACGATGATTCTTTCAAAACCCCCGGGGTCGGTAGTTCGAGGCGAGAAGGTCGTCGACGCCACGCAACGGGCGAGCCAATTGCGTCAGGGGCTTGAAGAGTCAGCTCGTTCTCATGCGTTCAAATTCAATGCCCAAAACACCAGGGCAGCCGCTCCGATCACAACACCCCCTGCAGCCGGCTCCGTCAATTATGACGAGCACCAGCGTGAGCTGATTGCCGCTACCGACAGGGTTGTCATTGGGGAAGCAGTTGCCGGCTCCGGCAAAACCACTACGGCGATCGGTTTTGCCGCGGCGCGTTCCAAAGCACGTTTCCTTTATATGAGCTTCGGACGGGCCAACAGCGATGAGGCTCGCAGAAAGTTTGGGCCGAATGTGAAGGCCAGCACGACGCATGCCATCGCCTTTGCTGCCCTTGGTCATAAGTACAAGGACCGACTTCCAAAATCCAGTTCGTGGCGGCCGCGAGAGATCGCCGAGGCTCTGGGCATCGAAAATCAAACTGCGGCGTGCGTGGCCCGCACGCTGGCTTCGTTTTACGCCAGCACTGACTCAGAGATCAATGAAAACCACCTGGGGAATCTGGGTAACTGGAATCTGACGCCCGTCGAACAGTCTCACGTTCTGGATCAAGCGCGAGTCGCTTGGACGAAAATCATTGAGCCTGGATCAAACCTGCCAGTAACCCACGACACTTACCTCAAGCTGTGGTCTCTTTCCAAGCCACGGCTCGACTACGACTACATCATTCTGGACGAAGCCCAGGACACCAACCCCCTGACCGAGCAGCTAGTGCTGTCTCAACTGGATCACTGCAAGCTGCTTGCCATTGGGGACCGCCACCAGTCGATCTACGGGTTTCGTGGCGCAACCAACGCCATGCAGAACCTGCGCTCAATTGAGGGCTCCAGGGTGGTGACGATGCCGCGCACCTGGCGTTTTGGGCCAAAGACAGCGGACATCGCCAACAAGCTGCTGCACAACCTCAAGGACGAATCGATTTCCATCATCGGCATGGGAAAGGATGGAGGCTGGAAGTCCCAGTCGACCCTGCTCACCAGGACCAACGCCGGCCTGTTCGATGAGGCGGTATCGCGCAAGGGCATAGGTCTTCACTGGCTGGGTGGTGTTGGCAATTACAACCTGGCGATCATTCTTGATGCCCACAGCCTTTGGGCCGACGCCCGCCACGCGGTACGCGACCCGTTCATGAAGCGGTTCCGCTCCTGGAGTGAGGTGGTGGACTATGCGGAATCGACGAGGGACGCCGAAACGAAGATGCTGATCAAGGTGGTCGAACGCTACAAAAACGACACCCCGAAGCTCGTTGACCAGGTGATTAAGAACGAAGTGCGCGACGCCGCTGCGGCCAACATGGTGTTGACGACCGCCCACAAAGCCAAGGGCATGGAGTGGGACTGCGTGCGCATCGGCAACGATTTCAATTTCCTATTCGAAGCCGAAGAAGAATTCTGCACGGAAGGCTGCCTGGCGCAAGAGACGCAACAAGAGGTCAACCTTCTGTACGTTGCCATCACGCGCGCACGCCAGATGTGCATGCTCAACGACGAAACTCAGGAATGGCTCAAAGAGCTTCCCAAGCTGCAGGCCGATCGACTGCGATTGGCGGCTATGGGAGCGCAAGAGAGCGTGAGAACGCCTTAGACATTGCTGGCCAACCACGGTTTTTCATCACCAACGACTTTCATTTTCAACCAGGAGTAGCACATGCCCGCCGAAAATATCCCCCAAGCCTCGCAACCGAAGCCGCAAGGCGGCTTCTTCGGGTTCGCCCGTCGACTTGTCTCTCCGCTTGCTCCGGCTGCAGCCGGAGCTCCCGCAGCGGCCGCGCCGGCGCAAGCATCGGCGCCAGGTGTGGCGACTACCTCGCCAGGCAATGAAACGGAGACCATCGCCGTCATGCTCAACAGTTCCGGCCGCGCCGGCACCATCTTCGGTGGCGTATTCGGAAAAACCACTGATGGCAAGTTCTACCCAGACCCCATGTTGCGTTCCATCTCATTGCTCGACCTGCTCGATGGCGTCGAGCCCGGCCAGGGTGTTGATCAGCAAGCGGCGGATGTCGCTTTGGCGGTGGGCGCAGTACCCGAGATGACCAAGATTGTCGTGCCGTCGCACCTGGTCCCTGCCGTGAAGGCTACCTTGGCCCATTTGTCTGGCGAACGCTGGGCCACCATGTACGACGGATTCGGCGGTTCGTTGCCGCCAATGGCCCGCCAAGCCCTCAAGAACGAGGAGATGCGTGTCGCGCGCACAGTGGAATCCATCAAGCAGCAACCAGGATGCCAGCCGTTCACGGTCATCAAGACACAAGCGAAGTCAACGTCCTTCGTCAAAGACGAATACGAGAGCAATGAGGATCAAGAATGGATCTTCCTCGGGGAATCTCAACCTTCAGGAGAAGCCGTTACGACCGTGGCACCCGGTTTGGTCCAGAAGGATCAATTTGCAGCCTCGAACGAGATTCTTCAGGAAGTTGTGAATAGCCCTGCGCGGCGCGCCGGCGACAGCCTTCAGGCCGAATATGCCGAGAACTGGCACGTTTATGCCGGCAATGCGCAAGAAGCACAGCAGGTCCTGGCCCTCGTGCCCGATTCATTGAAAGCGGCCGTCGGGACCCAGATCTCCAACATCCTCATCAATGGCGAGGCTTACGTGCCCGCCGCACCTGCAGCTGATGACAGCGACGCAGACCGGGCTGCTGGCGACGCTCCGCGCTGATACCCGCGGCACGAACTTTGGCAAGAGTCGAATATTGTTAACCTTGGTTTTATTATCTGTGTGGTTACTACGACACGAATAAAAAAATCTCGAATGACCTTGCGCGAGCAGGTTCGTTTGGTCACAATAGTCGACAGAAAATCGGTCAAGTTCACGACACATCCCACCCTCAGATCAGTGCTGCCACGCCAATCACAACGTCCTTGGTGTCGGCCGCGCTATTCGAAGGTGAGGGCAAAGAGTGACTTTGGTGCGCCTGCTGTCAGGTGAGTCAAAATCAAAGGAGCAAAAAAAAAGCGAGCACCGGATCCAACCAGAATGCTCGCTGCAGGGTGTCAAGAGTAGCGACTGTTACTGCGGATGCCATTGCCATGAGCAATGTTGACAAATCAGAACATTCGATACGCTCAGCAACTGCTGAAATTCATTTCAGGACTTCAGTGATCTAGGCGTATCGAAAGAGTCGGAAGCCGGTCCATCTAAGAAAAACCAGTCCAAGCCAATCTGCAACGTGATCAAAAAAATCACAGAAACGAACTAACGTGGCTTGAATTATGGTAGATGGATCGACTTCAGTCAACAAAGCAACAATCATGGCAACAGATTTCGCAGTAATTGATTTCGAAATTCCATCTGTGCAGCTTGTAATCGCTTTTGTCTACCATTCATCTACCACCAGTAGCCGACAGTAGATAAAACAAGTGTTGTAAATTTAATACCCATATTTGATCTGTGGGTAAGTGGTCGATGGATTGATCACGCGTAGCCATTCAGTGACCGGCGCGCCGATATTCCGACCTGACGACAGCACCGCGCGGGTTACGCATTCGCCTTGTTGAACGGCCAAAAGGCCCCGGCGCTCGCCATTGCTGCGAGCCGTGCTGAACGCAACTGCACCATCACACGAGACGGAAGAATTTGACAGCGACGTCGTCACGCCGGCGCGCCTGCCTGCGTCTTCGTTGCTGAGTGGCGTGACAGAAACAAAGCGCGTGCTCGGCCTGGACCTGCCGGAGTACAGCCTGGGCGGCGACTACTTCAACATCTTGCGTTTGCCCACACAGGCGCAAATCCAACAAGCCAAGGATGAGGGCAAACGCAGGCCCAGAGCCAAATCGTTCGGGTACCACATGAGCTCCCTAGCCAATGTGATCCACGGCATCGAGGCCAGCCACAGCAGCGACGTCTATTACGCTCACGCGCGCTACGCAACCAGCACGTCGCGCAAACTGAGCAACATCAAATCAATCCAGACCGTTTGGGTCGACCTGGATTGCTACCACATCGGAGAGGAGCCCACCTGGGAGCTTCTTGAAAAGCTGATGGAGAGGGCAGCGTTTTGTGGAATCCCCCGGCCTTCGCATGTCGTGAGATCTGGGCGGGGGATGTACCTCAAGTGGCTGTTGACAACCCCGGTTAAGGATACCGACCTCAGCGCTTGGCGTGCATTGCAGCTTCGCCTGAATCAGATCTATGGCGACCTGGGCGCGGATTTCCGTGCGATGGATGCCGCGAGAGTGCTGCGGGTGGTTGGCTCGTTCAACAGCAAGGTAGCGCCAAGCTCACCAATCCAGCAGGTCGGAGTCATCTGGGATAGCGGCCTGCGTCATCACTTTGGCAGCCTTTGCGCGGCCGCTGCCTTGATTGAGGTGGAAGCCAGCCGCCAAATGGTCGCAGCGCGCACCAAGGCGCTACACAAGGCGGGCCAGAGAGTTGCCCAGTCGGACATGCCGTCATTTGCACACGGTGACGTCACTGCACTTCTTCGATACGGCGCTGAAAAGGAGCCGCGGCTGAATCTGCACCGGCCCGCGCAAGGTCACTCGTCCGGGGCAAGATTTTCCAGAAGAACCCTTGCATGGTCGCGATTCCTTGACATTCGGGACCTGCTGATCGGGCGCGCCAAGGAAGCAGGTAAATCGGGAGTAGGCGAGGGCAGCCGCGATCTTGGCCTTTTCTGGATGACGGTCCATCTGGCCCAGTCCGGTGTTGTCAACTCAACGAACCTTGCCGCAGAAGTCAAATCTCTCCTTCCCGCATTCGACGGCGCCTGGATGCCCGGAGGGCGGGACTTCGATCCGCTGGGGTCGGGTTATCTGAACACTCTGCTCGCACGGGTGCGAGCTCACGAAGCGGGGCAAAAGGTCTGGTTTGCAGGTTCGCAATGGAGCCCGGTCTACACGCCGAGTAACAACCACCTGATCGATGTCTTCGGGATCACGAGTCAGGAGATGCGCAGCATGCGCACAATCATTGACAGCGCGGAAAAACTTGCCCGCGCCGATCTCAAGGAGCCTGGGCGCGGTGAAAGACGAGCGCAACGCCTGAGCTGGAGCAACCAAGCCATGTCTCTCGTTGCAGATCAGCAGCGGGTGAAAGAAGCTGGGCAGCCAGCCGTCCCTGAGCGTCAGCTCGCTGCGTGGATCTCCAAAGAAATCAACAAGACAGCCGTGCAGGCGGTCAGCACCGATCAGGTGCGCATGTTGCTGACGCGGCGCGCTCAGCAGGCTGAGTTGAAACAAAAGAGGGCAGCAGGAACCGCGCAGGCGCGGCCCTACAGGCGGCTGCATACGCTGGACGAAGCAGGAATCGCCAAGCGTCAGAAAGCGCAGGAGAGGGCGGCATGGAACAAGCTCGTGCGCCAATACCGGGCCGACGGCCTGGATGTTGGCGGCCGAAGCCGCGCCGAGATCGAGAAAATGATTGCCATGGCGCAGGACGCGGCGATGGAGCGATTTAACGAACAAACGCGGGAAGCTCGGGCCAAGTATGAGCTGGATATCGCGGCCTCGCAAAAGGCAGTCAGCGAAACGCTGGAGCGCATCAGGGCCAGGGTCAACACCGGGAGAGCAGCAACACCAAGTTCTTCAGAGGCCAATGAATGTTTTGAATTGATTCGTAATGATGTAGTATTGCGAGACAATGTGAAGCAAGACGCAACCACCATGATGCCCACCACCAACATTGTTCCCTCAGACGGCAATCCAGCCGCGATCATGGAGCCGGTTCGTAAAAGCCGCCGCGGCTTGCTTAACAAGGCCAGAAAGGCCCAGAACAAGGCCCCCCTGGGTGAGTCAAATGACCAAGTGACTCCAAATACGGGCGACGCCGCTGCTGCGCAGCATCAAACACCAGCGAGCGAACAAGGCCAGGTTCAAGTGCCACAGGACGCAAATCTGGTGGTGGGCCCAGCCAACGCGGCAAACCCAGAGTTGAGCACTGCGTCGGCCACCGCCTTCATCCCGGACGATCTTTTGCAACCCTGGGGCGGAGATATCCCCGAGGATGCTGTCGCCGGTGACATGCCGACCTGTGAAGCTGACTTTTCCCCAGTGCAAGATCTTGGGGTTGAATTGGCGCCCGGTGCGACTGCAGAAGATCCGCTGGTCGCCCCAGGTGAACCTGCTCAAGAATCCGGTCTCGCGTCCGCGGCGATCGCGATCGAAACAGCACCCATCGTCAACCCGGCAACACCACGATTTGGATTCCGGGCGCCATCTGACGTACCCAAAGAAAGCAAATCGCCACCTCGGACCGGATTCCCGCGGCGCGTGTCAGAACAGCGCCAGGATTTCGCCAGGGTTTTCCAGGACCCCAAACGGGGCCCTGACGGAGTGCCAGAAGGGTACCCCACGCGTGAAACGTGGCCGCACGACGATATTCCTGCTGGAAGCCGATACTCCAAAGAGGAATGGGATGCGGCAAGGGCCATGGGGGCCAATATCGTCATCGAGGCGCAATACGACAACCCCATCCGGTCCTCGCTTTTGTGTATCGAGAGGAAGAAACAGGATTCGGTCGACCTGGCCGGGCAGACCCGTGTGATTGACGGCAAGGTGGTCAAGATCGAAGGGGCTTCGGGCGGGGTCGACAACATCTTTTGCGAGGCGTTTGATGGGACGGCACTGGTATCGCGCACATCTCCGATAGCACAGGAATTCCGTGGGGCCGGCGAGGGCGGCGTCGAAGTGGAGCACGCCGGATCGGTTTCCTGGTACCGCGTGATCCGCCCACGCGCTCATTACTCGGATCCGGAAAAGATGATCTTCATCAACGCGAAGATGCGACTCCCCGAGGCGTCGCAACTCGCTATGAAGGTGCTTGAGACAGCATCAGAGTCCGAAGACGAGACCGAGGACCACGCCGACCAGGCGCAAGCCCCTCGTGGTTGAGTCGCATAAAGGCATAAAGGAATCGAGGCCACAATGAAACAAGACAGCACAGCGGGCCGAGTTCTTGACGGCCTGACTATCAGCACAAGAACACTTGATGGCCCAACGGCAAGCGCCTACCGGGAGCAAAAGGGCCGAGTCGAGCTGGATGCCAGGGACGACTATATCGACCTTCTCGAGCAGGCGGTGCGGACCGCCATCACAGAGCGGAGGCGCCTCAACATACTGGCCACATTCGCTCATGAGGTGAACATTGGAGCGTACAGCGGCGACGAGCTGATGAGCGCTGCGGCCAAGGCGCTTGCACGCACCGGCATGAGCACCATCGAGTCCGTCCTCACACTTGGCACCAGGCCCGAAACAACCGATGCCGGCGCGTGCAAGTGGTGCGGCGAGCACGGCCCGGATTTTGACGAGACCGAGCGTCCCGCGCACTACTGCCATCACGACAACTGAACTGGAGGGGAGTCTTGAATACGCAATCTCACATCGATCTCGCCCACAGCGTTGGCGCCACTTACTATTCACCGCCCCCCATGCGGTCAGTACGCGGCATGGTCTTCGACTTCGATCAGCTCGATGCCTTTGTGACCGCTCTGACGGGGCCCGGCACCGGAACTGTATCCAAGGAAATCATCGAGGCGATCACGGCCTACGGAGATGCGCGAGCCGACGGCAAGATCGAGGAGGGCGCCGCGGCACTTTCGCGCACCATCCGTCTCATTCGAAGCGCTCTCGAGACTGGTCCGCAGAGATTCTGACCAGGTGCGCGACCTGCCCGCACGGGTCGCTGAGGGTTGGCATTGCCACCTCTTTTCCATGCCACAAAGCCAGTCGCGACCAAACACCCGAAAATCGCCATCAGCTGATTGTTGCGTTGATCGGTTCGGGCCGAAACAAATCTAGCAACAAAGCCTTCGCCTGGAACTGGCCCTTGCCAGATCACGAGCACCGACTGGCTGCAGTAGTCCCAAACGAAACGAACGAATTTTCTTTATCTATGTGATGGGGCGTTGTGTCCTTGAAGGAACCAGACTCCAGGGGAGCAAGCTCTGATGGATGGAATTTCTTTGGGGGGTGCTGTTTGATGCGCGGCGGGCCTAACGGACGGTCCAGAGTATGCAAATGGCCAACCGCACACGTAGAACGGAAGGCCTTCATCCTTGACCGATCATGCTGCGGTCGATATATTGGTTTCAGAAAATATGCCGTGACGAGTCCCATCAAGGACGCATACTGGGCGACGTGCGCTGGCAGGTGGAAACCCTTTGTGGTGAACCCATAGCCGATCGGAAACACAGGCCGATCCTTGCAGTATGCGGCCTTGATGGTGAATTCGCAGGCTGATTCGATAGACGCTCCAAGGATCTGTGCGAAAGCGCAACCTCAAACCGGCGAATTTCTCTGGGCTTCCAGTCCAATCGCTCTCAACGCCGCACGCCGCGGCCTTTCAATCGAACAAAGGCATGGCCGGCAACCTCGCCGGCATCAACCCAGAGCTCACCCGAGCCATGCCGCGTAAACGAACGAATTTTCTTTATCTATGCGATGGGGATGTCATGCCCCCAAGGATCACGATTCCTGAGGAAAAGAGCTTCCAAGGGATGGTTTTATGTGCGGCGGCCAATTTTGGTTTCGATTTTGCGGAAAAAATATGAGCGCCTGGCGGCCTCTGCGTGATAACTTCCCCGGCAAGAAGAATCATCAGACCATTCAAGCCGATCAGGACTCACCATGATTAATACCAGCAAGACCAGCGCCCTGGCCAAGCCCTTCCATCGAGACAACGTCGAACCCCTGTACGCGATCAGCACGGCTCATATTCCAAAAACCTGGTGGGACGCGTTCGACGCCCCGGCCGAAACCGTCGTCATGTACCCACTGCAGTATGGCGGCCTGCTTTGGGTGCCAACTTCGGATGACTGGAAAGAGTGGCTTCGGGAGCTCGATGAACAGGCGTTCGAACTGTTTTCCCCGGTCATCAATTGGGCGAGGGACCATGGTCTGGTCTGGGTGAAGTTTGACTCGTCAGCTCCAGAGGTGGCGGATCTGCCTGTTTTCGATCACGAGGATGAGGTGCAAGTGGGTTCACCGGTTGCGCCAGCTGGCTGAAGCCAGGCGGCCTTTTGGCACTGGGACCGCCAAGGACACCATTCACGATGTTTTCCCCTTTGTTCCTTTGAGCAACGAAATCAGCAACAATGGCGACTCATATATTTATCAAAAACAATAAATAACGCCTATAATTTGCGTAAATTTATTGAAAGAGATAAAAATGAACCTTGCGGAAATAGGATTGGCGGTTCGGGATGCTCGAAGGAGCAAGGGGTTGACGCTTCAGGTTGTGGCCAAAGATCTTGGCATGGGTATCGCCACCCTGTCTCGTCTGGAGCGAGGCGATCTTGACGGAATAGGCGCTCGCAGCCTACTTCGGGTAGTCGAATACGTTGGCCTGCAGCTTGTAACCAGGCAGCAAGGCCACGGAATGACCTTGAGCGAGGCTCAGGAAGATGCTGCGAGCATGTTCAACACGGAGCGCGGAGGGCCAAGCCCATGACAGAAACAGCAAGCCACACCCTCGAACGAGTTGAGGCCGCATCAAGCCGGCTGGACGTCTACGTCGGCCCGCGCAAGGTGGGGCTGCTTGAGCGCCACGGAGTGACCGGCAGCATATTTGCCTACCTGCCGGAGGCCGGCCCCGGAGACTTTGCGTCGCTTCTGATGCCGGTCACTCGCGAGAGCTACTCGGACAGCCGTGGTCTGATCGCCGTTTTCCAGCAAAACCTCCCCGAAGGCTTCATGCGGCGCAAGATGGTTGAGCGTTTTGGAAAGGTGCTGGCCACAGACGATTTCATGCTTCTGGCGCTGACAGGTTCAGATACGATCGGCCGCGTCCGGGTTGTTCCCAGCGGGTTCCAGGTCGACTGGCACAAGCCTCTGCATGTCGAGTTGAAGAAGCTCATGGATGACAACCAGGCGGGCGCTCTCTTCCAGGATCTCCTCTCGCAATACATCGGGCAGGGAGTTTCCGGGGCGCTGCCCAAGGTTCTGGCCAGCCCCCGGGAGCGGGCCACCATCCATGACGACCAGTGGATCCTGAAGTACGCCGGGGACGACACCCCCTCCCTGGCAGTCAACGAATACTTCACGATGCGCGCGGCAGGCCTTGCCGGCATGTCTACTCCTCTGTGCAAACTGTCCGAGGACGGACGTGTTTTTGGGATTCAGCGCTTTGACACCGACGAGAAGGGCTCGATGGTCGGGATGGAGGACTTCTGTTCATTGCTCGCTCTATCGCCCGAGCTCAAATACCGCGGCACGCTCGAGCGGGTCTTCAAGGCGATCGATGCCTTTACCATCGGCCCGCAGCGAGTTCGCGCCAAGGAGGAGATGGTCAACTCGCAGATTTTCGCGATGGCGTCGCGCAACACGGACGCGCACCTGAAGAACTTCGGCTTGTGCTACACCGGCATCCAGGACGTGCGGCTGGCGCCCATCTATGACATGGTCACCACGATGGCCTACCCGCAGTACCGCAGCGATGTCCAGGCTATGTCCATCGGTGGCAAGAAGCTCACTGGCATCGACAAGACGTTTTTGCGCTTTGCTCAAGAACGCGCAGGGCTTTCGCAGCGTGCGATCAAGGAAATGGCCCAGCGCAGCGCGGCTGCCCTGGAGCAGGTCTGTGGCGAGCTCAGTGACTATGGCGCCGAACACCCGAGGCATGCGGCCGTTTGCGCGGAAATGGCCAAACAGTGGGAGATTGGCATCAGGATGTTGGACTCTTACGCCGGGCGCGCGGCTCCGAAACCTGCCCAGGATTCGAATTCAAAGCTCGCAGAGCTGGAGGTTGCGGATCAAGATGGTGGTGGTCACCCCAGTTGTTGAATGCGCCGAGGGAGTCTCGAGGTGTCCCGTTCTTCTTCGCGGAATATTCCATAAAACATTGACGATATTTGGTTCGTGCTGATACTATGGAGCGGTGTAAAAGGCCGCCGCTTCGATAACATCGTGGTTGCTCGCCATTTGCGAAGGGAGCTTCGATGTTTGCCAAACTGTCTGATTTTCTATGGGCTCGCCTGGCCGCCTTCATTGGTGCGCGCCCGGCGCTGGTCGATTCCCTGATCAATACCGCAAGACGCAACCACTATCTGGACATCAAGGGCCCGGATGGGAGCATCTACATGGAGCGCGACTGGCTGATGCCGCGCTGGATGCTCAGGCGCGACGAGGACGGTGATCTGCGCCCCCGAGACTGGGTACCTTTCGGTGCCCGAATCCAGCATATATGCCGGCCCGACATGGATCGACACAAGCACGATCATCCATGCAACTATCGGACCATTGTTTTGCGCAACTACTACGTTGAGCAGATGCAGGATGGGACCCGGCATCGGCGCAAAGCCGGAGACACGGCGCGCGCGGCTTGCACCCATTGGCACACCATTGAAACGGTAGGTGCTGGTGGTGTATGGACGCTATTCATCACCGGCCGCAAGAAGCAGGAATGGGGCTTCAATGTCGATGGCAAGAAGGTGCACTGGAAGGAATACACAAAGGCAGGCGAAGTGCTGCCGGCCGGGCTCAGGCAAAACCCAGAGGTGCGACGTGTCGAATTGGCGCACACGCACGGTTTCTATGGAGACCAGTCTGTCATTGCGCAAGAGCCCAAGTCGATTGCCGACGTTGCAACGCAGTTTGTGTCCTTCGTCCTTCTGGGCATTGCCCTGGCCATGTATCTGCAGGCGCCTTTGTGGGTGATTGTCGTGGGTGCAGGCGCCTCCGGGATTCTTGTTCTGGCTGTGTGCTTTTACTTGCTTCTCGACTCCATCACGCAAGTAGAAGGGCTCGGTCCGCTTGTTGATGACGAGGAAGGGGCCGAGTCGGCATAAAGAGCTTGGCCATGGCTAAAAGGGCGGGTCTCATGGTTCACCCCGGAACCGGTAAGACAGTTGAGATCTGGTCTGATTTTTCGTGGGCCTGCCTATTTGGTGGCGCATTTTGGTATGCCAATCGGCGCATGTGGTTCTGGGCAGTGATCTGCCTGATGGCGAGCATTGCCACTTGGGGCATTGCGTTGGTCTGGTTTTCATTCGCGTGCAACGACCAGCACGTGAAGTGGCTCGAGGCGCACGGGTACAAGTGGGTCAAGCTGGAGTGGCGAAGCGAGAAGTTTTTTCTCATTCAGGATGAGTTGGACGTGAAGGAGTCACGCATCGTGAGAGCGGCTGGAAAAAGGAAAACAACATGAATCTGGCCTTCAAGGCAATGATGTTCGCGCGCGAGATCCATTCGAATCAGCGTCGAAAATTTACCGGCAACCCCTACGCGGATCATCTTGCCGAAGTGGCCGGGATTGTTGCGACCGTGTCGTTTGACGCAGAGGCTGTTGAACCTGAGCATGCCATAGCCGTTGCATGGTTGCACGACAGCATGGAGGACCAAGCGGTTTCTCAAGAAACGATTCGTAATGAGTTCGGGCCGATGGTTCTATATGGAGTGCAAGCCCTATCCGACCTCGAGGAGGGAGCGCGCAGCGAGAGAAAAGCCGCGTCACGCGTGCGCCTTGCCGCCGCGCTGCCATGGGTGCAGACCATCAAGTGCGCAGACTTGATCAGCAACACCGGAAGCATTGTGGAGCATGACCCGAACTTCGCGGCGATCTACCTTGAAGAGAAGCGGATGCTGCTTGATGTGCTGACACAGGCCGACCCACGTCTGATGTCTGTTGCCCGCAATCTGGTCGAGCGTGGGCAAAAGATAATCCAAGGAATGGGAGATGCAGGCGCACCCCAGAGAGCGCCGCATGAGCAGCCCTGAGCCGCGGGTGTTCAATAAGCGGGGGCCCGTGCCGGTCGGCGCTGTTTATGTTGGTCGACCAACCAAGTTCGGTAACCCATTCGTTATCGGGCGAGATGGTAACCGCGACGAAGTTGTGCGCCGCTTCGAGGAGTGGATCGATACCCAGCCCAATTTGATCGACGCCGCGCGAAGTGAATTACGTGGAAAGAATCTCGTTTGCTGGTGTGCGCCACTCGCTTGCCATGCCGATGTTCTGCTGATGATTGCAAACGAGAACTGATATGGGCGCGAACAGTAAAATTGCCTGGACCGATCACACCTTCAACCCTTGGTGGGGCTGCCAAAAGATCAGCATCGGTTGCGCCGGCTGCTACGCCGAAGCGCTGGACAAGCGCACTGGCGGCACACATTGGGGTCCGGGCGCCGAGCGCCGCCGCACCAGCGTAAAAAACTGGAACGAGCCCTTGCGCTGGAACAAGCAGCACGAAGCCTTCTTCGCCCAGCACGGCCGCCGCCAGCGCGTGTTCTGCGCGAGCATGGCGGACGTGTTCGACAACGAGGTGCCTGTGGAGTGGCGCACGGACCTGTTCCGACTGATCGTGGAAACGCCGAATCTGGACTGGCTGTTGCTGACTAAGCGCATCGGCAATGCTCGCTCGATGTCGCAGGTGGCGATGGGCGCCATAGGCTGCATGCACAAACCGCTACCAGAAAACGTCTGGCTGGGCGCTACCGTGGTCAACCAGGAGGAAGCCGACCGCGATATTCCGAAACTGTTGAACACGCCGGCTGAACTGCGATTCCTGAGTATTGAGCCGCTTCTTGGGTCAATCGATTTACGTCTTGAATCTCGAAACGACCTTGCGCGTTGGGATGGTTTAGGCCGCGACCTGCCTTTGCGCCGTATCGATTGGGTGATCGTCGGTGGCGAAAGCGGCCATAACGCGCGACCGATGCACCCGGACTGGGCGCGTTCGCTACGCGATCAGTGCATGGAATCGAGTGTGCAGTTCCTGTTTAAGCAGTGGGGCGAGTGGTGGGAGGCTGGAAGCGACGAACGTGACGGGGACGGCAATCACATCGAGGTGGATCCAGACAGCCATGACGGCCGCGAGATGTGGGATCCGAAGACGGACTGCCTTCTCTCGCTTGACGGGCGTTCCTTCACGCCGCAGACGCTGCCAGACGATACGCCAGCCCGGTTGATGGTCAGGCTCGGTAAGAAATCAGCAGGAAGGCTGCTTGACGGTCGCGAGTGGAATGAGTTCCCCGAAGATCTTAGCCCAGAGAAAAATCTCAATCAAAAGGGCGACGCCATTGTCGACCACCCATAACACTTCAACACTATGAAAATTTCAAACGCACTTGTCTACCGGATTACCCTGAATCCTTCCTCACACACTTCACAGGCATTCGAAGAAAGTTTGCAGCGGCAGACATTCATTGAATGCAGCCCCACGCAGCAACTATCTGCGGGATGGGTTCCTCCACGAGGTGAGGCGAACGGGCCGTTGCTCGAGTCTATCGGCGGCCAGTGGATTGCTCAATTCATGACCGAGACCCGCAGTGTTCCGGCTTCGGCGATGAAACGCGAGGTTGAACTGCGCGCCGCGAAAATTGAGGAAATGGAAGGCAGAAAACCGGGGAAGAAGGTGCTGCACGAGCTCAAAGAAGAAGCGTTACTGGAACTGTTGCCGAAGGCGTTCCCAAGACAGAGCGTCGTGAACGTCTGGATTGATCCTCGAAGTGGTTTTCTGGTGCTCGACACTTCGAGTGCGTCTCGTGGCGACGCCGTCGTGACCGCTTTGGCGAATGCTCTCAGTGGCGTTGTGATCAGCCCCATTCAAACTCAATCGACTCCGGCCGGTGCCATGGCCGCATGGCTCACAAGCCAGGAGCCACCCCAGGGGTTCAGTGTGGATCGGGAGTGTGTTCTGCGATCGACCGATGAATCCAAAGCGCTTGTTCGGTATGGAAACCATGCCCTGGATATCGAGGAGGTGCGCCAGCATGTGGAGGCGGGAAAGTTGCCGATTCGATTGGCGCTCACATGGAACGGGCGCGTCTCCTTTCAACTTACGGACCAATTTGTCTTGCGCAGTATTGCATTTTTGGATGTTGTATTCGAAGAGGGGTCAAAGGACTCGCGCGATGACGCCTTCGATGCCGATGTTGCCATTTCCACGGGTGAACTCAAATCCCTTCTTGGTGGGCTGATCAACGCCCTTGGCGGTGAAGTGCAGCCGCAGGATGCGCAGCTTCAACAATCGACCACAACCGAAGCTCAAGTTTCTTTTCTGATCGACTAACTCAATCTCAAAAGGGCAACCCATGAAAATGATTCGAAGCTTGCGCGCTCTGCGTCTTGGTCTTGCCATTTCAGCGCTGCTGGGATGTTCTGCCTCATTTGCTGGCCTGGGGGACCACTTCACAAGCGGAGGGCCCGATGTTTCCGCCTTGCAGGCTCGCTCTGTCGCTGCGGTGCATGCCAGCGGAGCGAACTACACGCGCGAGCAGATCACTTTGCCTGGTGGCGGCACCGTGGTGGAGTTCGTTGACGCGGGAGGGACCATTTTTGCGGTTTCCTGGGCCGCGCCGGTGATGCCCGACCTCTCGGTGCTGCTGGGCAATTACAAGTCCAACTTCGACGCGGCGCAGATTGCGGCGCGCCAGCCCGGGCCCAATGGCCAGCGCGTGCGCGGCGGCGGTGTTTTCCAGTCAGAGAGTAGTGACTGGGCCGTTGTTTCTTTTGTCCGGCCGCAAAGCGTCCATGGCTACTCGTACCTGCGCAGCAAGCTGCCGGCTGGATTCGACCTCGCTGAGCTCACCAAATAATCAAAATGCGCAACCATTCAAAATCATCCCAAGCCTCTAACGTTGCTCGCGCGATCCGCGCGGGCTTCGCGGTTTTGCTGGTCGCAGCTCTCTACGCCTGTGGCGGTGGTGGCGGCGGAGGAGACTCCTCGACCGCACCTCCCATTGGCTCGACACCTCCGCCGACTGGTACGGCTCCTGCGGCGCTCTTTTATACCGTCGGTGGAACGGTGTCCGGACTGAATCAAGGTGCATCCCTGGTGCTCAGTAACAATGGCTCAAGCCAGGTGACGGTGACTGCCAATGGCGCCTTCAGCTTCTCGGCCTCGCTTCCGGCCGCAGGCGCCTATGACGTGACGGTATCCACCCAGCCGACCGGGCAGGTTTGCAGCGTGAGTCACGCATCAGGGACCGTTGGTACGGCTAACGTGAACAGCGTCAGTGTGGTTTGCACGGCCACTACGCCATCTACAGCGCCAACGGCCGTTGTAGGTGACGCCAACGCGGTGCCATTGGTTCTTGATGGCGGCAGGCCGCTCAATGCGGGTGCCTACATGGCCAATGCGGTTTATGCCACGATCGAGATTTGCTCTCCTGGCGGCGCTCAATGCGCCATCATCGACCATGTCATTGTGGATACCGGCTCGACGGGCCTTCGCCTGTTTGCCTCGGCGCTCAATGCCATCAACCCGAGCCTGCTCGCATCCTTGCCTCAAGCTTCCACTGCCGCAGGTGCTGTGACGGGCGAATGTGAAAGTTTCGCCAGCGGCACGACTTGGGGCGGCGTGCGCAACGCAGATCTGCATTGGGGCGGGTCCAACTACGCGGGTGAAACGGTTGCCAACATCCCGATCCAGGTCATTGGTGACACCGACTCGCGTGTGAGCACCATCCCCGCATCGTGCTCAAACCAGGGCGTCAGCCAAACCGCCAGGTCCATGATAGCGAACGGCATCATTGGCGTTGGACTGACTGCCAAGGATTGCGGCGCTTCCTGCGCGCTTTACGCCTACCCGACGTATTACCAATGCGACGGCACTCAGTGTTCACCGGTCACGATGCCGTTAGCAAATCAAGTTCCCAATCCAGTCTCTGCGATGTCCAGCGACAACAACGGGAGCATGATTCTTTTGCCGAACCTGCCAACCGGCGGGGCTTCATCTTCCAGTGGACTTTTGATCCTGGGGATCAGCACGAGATCGAACAACCAGTTCGATTCGGCAAGTGTGGTGCTAGGTGCGAACGGGAACAGGATGTTCGCATCCAATTTCAACGGAAATACGCTGCCATACAGCTTCATCGACAGCGGCTCCTCCGTCAATTACCTGGCCTCCACCGGCACGGTTCCTCTGACGATCTGTACCAGCAGCCCGAACTTCATCTGTCCTGGGGCTTCCATAACCTTGACGGCCAATAACACCGGCACGCAGGGGACGTCTGGAGCGGCCAATGTGCTGATCGTGGACGCGCAGCTGTCGTTCACAGATCAGCCCGGCTATAACGCGGTGCCTGGGTTGTCCTATGCGTTGTCAGGCACTCCTTCCGAAATGGATCTTGGAGCGAGCTTCTTCTACGGCCGAGTCATTTCCACGCTGATCGAGAATCAGATAGCTGGCGGTATGGCGGTTACGGGCCCGGCGTTCGGCTACACACCCTGAAGAGTGCGCCGGTTCGCATTCATGCGGTATCGGCGCTGGCGCTGGGCAACGCTGAGGGCTTTGCCGCTGCGCGGCCTACCGACGGGCGGCGTGGGCTTTGCCCAAGGTTGGCCGGCGATGCTGGCTCTTGCGACTCCATCGATGCGCGCAAGACTGGAAAAAGTGATTTCATCGATCGAAACTGCATTGCAGCAGGAACAACCCACCGATTCGGATGGGGCGCCAAGCGTCGGTAGTGGTTGAAGCGCCACATTTTTGGCGGACGTCGATGGACGCTGTCGGACAAACCGAGATCAAAATTGCTTTGATTCGGCGGCTTCGACTTGCGTGGTACTGCTTCGTGGCGGTATGCTCACACGAACTCCTAACACTATTCGATGCCAGTTGCACAGTCCATCTTGTCGAGGCTCAAGCTTGCCGACCCTGAGCTCGCACTGCTGTGCGTGCCAGGTGAATTTGTCGATTGCACAAACCTGATTGATGATCTGGACAATGTCGATGACTCGGGCCAGACGAGTCATCTTCTCTCTGTTCAGGTTACAGATCGGATCAAGGCATTTTCTCGTGACAAGAAACCACTGTACGGCCGCGGGGGCGTCCTCAGTTCCCTCGAGCAGCTCCAGCGACTGGGTTTTCATGCTTGGAGGGACATTGGACGGCTTCAGATCGAGGTTCAGGATTCCTTTGGCCATGTGGCCCAACTGAGCTCATTCACACCGTGGTCCTGGCGAACGATTCAAGTGGGGCGCACGCTGCACCTGATCGGCACAGTCAAGCGATACGGCCCGACTCTGTATCTGAACTCAGATCTTGAGCCGCCAGAAGGCGCCATCGGAGGAATCTGGACACGCTACAAAGGCGTTCAGGGGCAGGTTTCAGCTGAATCTGTTGAGCAGGCCGTGCATGACGTGCGTTACAGGGACGATGCCTATCTCAAGGCGGAGCGCGAAATAGTTGCTTCACTGCAGATGGACGAAGCTGCGGTGTTGGACCTGGTTCAATACGATCAGAACGATGTGCCTGTTGGCGCGCCACGATTCCTGAGTCTGCGTGATTTCATCAGGACCCTCCACATGCCGGCGACAGTGGCCGAAGGGGAGCGGGCGCTACTGCTGGCTAATCGAATCACGGCGGCAGGCATTCGGGCCGAGGCGAGATCGGGAAGTGTGCGCTACCCGAGTCGCGATGCGCCCCTGATCGTGCCTGATCAGCAGATTCTTGATCTGGCGGCAACCCAGCCAGAGGTACTCACGGAGGACCAAAGAGACGCTGCGCTGGGAATCGCGCGGTCCCTGCGCTCGCCCACCCCCATGAACGCGCTGTTGTCAGGGGATGTTGGAACCGGCAAGACGCTGGCGTTTCTGTTGCCAGCGGTGGTGGCACACCAAAACGGCGCACGGGTCGCCATCATGGCGCCAACCATCATTCTGGCCAACCAGATCGCCCGGCAGATAGCCACACGCTTTCACGACTCGATTCGCGGTGTTGAGCGGGTGCTTGCCGGAAAGAAGATTCAAAACCCAGGGCACATCCTGGTGGGGACCAGTGGGCTGCCTGCAAGCTGCTCCAAGTCAGGGTATGTTCCAAATTTGCTTGTGCTCGATGAGCAGCACAAGTTGTCGGTGCAAACGCGCGGCGCTCTGGTGGGTCCGGCCACGCATGTCCTGGAGGCTACGGCCACTCCGATTCCGCGGTCCCTGGCGACAGTGTTTTTCGATGGGGTACAGGTGTTCAGTCTGAAAAAGTCCCCCGTCAAGCGCGATATCAAGAGTCACGTGCTCGATGTCAATGCCAGGGCGCAGGTGAGTAGGGCCATGCGCGAGACCGTTGAGTTGGGTCGGCGCGTTCTGGTGGTGTATCCACGGCTGCAGACCGTCGAGGTTATGAAGAAGTCAAGACAAGGCAAGGATGAGCAGCTGTCTCTTGGCGACGATCTCGAGGTAGAAACCAAGCGTAGCGTCCAGGGGGTTATCGAGGCGGCCCATACATTCGAGGCTGCGTTCCCTGGCAAGGTTGCCGTGCTGCATGGGTTGCTCTCCGACGAGGAAAAGGAGCAGGTGATCGAGCAGGTCAGAAGCCTTGAGAAGCCTGTCCTGGTCGCATCGGTGGTGGTCGAGACTGGCATCGATATTCCTGACATCGGCCTCCTGGTGGTGCGGGACGCCGACCGAATGGGCCTCTCGCAGCTGCATCAGCTGCGTGGGCGGCTCGCGCGCAATGGCGGGGGTGCGGACTTCTTCATGATGGTGGAGTCCCTTGACGAGGTCGAGGACTCGACCTTGGAGCGGTTGGTGGCCTGCCGCTCCACGACAGACGGTTATCGTCTGGCTGAGATTGACATGAAGCAAAGGGGGTTTGGCTCCTATGTGGATGACAGCCAGTCGGGCGCTTCTCAAGGCGTGTTCCGGCTGACCAGGATCGCGCCGGCCGATTTTCTCGGTATTGCTTGCGTGACTGCGGCCGCCAATCAGGCGGAAGAGACCGGACCAGTTGATCACCAAGCAAGCGATAGGCACGATGCTTACGCCCTGATGAGAAGGGTGCGCCGCGAAGTTGCCGCCCTTCGCGCAGAACGCGTTGTCGGCGTAGATGAGATCTCGCCACCTTGTAGCGTCCGATCAGCGGGGATTGGCCAACCTCCTGGGTCGGTGAGGTTTGTGCGGTCCCCAGCCGTACAAAAAGCAGGCATGCCAGGCGCGCGCGCATTGAATGAGAGCCCGTTGGGGTTTACGCGGCCTGCCACGGCGGGGGTGGTGCAGCGGCAGGCCGTCAAGCCGATCGACCACGCACGTCTTGCTCAAGGCTTCAGGCCACCAGCAGCGCCTTCGCAGGCTGCGCTCGATTTCAACCCATTACCGGTTCCCACGAGAGGAGCCGACAGCGGATCAAAGGCTGTGCCAGGGTTCCCTCCGAGAAGAATCAGAGCAGTTGCACCCATGGAGCAGGCTAAGCCGTCCAAGGAATTTTGGCCCTGGAGCGAACGCCAGACGCAATAGTGCTCTGATTGTTGCTGCGTGCAACGAATACCGCAACAAACTGTTTGCGCCATACTGGTTCAGCGTGTCATCTAATGGTTCGTGAAAATAGTACGACACGACCTTACATTTGGTGGAAAATTTCGGTATCTTGAATTGAGTTGATTCAAGACTCCGCACAATGGACCAATCCACCAGCACGAGCTCAGGCCAGAGGGCCGGATACTCCATCCTTCGTCAGGCAGGAACGACAAGCATCGAAACGATGGTTGCCGGACACTTCGCTTTGGTAAACGATATTCCTGTCAAGTCGGTTTGCTTCGAGTTACTGGAGGAGCATGCCCAGGCGCTGCGTCAAGGCACGACGGTGCCAATCGGCAGCGTTGAGTTTGTCCGCAAGGCGATGGCGCTTGCAGGCATTGGTGAGCCGGAGAATTTTTCCTATCCGGCACCCTTGCATCCATACCTTATGCGGCAAGTGAGCCAGCGAATGGCCGGCAGCGTTCTTGGTCATTGGTTCGTCAAGCCGACCACAACAAAGGCCTTCAGCGGTTTCGTGTTCGACACACTTGGCGACCCAGCCAAACTCTGCGAGCACGAGCATGGGCAGTACGACGTTTTCATGGCCTTGCCGCCTGACGCCCAGGTCTGGGTCAGTGAACCAGTCAGCTGGCTCTCTGAGTTTCGCTATTACGTTGTCGACGGTGAAGTGCTGGGCCAGAGTCGTTATGACGACGGACAGGACACCGTCCCGGTACCGGACCGCTATTTGGTCGCAGAGATGGCTCTCGTGATGGCGAGTTCAGTCAATGCGCCGGTCGCGTTCGGCCTGGATGTTGGCGTGCTTGAGTCTGGCGAGACGGCCTTGGTCGAATGTAATGATTCTTGGGCGCTGGGCTATTACACGGGTTCGATCAGCCATGGCGACTACATCGGGATGCTGCGCAGGCGCTGGGAGCAACTGGTGCAAGCAGCGAGGAGGGTGCAGGCATGACCACGGGCGCAGCAACCCTCAACCTCGAATCGGTACCTGACGCACGCGCCCAGCTCGAAGCGATCGAGCGCATTCAAGCACCTGCCGGCGCTGCCATCCGCGCCATCGATGCAGTCATGCAGTCGGGCAGCGCCTGTGCATTCCCCTGGTCATCTGGGAAGGATTCTTCCGCCGTGGTTGGAATGGGCCTGGCCACTGCGGTGCTCAGAAAGAACGCTGGCCTAGCTGTGCCGCGGCTGTTGGTGATTCACAGCGACACCGGGGTCGAGAACCCGGAGGTCAGGGTTCTGGCAGATAACGAGATGCGCAAAATGGCGGCATTCGCTCGCGCCAATGGGTTGGACCTGGAGGTTCGCGTTGGCAAGCCAAGTCTCTATGTGTCCTGGCCAGTGCGCGTCATTGGCGGGCGAGCCCTTCCATCATTTCCAACGTCGAACAGGGATTGCTCCGTCAACTGGAAGGTGGATGTTGGCAATCGCCTGGTCAATGAAGTTTTCGCCGATGTCCGCGCCAGGCCGGGCGAACCACAACCTGTGGTCATGACGGGGGTGCGCCTGGATGAGTCCGCCGCACGGGCAGCCGGCATCGCTGAACGCGGAGAAAGTGCTACCGAGATCTGGCTGGACGCCAAGGGGCGCCGGAACCTGAGCCCAATCATTCACTGGTCGAGCGATGACGTTTTCGAGTTTCTAGGATACGCGGCCGCCGGGGTGATCAAGACCTACTCGGACTTTGCCGAGACGATGCAGTTCTACCGGGATGCCGGGGGTTCAAGCTGCGCGGTAATTGGCGACCTGAAGATGGCCGAAAGCGTGGCCAGACAAAAGGGGGGCTGTGGTGCACGCAGCGGGTGTTGGTCCTGCGTTCGCGTGCAAAAGGACACTTCGCTCGAGACGATGATCGAATCCGACGACGAACGGTACGGGTACATGCGGGGTCTCAACCGCCTGCGCAACTACATCGCCAACACGCAGTACGACTGGAGCCAGCGCACTTATCTCGGGCGCAGCATCGATGCTCACGGGAACGTCGAGATTCAGGCTGACGTTTACTCACCGGCCATGCTGGAGAGGCTGCTGCGGTATACGCTCACGGTTCAGGCGCGCGAGCAGATCGCAGCCAGCAAGCTGGGCATTGCGCCGCGGTTTTCGATCATTGGGTATCGTGAACTCGTGGCCATCGATTGCCTGTGGAGCCTATATGGGCTGCACCATCCCTTTCATGCCATCAAGGTATTCAACGAGGTGCGTGCCGGAGCATTTCTGGACGCACCGATTACGAGCGCAGTGCCCCGTACTCCAACGCCGCGCTTTGGGAAGTTGCAGGTGGGGCGCGCCTGGGAAGATGACCGCCGGTCAGGGGATCCGTCGCGTGACCGCATGCTCGCCGGTGGGATTCGCTCTCCTGCGCATGAGATGTTCTCTGAATCATGCGGCTTCGAATTGAAGGCGCTCAACAATGGCGAAGTAACCACAGCCTGGCAAAGTGCTGAAGCGTTCGACGTGGACGAGGAGGGCGCTGGTGACTTCGTCGAGTGCATGGGAAACGAATACGTTGAGCGCTACCACCATGACGGAGCCGACCGCGTTCAGGCCTTGAGCACTTACCTTGGCATGGGGATCGTGACGCCGGCGCACGCCAGTATCGGGCGCTGGCACGCGATTGCCCAGCGGACACAGTGGATGCAGCGGCAGGGCCTGGTGGGTGATCTGCAGCTCGATCGTCTCTTGCAGATGCTGGAGGCGCAGCGTCAAAGCCAGGCGGTGGCGCCGGAGCCAGAAATCTCTATCGATGACGACGTTGTGGAGGATGAAGAGAGCTTCGACAGCCCGAGAATTGTCTTTTCGTGAGGCAGCAATCCTTGACCGGTTGATGTTCGGCTCTGTATATTCTTCACGAAGGAGAAATGATGGAAGCAAATAGATCGAAATCGGGGTCGGTTCAGGTATCGCGCTCTGAAATTCTTGCCGCGGCCTCGAGAGCGTTTGGTTATGACGGTGGACTACAAACCATCAACGAAGCCGACTTGCAAAGGCTTGCAGAAGAACTCTCCTCTGTCTACCAAGCCGAGCGGTCTGCAATGCAGCCGGCCTACTCGGACTGCACGCCAGAACTGCACGTCGGCGACAGCGCTTTCGAGGGCTGGTATAGCAGCTACAGCCAAGCGCACAAGTCCGACAAGCAACTTGCACGAGATGCATACGCCGCAGGAATGGGAGACCCGCTCGTTACCGCCGCCCCGGCCCACCTCATCCTCGCTGGCCACGATCATCATGACGAACGCAATGAAGACGATGACGGCTGGCCAAAATTGAATCAAACTGCGCAGGTTCACGGTAGTGTGTTCCAACCAGGCTCATCCACGCGCCTTGTTGTCGAGGCCGCAGAGCGCTTCTACCAGCTGGAGCAACAGCCGTCGCGAATAGGCGATCGCAGGACCATTCTGGAGCGCTTTGGGGAACAGATCGGCGCACTGGGCAAGAACTGATCCACTGCCTCACTAGCGCCTGGGCAGGCGGCCCGGGCTAGGGTGTGAGACCGAGAGCCGGCGCGACCACCGCCCCGCCACTGTCCTTGATCGTGCGTCCTACCAAGGTGGTGTGATTCGTGAGGTCTCCCCGAACGACGGCATGAATGAGGCTCGTCAGCTTATCTGGGTCCATCAAACCCCTTGCTTCTGGATGAAAGTAGCAAGGTCTGGACAAGATCCCACCATTGTTGTTCAGGGTGTAGGAGATGTAGAGCCAGTGCCCCAGCATTGAGCCACTCTTCTCGGTAGCGATCTTGTACGTCTGGGTCTGGCGCAGCGCGCAAACCGTCAAATTGATGGCAATTTTTGCCTCACGAGAGTCCGGCGGTGAGGAGTTCCGGCCGCACGTGACGATTGCCTCGCCCGCAACGTCGGCCGCTGTTATCTGTCCACCTTTGAAGCCGGCTAGTTGTCTCTGCATGTCATCGGCAGCGCGTTGTGCATCCATGGCGCGCAAACAGGAAGCTGCAGTCCACATCGTTGCGACATCGATCGCATAGATGAAAGTGTCCGCGTCGGACAGTCCCCCTGACGAACTCTTGCTGAGTGGATCGAGAAAAACGTCCCAGCCTGGATAGACCGTTGCGGCAATGTTGTGCCAAAACTTGTGTTCGTTATTCAAGATGATCCCCAGGAATTGCTTCGGAGCGTGTTTAGGCCGTAGTGGATATTGTTCGCCAGGAACTAGGTTGATGTGATGTTGATGATTGTTTTTATGTTGCGTCGGCTGACGCCGAAAGACCGAACACCCAATTCAGAACCCCTGCTCGCCAGTCGCTGCGCCAAGCCAGAACGCCACTGCAGATCCCACGAGTCCAACGATCAAGGCGGTAATGGCGGCGTGGTAGATCCGTTGTGTTCTGGGTCCATCCTCATCGAGAGAGATCTCGAAAAACTTCATGACCTTGCGATGTGCTGCCAGCGAGACTCCTGTACCCAACAATGTGGCGTAAATCGCTGGCATGGCCGACCTGGGATTATTCCAACAGGCAGCTGCGTACGTGCATGACCAGCCTGCAGCGATGAGCAACAGCTCTGTTCGTGTTTTCAGTCGCATGATCACGAATTTTTGGGTGACCGGGTTGCCCGGGATATGACTTTCTCCTCCTTGTGAGCCGCAGGCTTTTTTTCCTTCCGGGGTTTGGACAGGATGAAGCTGATCTTGACGCCGGCGGGCACGGTCTGGGTGGTCTTCGTGTGGGGATTGAACCGAACGCGCTCGCTGAAGTGCACGCGCTTGAAGGATCCAACACCTGGGATCCAGCATGTTCCCTCGGTCATGGCGCAGTCCATGATGGCGGTGATGCAGGTCTTGAAAAACTCGGAGGCAAATTCGGGCGAAATGGATCGCTTGGCAGCTACTTCACGCACGATGGCGTAAGCGCTGTGGCGGGCGCCGTCGGAAATGGTGTCGACCATGGAGTGATCCAATCAGAAGGTGTGATCTTCGTACAGCGAAGAAGAAAGTTGGTGCATCAATTTGACCGTTCCGGTAGCACCTTCGCGTTGCTTTGCAACGATCAGTTCGGTGACGCCGGCATCGGTCGTCTCGGGGTTGTAGACCTCGTCCCGGTACATGAACATGATGACGTCCGCGTCCTGCTCGATCTGTCCCGATTCGCGCAGGTCCGACATCATGGGGCGTTTGTTCGCGCGAGCTTCCACGCCGCGGCTGAGCTGCGAGAGAGCGATCACCGGGCACTTGAGTTCGCGCGCGAGTTGTTTAAGTCCGCGGGAGGCCTCGCCGACGACTACCCGCGACTCGATGCCAGGCTTGGCAGCGGCACTGGCGGCGATCAGCTGCAGATAGTCGACGGCGATCAGCATTTTGGGGTGCTGAGCGGCCATCAGGCGTGCCCTGGTTCGGATCTCCGCCAAAGACAGCCCCGGAGTCTCATCGATGAACAGCTGCTTGTTCCCCAGGGACTGAGCCGCTTCAAAAATATCATCGAAACGATTCGTGAGTTGGTCCATGCTGTTGAATACTGATCCTGGCACGCGCGCAGTGCGGGAGACCGCGCGCTTGGCCATGGCCACACCGCGCATC
Organism: Burkholderiaceae bacterium; assembly: GCA_004323695.1. Classification (GTDB taxonomy): domain Bacteria; phylum Pseudomonadota; class Gammaproteobacteria; order Burkholderiales; family Burkholderiaceae_C; genus Rhodoferax_A. Next base: position 136,800 of record SCRU01000059.1, read on the forward strand.
TCCATGGAAAACAACAGGGCAGCGCGCCCAAGCGAGACGGCGTGCAGGAGCAAATTGAGCATGAGGGCGGTCTTGCCCATAGAGGGCCTGGCCGCCAGCACGATCAAATCCTCGTCGGTAAAACCCCCCTCCAGCAAGTTATCCAGATGAGGGAATCCGGTGGAGACGGCAACTTCGACCTCCTTGCCGTCAAGGCGCGCACCGATTTGTTCCAGCAAGACAGACAGAAAGCTGGAGACATGTTCAGGCCCGGCGCGTGATGTCGTTGTCGAAGAGCGGGCGTTTGCCGCGGCGTCTTCAAGCATCATGGTAAGCGACTCGACATTTACCCTGCCCGACGTGGCCCGGTCTGTGATCAGCCTGGAGGCTTGCACCAGCGTTCTGATGACGCTGAGCTCCTTGATGCGGGTGACGGCGGCCTCGATCGCCTCTGTGCTGGCGGTGAGCAGTGAGGCGTTGGTGCCCAGATTGACGAGGTAATCCTCCCCGCCGGTGAACACGTTGTGCGTGCGAGAGGCATCGATGAGTGCTGCCAGATCGCAGGCCGCACCTGCCTCACTGAGGTTGCGCCAAAGCCGGAACAGGCTTGCGTGAACCTCTTCGCCGAAGTCTTCTGCACGCAGGATGCCTGCGATCTGATTCGAAAGGACCTCGCGCCCATCCTGGAGGATGGAGCACAGCACGGTGCGCTCACTGATGGTCGAGATCAGTGTCGCTGTAGCCGCCGCAGCGGCTACAGGAGAGGTAGCGGATGGGGGAGTGGCAGCAGCCGCGGCCGGCTGCGCCGGCGCAGATACCGTCTTCGGTGCTTCGGCAGCCGTTTTCTTGGTTTTTTTGAACCCAGCGGGTTGAGTGACGGTTTCTGGCATGGGCCCTACTTCTTGAAGCATTTGGAAATGAAACTAAAAGGCAACATTTTTGTAAAAATGACCTTACGGAAACATCTTGGTGGTGCTATTGTGAACCGAATTCGCAGCTACTGTCAATGCGAAACAAAAAGCGTTTTATTTAATTGAAAAGAACGTATAGCATTACGAAACAAATGATGTGCACAAACCTGCCACTACTTTCAATCGACACTCGTTGGGTGACCGAATCGAAATGGTTCAGCTCCCAGGATGCAGAAGTTCTCCGCGGAGGATTCCTTTTGATCGAGGCTGCATTCCGCAGCTCCGATGCGGGGTCGCTGCCGGGCGATGCTGAGGCCTTGGCCCGCATCAGCGGCATTGACCGGCAGAAATGGGTTGTGGCCGGAGATCAATTGCTGCACGGATTTGAGCGGGCACAGGACGGGCGCTGGCGCCATGTGGAGATGACCAAGGTGCTGCAGGCGGTGCAAGAGCGCTTTGGCTCCCAGCTCGCCGAGCTGGCTGCCTCGTCCGTTCTTGCAAGTCAGGCTGTCGACGAGTTCGCGTTGACTGGAGAAATCAAGCCCGAGGGACGCAGCAAGGGGAAAAGGGTTTTGCCAAAGGACTATGCGTTCTCGCCGGCCCTTTTGGAGTCGGCCAAGGCAGCTGGCTTCATCACCCCCGAGCATCAGGTGTGGCTGCTGGAACGCTTTCGCGATTTTGCCCAAGCTTCCAAGCGCCTGTATTCGAACTGGGATGCCACGGCGCGCAATTTCATGAGTTCATCGATCACCGCGAACGAATTTTTGACTCGTTTCGGGTACCGCCCGCGCGAGAGCGCGCAAAGGCTTGAGCTTGCAGCGCAGGGCGTGCAGGTTGGGCGGTCTTCAGGCGCCCAGACCTTCGAGTCTGCCGCGCGCGCCGGCAGCGAATCAGCCGTGGACCGTGTGATGAAGAACCGCGGATATGGCATGGGGCCTGGCTCCGGGCCTGGTGCTCAAGATGCACAAGCCGGCGGGGCGCGGCCTTCGGGGTTCGGCTTCGCCATGGGAGCCAGGGCATGATGGCTCAGGGCGGGTTCGAGATGGAGAGCGAGACGGACGTTCGCACGGCCATGACGGCAGTCATCCAGGCCTGTGCATCGGTTCGGCACGAACTCAATGACCTGGAGTCTGCTGCATGGCTTGCGGCTGTGGAGAGTTTCACGCCCCAGGCGGTGATGAAGTTCCTGCTGAGCTGGATGTCCACCAATAGCCGCAAAGCTCCCACCGTGGCCGATCTGCGCCGTGCGGTGGATCCAACGTTTGTCGATGAGGAATCGGCGCTGGAGCGTCTGTACCTGCTGGTGTCACGGACCGGTCCGTGGAACACACCCAGCGCGAGCGAGTTGGGGCCCATGTTGTGCCGTGCCATCGATTTGATGGGGGGGTGGGCCCGTGTGAATGAAATCATGCCGGACCGCTCGGATCGTTTCGCCTGGTCTGCGTTCGCCGATCGTTTTCTGTCCTCCTTTGGTACTGCGCAGTCGCAAGCGTTCCAGCAGTCCCTGCTGGCGCCAGAGCACCGCACGGAGATTCCGGCGCCACTCGGCCTTCACGCCCTGGCAAGCAGGGCTGCCCCTAGCAACGCCTTGTCCCTTGGTGCGTCCGACAGCAAGGAGGGTGCGCCGATGCCGGCGCAGAGTTGAACATGAAGGCATACGGCTCGGGGGCATCCGATATCAACCCAGGCGGCTCTGACGCCTCGGCCATGGCCGAGGTGATTGCCCCCAGGCTGATTTCGCCGCTCACGCTGACGGCCGAGGGTATGGGCGTGGCCACCCTGATCCTGTCCTTGTGCCTGCTTGCCGCAGTGATTTTTGCGGTACGCGAGGTTGACAAGGTGATTGCAGTCACGACGGATGGCATTTTGCTGCCGGTCATGCAGCTCCAACACAGCGATCCGCGAGCAGTAGCGGCTCAGAGCGCCCTTGCGGCGGGCGCAGAGCCCGCGCCCACTCGCCAGACCAGTGATGCAGTGGCGCATGCGCAAGCATCGCAATAAAACCCGATAGCCATCAACAGCAGAACCGAAGTATCAGACATGGCAACCCAGACCATCCAAAGACCTGCCAGCAGTACCTCAACACCCGCTCACAGCGCGGCCGACCAGGTCAGTCGACTCACGCGCCTCGTCACGCTGCTGGGCGCCTCGATCATCATTTTGGTTATCGGCTTGTGCATTGCGATCGTGTTTGTGGTCAAGGACCATCACGAGGTCATCGCCGTGACCGATGACGGTCGAGTGGTTCCCGTCATCCCCCTGGACACGCCTTATGTGTCGGATGCCAGGGTGCTGGGGTATGTCGATGAATGCGCCAGGAAGATCTTCAATCATGACTTCGTCCACTGGAGGACGACGCTGCAGGAGTCCAAGACATGCTTCACACAGCGCGGCGGCGATGCGGTCGAGCAGGCGTTGGCGCCGTGGATTTCTGACATTGTCGCGCGAGAGCTCACGATGTCGGTGAGCATCGCCGATACGCCGGTGATCGTGAAGCGGGGTATTTTCGACGGCTCGTTTGCCTGGCGAGTCCAGGCTCCCATTTCCCTGTTTCGTCGGGGAACACGCGTGAGCGACGTTCCCCGACCCTTCATGCTGGAAGTTGTTGTGCGCCGCGTAAGTCTTGACGAGAACCCGCGAGGCATCGCCATCGACAGTCTTCAGCTCGTCCCGGACACCACCCGCGGCGGTTAACAGTCATCAAGTCACTCCAACCAAGGAACCTCATGAATCCTGCATCCCCATTCACGACGTCAACTGACGACGGCAGGTTTGCCAATGGCCTGGCCGCCGAGTATTTCAACAACCAAGCAACACGAGAGATTCCCATGACCCCAATCCCTGCTGACGCCCCGGCCACTCAAGCCATCAACGAAGCCGCCGGCATGAGCCGGGTGGAAGTTGAAATCGAGGAACTTCGTCTGAAGTATCCGGAGTGGTATGCGCTCTACGACGATGCCGGGCCTGACTTTTTCGTCACGCGCGGCGAGATGGCCGAGCTGATGGCGGCGGCGCCGACACCATTCGCCCTGGGCCTGATGTACGGCAAATTTTGCATGCGGGTGGAGATTGCGCCCAACACAGGGATCGCATTCGTATAGTTTTTCCCATGTATTTTCACAAAGTGTGTTCGCAAATCTAATTGTTTGCAGCACAATACCGGTATGAACGCAAAAAAGCCGTTTTCCATGCCCAAACCTCTTTGCCAGGATCGACGCTGTGCCGGCCTCGGTCTGCTGATCCCCGGTGTTCTCGCCTTGGCGTTTGCGGCCCCGCCAGGAGCGTGGGCGCAAGGGGTGTCACGCGTCGTCAACCCGTCAGCCGCGCCAGCTGCCGCGACGGTGCCCCCAGCCGTACAGGGAGGTCCTTCGAGCGTGCCGGCATCCCTGCTGTCGTCGCAGGCGCTTCAGGCTCAACCGTCAGGGCAAGCGCCACAGGCGTCACAAGGGGCACTGCCTTCGCCGAACACGCAGCCGACAAACGTTGCCATGCCAACTCCTTACATGTCGACGTCGCAGTCGGTACTGGATCGTGTGGCGCCTCTGACGCCGAAAGAGATCGTCAAGCTGCGTACCGAGATCGAGCAACGCCGGGATGCGTTCACCCAGAACGTGACAGGACACGCGCCGGCCAAACCCACCAGCACGCAAACCACCATAGACCTCTCTCCGGGCGGCACGCCGCCGGTGGTGCGAATTGCGCCGCATCAAGGCGCCACGATCATGTTTGTCGATGTCGCTGGCCGGCCTTGGCCGGTGGAGGCAGCCGACAACTTCAACGACTCTGGCTATGACGTCAAACAAATGGCCAAGCACGTTTTCTCGGTGGGCATGAAGCAGCCCGAGATCGGTAACATCGCTTTCAAGCTCAAGGACATTGCGCGTCCGGTCATGGTGACCGTGATGCCGGCGCAGGGCTCGACCGACTACAACCTCGATCTCGTAGTGCCCAAGTTCCTGGGCGGTGTGCCTCCGGCCGCGCTGGCCAGTGCGGACCCTGCGCCGTCGCACATGTCGGACGCCTTGATGCCGTATCTGTACCGTACGCCACCGCGCAGCGCGCTGCGCCTGAATGTGGGCGGCGCAGGTGATGTGATGGCGTGGCAGGTGACGCCTACAAGCATGGTGGTACGCACCTCGGCCATGGTCCTGTCTCCGGCCTGGAGTCGCCGTCAGGGTTCCTCGGATGGCGTCTTTGTCTACGAACTGCCACTGACGCCGGTGGTCGTGATCTCCAGGGACGGCACCATGCAAAACATCTCCCTCAGTGGGATCCGGGTGGACCCGACCAGCAACAACGCCACATCGGTGGCCGATGCGCAAATGAACAACGCCGGCATTGAAGGAGCGTCCAAGTGAGTACAGAACAAGCCGTTGCCGAGCCCGGGCTGGTTGATTCCCAGCAAATTCCGCCCAATCCGGAGGCGGGCGCAGCTCGCCTTGATCCGGGCGCCAAGCGCGTCATCAAGATGGTGGGGTTGGCCTTTGCCGTTGCGTTGGTCCTTGTGGTCATTCTGGTGCTGGTCGCATCCGGCAAGAAGAGCGCCGCCACGAAGGTCTCATTGGTTACACCGCCGACTGGAAATCAAACAGAAGTGACCCAGACCCCTTATGAAAAGGGGCGTCTGGCCGAGTTTGAACGCCAGAAAGCCGAGGCCAGCAATGCTGTTGGCGGCGTCTACGTGCCGCCGCCAAGTGGCGGTCCGCTGTCCGGTGACAAGAACCGGGTAAACACAGGCGCCGCAACCGGCAACTATGGCAACTACGCGAGCGCCCAGGCCCCCGTGAGGCAGCCAACAGCAGACGAGACGGCAAGGCAACAGGCGATTCAGGAGGGATTGAATCGGCAGTTGCAGCAACTCGTCACTGGTGAGACTCTGGGTGCGCCCATCGTGAAGGTCGCGGTTCAAGACCTGAGCGTGAAGGCGCCGCCGGTTCAAAGTGTCGCGCAGGCGCAAAGCCGCAGTGGTAACGCTGGAACGCAGGAGGACCCTGACCTGCCGGCGCCACTGACGATCGAGGTCGCACGCCTGACGTCCCCGATCGATACTTCCAAGTCGTCTTACGTGAGCGCCACCTTGGTGGGTGGGCGCTTTGCCGGGGCTTTCCTCAAAGGCACCGCGGTGCTTAACCACGGTGAAGGGCTTCAAGTCACCTTCACCGATATGCGGTTTCACAACAAGACGGCCAAGATCAACGCTGTTGCGCTGGATGAGAAAACCTCGGCCGACGCTCTGGCCGGAAACATCGACCGTCATATTCTGACGCGCTATGTCCTTCCTATCGCCTTTGCGACCGTCTCGGGTGCCGCTAATGCGATTGCCCAGCGCAGCGCCCAGATTGTCTCCTCTGGGCTGAGCACAGAAGTTGCCGTTCCCACTGCGACCGACCAGCAGGCGGCGGCCGCTGGTCTTGCTTCGGCGACGCAGGTGGGCCAACAGGTGGTGCAGGGTCTGCAGCAGCAACCCAACACGGCCGAACTACCGGCTGACACCGTCATTGGGGTCCTGTTCAACACCGTTCAACCGGAAACGACTGGCACTGCGCCGCAAGCCCTGACGGCGACCGAGCAGGCCCGCCGGATCAGCGCCGAGGTTCCGCAGCAGGCGCCGATGCTGGCTCAGCAGCAACCTGTCATGCAGACGACGTCACTGAACACGATGCCAATGGGTATCCCGAACTACGGGAGCTTTGCCCCTGCGCCTTCGACCATCTCTCAAGTGCAGGTGCGCTAATGGATGCATACGACAAAGACAATTCACCATCGTCTGGAGGCGATGGGATCTGGGATGACGAAGCCGCGAAGGAACGCGTGCCACACTCTGAGCATGAAATTTTCGAGGGTGCGCGGGAGCCTGGCTTTGACAACTCGGAAGCTGGCGCACTGGTGAACGAGGCGACCGACGCCTATGTCCACGAAGAACCCGCCGCTGCCGAATTCTCCGTCAGCAAGAAGAAATCGAATTTGCCTTTCAATCTGGCTATTGGTCTTCTGGCGGTTGTGGGTGTTGGCGCTGTCGCCGTGCAGGCTGGCCTCTTCAAGCGCCACCAAGTCAAACCTCTGGCCCCTGGACCGTCAATGGCGTTCTCATCGCCGCATCAAATTCATCCGGCCCACCCGGTTGTTGCGGGCGCTGGGATGCTGGCTTCAGCGGACAGCCCAAGCAAGATCCAGGAGGGGGGTGTTCTTGGATCGCACCCGTCGGTGAGTCATTTGGCTCAACCATCGCAGTCTGCTGGTGCTGGGCCGCTGGATTCCGATCCCAGTCTTTTGCTGGAGAAGGCTGACGTAGGTGCTGGGCCAATCGGCCAAGCCAGGCCGGGCGCTGCCGTGGCCACGACCACGCCGCATGCGGTTGGATTGGAGTCGGCTGCGCCCGCGGTGCCCCCGGGGTCGCATGACGAGAAGAGCGCAACTGCGCCCATTGCATCCGATCCGGTGAAAGGTTTGGCGCTTGCCGCTGCGGCCCAGCCCGGCTTGGCCGGGCCGGGAGCTGAGCATTCCCAAGGAGGCATGGTGAATGTTGCGCCGGCGGGGGAGGGGGCGTTGATGCCTGCTCATCAAACTCTGGCCAGCAGTGCGCTTCACGACGTCGCACAGCACAAGCGCGAACATGTTGCGCATGCCGAGCACCGGCCCCACGCAGCTGAGGTGCGTGTTGCGGCACGCAAAAGGATGATGAGCAGAATGAGGCGCGAAGACACCTTGGCCGTGAAATCGACGAAAGCCAAGGCTGATGTCAAGGGTTCAGGTGGCAAGGAAGTCCTGGTGGGCTGGACACTCAAGGCCACCTGGCCCACGCATGGGCCTGACCAGCGCGCCTGGATCGTAGACAAGGAAGGCCGGGTCATGACGGTGGCCGTTGGCAGCCAGGTGTCGGGCGCCAAGGTGCTTGCGATCGGCCAAGGCGGCGAGAAGGTGGTCACGACCGCCGGCGTCATTCTGCCCCCGAACTGAACCGGTAGAGCCACATGCCCGATTTTGCCGCCTTCCTGACGTCGTTCGCCGAACTGGCCAAGCTGCTCACGCCGCTGGTGTATTGGGGAGCGCTGCTGGTCGGGTTCTACTTCGCTGGCTCGGCGTTGCACAAGATCGTCAAGATGGGCAATGACGGTCACAGCGGACAGGCTCCTACTTGGGGTGGGGTCGCTGGCAATCTTCTGGTGACGCTGGGTACCGTTGCGCTTTCTTCCTGGGTCACTTCGTTGAGCAACAACTTCGGCGGATTGGGCTCAGGCATTTCTTCGCAACTGGCCTACATGCGGGACAACAGCACTTCTTCGCTGGCTCCGTTGTGGACAGCCATCTATGCGTGGCTTTTCCTGTTGGGTGTGTGTGCCATCTTCCGGGCGTTTCTCTTGTTCAATCGCGCCGCCCAAGGGCATGCACAGGAAGGGGATGGCTTCTGGCGTGGGTTCTGGCACATCCTCGGCGGCGCGATCCTGGTGAATATCTCGACCCACTGAATTCATTTCCATTTCAACCTTGTCAACCTGAGGAGCTATCTTGAAAAATCTGATGAACTTCCCAATCGTGCGCCTGCTGAGCAGGCTGCAGGTCGTCGTGGCCATGACCGCCACTTTTTTCACTGGGCTGGCCGCTGCCAGTAGAGTGCGCTTTCTGAGCATGCTGCAGATTGTTGTGGCCGTCATCGCCACATCTTTTTGCGGGCTGGCCTCGGCCAGCATTGATGCGACTACGGCCGTGACCAGCCTCACGACCCTGATCAAGTCCGGGGTCACGCTGATCCAGTATGGACTGATCATCATGGGCATGATCTCCATTGGCTACGGCTTGATGAAGTGGAAGAAAAAGGGCCAGGACAATGGCGGCGATCAGGTCGAGGCTCGCCAGATCTGGATGCCGATCGCCGCTGGCGCGGCCATGATTTGCCTCTGGGCGGTAGTGCAGTTCGTGGTCACCTCGGCCGGCGGCAGCACCGGCGACATCGGTGCAGTCCAGTCTTTCTAAGCTGGTGATTTGAAGCGGCTGGATGGCTCAATGGGTACGGTGCTGATCGCGCCCATTGAGCGTCTGATTCGTAGGCGCCGAAAGGCCAAGGCAATTTGTTTGCACAGAACGAAAAATGTTCAACCTGATCCCCGGCATCAAACGAGGCGTCTTCCGAGACAACGATCCTCGGTCTACTCAGGCCGATGCGGTCTTTGTGATACGCCGGCCACAGGCGCTGGAGAGGGCGCGCTTCGTCTGCCAGGGTTGTCAGTACCGCTCGCCTCAAACTCCCAGGAAGCCTACCCATCTGCAAGTGCATCACGTCGATGATGATCATCATCACAACGACGAAGAGAATCTTGCGCCCGCGTGCAGCTTGTGCCACGGCTATCCGCACCTGGGTTGCCGCACGACATCCACGGGCGGTGGCGGTGGACTGTCTTCCAAAGCCCAGCTGGCCGCCATCCCCGAGCTCACGGCCGCAGACCTGAACAACCTTCAGCGCGCCATTGGCGCTGCCATGAACGATCCTCTGGAGTCGGAGGTCGCCTCGACGATCTTCGAGCTTCTATGCGAGCGGGTGCGGCCCGTTCGGGAAAGCTTCGGCTCATCCAAGGCCCTGGATTTCGCTGCTGCTCTGGCCCAGCTCAGTCCCGTTGAGTACGAACAGCGTGACGAAGCAATGCAGGATCTGCGGGTGGTATTCCATCCTGATGTGCTCAAAGTTAGTGGTGCGGAAATGGTGGAAGACCACCCGTCGCTCAAGCCGCAAAACTGGACCAGCCTGTATAGCCCGCTCGTAGACGAGGCGCTTGCCGCCGCGCGCGGTTGATCGGGGAGCCAGGCAGATGGCGATCTCCAAACATGATTACGGCGCGCACAGGTCGGTAGAGCCTGACAGCGCGTTGCCGATGGCGGTCGAACGAGCGCCCGACTTCGGGGTCGCGCACTTCGATTTGAATGAGGTCACCTCTGGGGGGGTTTGTTACTCGACCAAAGATGGGTTTCGTCGTTTCCAGTCCGGTGGGGATTTGCTCAATGACATCTGGTTGACCAATCTGGATCAGGTTCCCAAGGAGATGCCGAGCCTGAAGTCCAACAAGTTCCTGCAGACCAAGATCACGACATTGGCTGAGGACCTTGGCGTTGAGCTCACCGGTTTCAAGCAGGTGGGCGGTGTAGACAAAGGAGGCATGGTTGATGTCGCGCGAGTTCTCACGCACACGCGCGACATTGCAGTAGCAGCCTATGCCTGGAAGTCCCTGGATCGGGACTGGAGCCGTCCGCGGCTGAGCGACTGCATCGCGGAGATCCTGCCGGCGTACGAGCGGACAGTGCCCCAGGTGGAGGTCGCCTTGAGAGGCGCCCATCAGTCCTGGAGCAGCCCGCAGATGCAGCCCAAGGTGGCTTATGACCGCGGCTCGCGGATGATCTACTTTCGCCGCAACCGGATACAGCACGCGCTGGATGTCATGCGCGTGCCCCTGCCGGCCAACGGCTGGTCCGCCTACGACCCCGTCAATGGCCTGGATGGCTTGGTCGATCCGTGGCTGCCGTCCCTCGTGGAGGTGGCTATCGAATGGCGTGGTGCTACCCCCGAGCTGGTGTCGCTGATCGCCTTTGGCTCGGACGCATCGCGCTCAACGATTCGCCGGTGGGTTTGCCAGATCGAGCTGATCTGGCTGCTGAAATATGCACGCATCACGGTGCTGTCAGCCTATGTTGCGAACTCTGCCTCGCAATTGCCATCACAGTTGCAGGCGCCACCCTTGGTGGTGGGGGATCCGGTCTACCAGTTGTCGATCCCGCACGGGCTCGTTGCTGAGGCGCATTGGGTCGGCCTGGCGCGCCCGCGCTACGACTGGAAAACACGACAGACCGAAGTAACTACCACCTCGGTGTGGTTTCGGGCAATGGATCGGGCCATCTCGTTTCAAATGGCCCTGGTGGCCCACCAGATGGGCGGTAACGTCTCGGGTTATGGCGCGGGAGGAGTGCAGGTCCGCTTCGATAACCCGGGCATAGAGCAGTTGCTGGAAATCAACGATGCATTGGGGGCTTGCCACCCGTGTCTGGCCTCTGAGATCGTTGGCAGGGAAAGGGGAGATTTGTGAACACTGAAGCGGTCGTGAACAAGGGCGGCAACACACGCCTGGCGGCCATGCTCGGGGAGATGCCGCTGGAGGCTGGCCCCGAGTTTTCCCGCTGGCTCGTCGAACGGTGCCAAAGCGGGGTTCGCCAGCATGGCCCGGGGGGCGAGCCGGCTTACAAGCCACTCAAGGATCGCCCAGCCAGCGACATCTTGAGCGACGACAACATGCAAGAGATGTGCAGGATGCTATCGCGCCACCCGGGGGCGCCCATGGCTTTCGCCGGTTTGTGCATGGAGCCATCGCTGTTTCACCGTCTGCGCGACATTGTGGCGTACGTCAACAATCAGTCAATGCACCCCGACGTCTCCAATGCAAGCGATCAGGGCTCGTGCACGGCGTATGTCAGCCCCATGCACATCAACGAGGTAATGCGCTCGTACGAAGTCGACGACGAAGATCAGGCCGAGCTGGAGATCACCCGTATCAGAGCTGCCGCACGCGAGCAGGTCATGCAAGGCCTGCTGCGAATTGCGCAAAGCAGTGCTGTCGATGCTCTGGCGTCGTTCAAGAACGTGTGGGGGCGAAAGGAATACCTGCGCCGGCAGGCGGCGGCACAAGAGAAGACGGCCATTGCCGCCGGCGGGGCGGCTGCCGGTACCGGACAACCGGTGTCAGCACCAGCCATTGCTGCACAGGGGGTGTCGGGTGGGGGTGCCACTGCCGCCCCCAAGTCAAACGCAAGCGCCCCCACGCGGGCCGAGCCGGCATTTGGCCTTGGCTTTGGCTTTGCCAAGCCCAGCTCGGCGCAGACATAAAAAGGAATCCTGAATATGCTGATCAGCGCGATCGAATCCTTCATTTACTGGATGGGGTCTCAAATATCCCTTGGCGACAGTGCCCTGGCATGCCAGTGGCGCGCGCCGGTGCAACTCGACACCGATGCGCCGGCCACGATCATGTCCCTGACCAATGGGTCGTTGGTCTCATTCATCGAGATCAAGGGCATCCGCCGCTATATCGGTTCTGAAGAGTTCGAAAAGCTTGCGCGCAACCTGGCGACCATCCTGGCCAACCGCCTCAAGGCTGGGAATGGGCGCAATCACAGCATGAGCTTTTGCTTTCGCAGCGATCCTTCCGGCTCGCGCCGCTTGGCGCGCGAGCTGGTGGCGCCCTCGGCGACCACGGCGAAGCGCCTGGGGATTGACGACACCAGCTTCTTCGAGGCGCGGATCGATGAAATTGCAGGCAGCTGTACTGACGAGACGGTATACCTGGCTGTGTATACCCACATGGCCGGCATGAATGCGAATGAACGCGACAACCTTCAGGCGCGCCGGCGCAAAGTCTCTGAAGACTTGACCCGCCGCGGTGTCTCGGTCAACTACAACGACATGTATTCGCAGTCGCTGGCCCAGCCGCCAAACCTGTTGCTCACGCGCCATCGCTCCATGGCGGAAAACCTCGTGCAGGATTTCTCCAAGGAAATCAACGCCGGTGGCACCTACTTGCTGGCGTCCATCCTGAGCGTCAAGGAAGCGGCCAACATGGTGCGCCGGGTTTTTGATCACTCCGACTTTCCGACGAGCTGGGCGCCCCGGTTCCTGGGCGATGGCGGCATGGTGGCGGCCAGCGCCATCAAGCGTCGCGACGAAGCTGCCGTCATGCCGATGAATCTGGCTCGCCAGATGATCCCACAGTCATTTCGCGAGCACAGCGAGAGTTTCGAGTATGCGGTGCAGGGCTCGGTGTATTGCGCCAGCGTGGTGGTGGAGGTCTTGCCCGAAGATGGATCCCAACCCTTCAACAAGCTGATGGAAAAGCTCGGGCGCACGCTCCCGCTGGCGTACTCACAGGACGTGTTGCCATCGGGGCTGGACTTCAGGAAGGTCGATCAGGCCTTCGGCAGCTTCATGGCCGCCATGGGCGACTACAACAAGAGCATCAAGCGCGGCTGGGACGAGCTCAAGGAAATCGAGAAGGTCGGCGGTTACGTCGCTTGCACCCGCATGATCCTGACCACCTGGGCCAGGAGCCGCGACAAGTTGCAGGACCAGGTTGAGTACCTGCGCAGTTCCATCGAGTCCTGGGGCTCAACGGTGTGCTCGAATGAAACCGGAGAGCCGGGCCTGGCCGCCATCGCAACCGCGGCGGGCTTCTCCGGCGGCTCGCCGGCGCCGTACCTGCCCGCGCCCATCGAAGAACTCACCCGGATGTCGCCGGTGGTGCGCTCTGCCTCCATCTGGAAGACCGGACATCTCGTGGCCACAACGCTGGAGGGGCGCGCCTATCCCATCGCCCTTGGCTCGACTCTGCAGACATCCTGGGCCACGGTTGGGTTTGCGCCCACCGGTTCGGGCAAGTCGTTTTTCATGAACTTGCTCAATTCTGGGCTCTTGATGCCTGCGGGCGCCTCCGACATCCCCTATGTGACCGTGGTGGACGTGGGGCCGAGCTCACGCCTGATCATGGACCTCTACAAGTCCATGCTCCCTGAGAGCAAGCGCTCACAGGTGGTCTCGGTGCGCATTCGCAACTCCCCCGAGTTTGCAGTCAACCCTTTCGACACCTTCCTTGGCTTTGACCAATGCACCGAGCAGGACCGCGACTTCATCACGGCCGTTCTTGGAACGATCGCACCAGGGCTTGGGGAGGAAAGCGACAAGTTCTTCCAGAAGGTCATTGCGGCGGCGTATGCCAAGTTCGCGCGCACCAGCTCGGACGCCAAGGTCTGGCAGCATGCCCTGGACGCCGAGGTGGCCCGCGCCATCGAGACCATGGGGATCCCCTTCGAGGATGGCCGCACGCGGGTCTGGGATGTTGTGGATGCACTTTTTGAGGCCGGGAACATCACGATGGCCGAACGAGCCCAGCGCTACGCCATGCCCATCCTGAAGGACCTCTCCAAGGTGTCCCAGCAGCAGGACGTACTGTTGATGTACGGCATGGCGCTGGCGGCCAACGGCACGGAAAAGATCATCGACGTGTTCCTTCGCAACTTGAGCGCTGCATCCACTGGCGTGTACCAGTTGCTCAGCGGCTACACACAGGCCAACTTCAGCTCAGCCCGGGCCATCTCGATCGACCTCGAAGAGGTGGTGGGCTCGATGACCTCGGAGGAGGGGCGCCGGCGCTCGGCGCTGATGTTCCTGTTTGCCAGGCGTCTTGGCGCCAAGAACTTCTTTGCGCGCTGGGAGGAGGTGTCCAATCTTTGCCCGCCGCAATACGCCCGCTTCCAGAAGGAACGCATCAGCAAGATGTGGGAGCAGATGAAGTTCCTGGAGTATGACGAGGTCCACTACGCCTCTGGCGCGAAGTCGTTCCAGATGCTGCTGCAGCAGGATCTTCGGGTGGGCCGCAAGTTCAACATGGTCACCATGATGATGAGCCAGCTCATCTCGGACTTCCCTGAGGCCATCATGGCCAACACGACTAACTTCTACATCTTTGGTCTGGGCGATGGCGGCATGGCCGACCAGGTGAAAAAGTCGTTCAACCTGACCGACGCCGAGATGCATGCCATCAGCACCTATTGCCGCAAGCCGGGCACGCTGTTCGCGCGCTTCATCACTTCGGAGGGCGTGCTGGCGCAGATCCTGCGCACCACGGCCAGTTCCCTGGACAAGTGGGCTTTCACAACGAACGCCTCCGATGCACCGGTGCGCGCGGCGCTGGCGCTCAAGCTCGGTGGAACGGACGACAGCTATCGCGTTGCGCTGTCGCTGCTGGCCAGGCTGCTGCCTGGTGGCACCGCCAAGCCCATGATCTCTGCCATCATGGCCGACATGGGCGAGACGGACATCAACGAGGACTCGATGGCGTCGGTGGTAGCTGAAAAGATCATCGCGCGCGCTCGCCGCGAAGGTGTGCTCACGGTCGACGGCATGGTGGCGAAGCGGGAAGGCGCGGCTACCGTGGCGATCGGGTAGCCTGGACTCGCAAGTGAAGCGGGTGGTGTTTGTGCGCCGGGCAAACTGAAAAATGGCTCTCAGGACTACTGTGTGGAATGCTAGTCATGGCCGATGAGGACTTCCGTGTGGAAACCTGCAAGGCTCAGGTACTGATTCGAGTACGGCATCTATGGCAGCAGAGAGTTCCATCCACGCGCGCTCGCGTCTGGCGAATCGGTGGGCACCCATCGCCCCGAAGGGATGACAAGCAAGAGCGGCAGCGGCGGCCGAAAATTCATCTCGGGCCAGCTTGAGCCGCGCATACCACGAATGCACATCGGTAACCTGCTGCACTTCCACACGGAATGCCGCAAACTTCCTCCAAATGCTGCTCTCAGATCGGAGGTTTTCAGCAACCCATGCGTTGGCAATGATCTCGCGAGCGTCTGAGCTAGTGTGACGTTCAAGCAGCTGTGCGCTTCGTTCGTAGGCTGCAGCTCGCGCTGCGTAATCACTGGCGCTCAAATCTTTCATCTCGGCCTACGATTCACTTCAAGCCGCCAGCGTCGACTTATATCTGTTTGCGACGCGGGCCTGGGCGATGGCCTGAACGCCGAAGGTCACGCGCTCCAGCGTGCCCGCGCGCAGTAGCGTCAAGCCCCACTGGAATGACTGCTGGACCGCGTCCGCGGCCGTGATGGCGTCATCCAGGTGCAGGATGGCCAGGGCCCGCACCAGCACGGTTGCACTGAGCTGCTCGGACTGTGCGAGCAGCAGAAGATCCTGAAGAACCTGCCCCAGGGGAGCGTGGAAGTCCTCCGAAAGGTATTCTTCCAGAGACCCCAGGTATCCGTAGCCCATCATCGAGCGAACCGGAACCAGAATGGGATCATCCTCGTCGATGCCGTCGATCCAGCCGTAGTCGACGCCGTCCACGTCGATGACGGCGAAGATGCAGTCGATCTGAAGCAACTGCTGCTCGATCGGCAGGGTGAAGTCTGCGGCGTAGGGTGAGTACAGCGCGCAGGCGACGCGGTACGAGCTCATGGCTTGATCTCCGCGCCCGAGCGCGATCCGCCGCGCCAGATGGCGGATTGGAATTTACCCGTGGGCAATGAGTTTCTTGGAAATGCCATTTCGCAATGATACATTGATACGAACCAAATAAGCAACACGTCAATGTGTAACACTTACGGTTTCAATCTTTCCGAATGGAGGAACCGGCGAAAGGCTGCGCGCCGGCCCATCCGATTCTCAGAAGCTGATGAACCGTGCCCTGGCCTTACGGGCGGCGAGGCCCGCGCGGGCGGCTGGAGTTTGGCTGGCGCTGCTGGTGACTCGTAATGGCCAGTTGCGTGGCTCGCTGAGTGGAGGTGCTCAAGCGCTGGCGCAGCTGGGACTCGAACTCCTGTGCTTTCTCGCTGCGGCCCTCTTCGGCGTCGTGCACGCCGGCGCTGACGTGCCCGTCGTCTTCGGTCTCGATCTCGCGCAGCGTCGTGCGCTGCGTCTGTGCCTGGTTGAGCAACTCCTGATCCGTTGCGACCTCTCCTGCCGCCCTGAAATACATCTCCAGGAGCTGTTCGCGGCCTGCTGCTGCTTGCGCCTGGACCATCCCGGTGAGGGTTTGCTGGGCTTCGGCGTATGCTTCGTCGCCGCCAAGCTCGTGGGCTCCTTCGCCAAGAGCCATTAGCGAGGGCTCCTCCAGGGAGACTTCAGCTGGTTCCCTTGCTGCGTCCAGGATTTCGGGCGACGTCGGAACACCCGTCGAGAAATCGGCCGCCGTGAAGTCCGCCTGCGCGTCGCGCAAGCTCGTACCAGCCCCGGCCTGGCTGAAATGAACCCGTTCGATTTCCCGCTGGATCATTTGCAGGATCTGAAGGCCCGCGGCGTCCAGGCGCACACTGCGCCGGTCGCCGCTTTTCAGAGCGTGCTTTTGCAAGGCGATTTGGCTGCGCTCTCGCAGATCGGCCATGTCTTGCGGATTGAGCCAGTTGCCCGGCAGGTTCTTGAGATCGTGCTCGGTGCTGGCGTCACCTCCAGCGCCTGACGTGGTGTCGTCGGCTTCAGTCGGGTCGACAAACGTGTCCACCCCAAGCCCGGCGGCCGCATCTTCGCCGCTTGCACCAGCAAGGCCCCCTGATCCCGATGCAGCCGCTGCTGCGCCAGTGGAGGTTGACCCGGCTTTCCCGGACTTCTTGTTCACAAGAGGAGCCAGTGCGGCGTGAAGTGCGTTGATCCTGGGGGCCGGTTGTGTCGCCATCTTGAACTTTTAGGTTGGTCTCGCAGAAGGTTTTCGGCGAGTGTGCTGTGTGTATGAATCGTTCGACTGGATTGATTGTTCCTGCCCCATGAATTATCTATTTGAAAGCTTGTGTTGACTAGTGTTGAATTGCGTCATTAAAATACTACGGCGCAAACTATTTACCTTCTAGGACAAACCTGATGAATATCCCCAATATTTCCCCCATCGGCAACTCGGATGAGGCCATGCCGGCCTTTCTTGGCCGTAATGCCGCCCAGGCGCAGCCCAATGGTGCCGACAAGTCGCGTGCCACGTCGCCGAGTTTCATTGACGAATCGGCGACCTTGACGGGCGATATCTGCGTGACAAACAGGCAGGATTTGCACGTGGATGGGTGTGTTGTGGGATGCATCTATCACCCAGGGAAAGTCATTATCGGAGAAACCGGCATTGTCATCGGGTCGATTTATGCGGAGCAACTCGATATCCGCGGGGTTGTCGACGCCCCGCAAGGGGAAATTCTTGTCAACTTGCTTCGCGTTCAAGGTACATCCAGGATCGAAACCGGGAAGGTCACCGTGTCCGAGGGTTGCCTCAATTACGAGGCCGGTGCCTTCATGAGCGCGCAAATGGGCATGCTTCCTGATGGCGAAGTGAAGTCCAGGATCAACGCACTTGTCCAACCAGCTCTGGAAAAGGCGCTCGAACAACGTGCCGCCGCTGACCGTTTGCGTCACCGGTCGCTACCGCGCCAGGAGGGGGTGTCTGCAGTTGCCTTGGCGGCAGTGCCAGAGATGGTCGACCTCGATTTGGCCGCAAATGAACGCAGTGGCTCCTCGCAAGTAGCAGAAAGTTCGGGCTACTAAGACAAGTATTCGAGCCAGTACAAAGGAGTGGCGTCTTGGAAAGTTATTCACGTTTTTTGTGGATAACTTCTCCGTTTGGGTCTCGCAGCCCTTCAATTTCAAGGGGCCGACTGGGGCGCCTTCTTTTTAAGCAATCTTCTGATAAATCCGTCGGTCAGAAACAGAATGGATAAAGACTCCACCCTGAATTTGCCATCTGGCACCTTCGATACCCAACTGGCCAAGGTTATCTTCCCTGACCGGGTTGGCCATTGGTCATTGCAGCAGCAGGCGGATCGCTCGAAGTGGTTGATCGAGTGGCTGGAGCGGGCCTCGGCCGATGCGATCGAACGACACTCTCAGCGAATCGACCAGCAGTTGGTCTGCCATTTGCATGGCGCGGCATTGCGTCAGGTTTGCCATTGGTTTTCCGTAAACCCTCATGCACTGCACATCGGGATGCGCATGCCGACCATCGAGCGGGCCTGGCAATACATGAGCCGCTCCATCCTTTACAACCAGATGTACCAGCAAGCCCCGCTTGAGCGGGTGTTGCGTGCCATCGAGGCCGACAACCGTGCCACCGGCAAGTTCGGCGCCGGTGCGGCCAAAGCGGGGGGGTGACCGGTGGCATCCTCAACCCAGGGCGCAGCGCATGAGCAAGACGAGCAGAGCACTGCGAAGCCGCAGACCAGGCGTGCGCGCTTTCGCCGCGCAGCTGCAAAGGTTTTGATTCCAAGCGGCGTCGGCCTGGCCTGGAGGCAATTCGGCAAATCCGGCTCCAACATCGGCGAAGCGCTCGCCGCTGCGCGCGAGACGCGCAAGCGCATGCGAGAAGACGCCGCGCTGCCGATCAAGAGCGTTTTACTGGCAGACGGCACTGAGATCGACCTGCCAAACGATCCTTCGGAGCGTTTTGAGCTGCTTTACAAGGTAATGCAGTGGAATCCGAGGATTCACCACTCTCAGATCACAGCCGCGCGGCGTACCAAGTTTGGCTCGATCGGCATGTCGCTGGTGTCCTTCATCCTCGTGTGCCTGCTGATTTTCATGGTGCCGATGTGGTTGTCCATCGTGTTGATTCCAGCGAGCTTGCTGGTGTTGGCCATCGGCGCGGCCACCACGTTTCGATGGGCGCTGGTGGAATACCAGTACACGCGCCGCTCGTTAGTGACCTATCGAGTATTTATCGCTCAACCTGACTTTTTCCGATGGATTTTCTGCTGATTACCGTTCTGGCTGGGTCACTCGGGCTGGGCCAGCCGGCGCAGTCCGAGCAGGTGCGCGTGTCCCTGCCGCCATCGCTTCCGGCGCATTGCGTGCAAGCGGCTGCCGATCGGTACAACGTGCCGGCCATGTTGCTGCTGGCTGTTGTCAAGCGGGAATCCAAGGGGAAGCAGGCGATCAACTGCCAGAACGCCGGCGGCGGGTGTGACCTGGGGATTGCCCAGATCAACTCCAAGTGGTGGGCCCCGTATCTCGCGAAGACCTATGGCATCGAGCCCGGACGGCTGCTCAACGATAACTGCCAGGCATTGATGGCGCAGTCCTACATCTTGCGCAAGGAGACGGCCAGCAGCACCTGCCACGGAGATCTGTGGTGTGGCGCTGCCAGGTACCACTCGCCGGGCTCGGCGCAGCTGCAGCGCCAGTACGTCTCCCAGGTCTGGGCCGCCCAGCTGGGCATTCTTCAACGAGGGGCATTCTGATGGCAAAGGGATCTTCGAGCGCGATTCGAAGCGCCGCGAATGCGGAGAGCGAATTCATCAGCATGCTGGTGGGCTTTGGCCTGGTCGCGCTGATCCTTGGGGGTGCCCTGTGGCTCACCGGTTCGAGCAGGATTGTTTACTTCACGACGCCCATGTTCAAGGCATGTGCATGGCTATACAACCTAGTTCCTGGTGGCGGTGAAGCCTGGGGCCGCGTGAGCTACCTCAGCGATGTATTCCGTGCCCGGCCCAAGGCAGTGTCCCTGTTCGACTTCCTTCGCTTCATCGATATGTCGATGTGGCCGCTGTCTGTGCTCACGTGTGTGGCGATGGGAGCGGCCACGGCCTGGACGTTCACTCGCAAGACCAACAAGCTGGCTCGCCGCCCAAGCCCGGAAGCGCTCACGCGCGTGCTCTCGCGCAAGTTCTCCGGTGTCGTGCCCGTCATGCACCTGGGTTCGCAACTCATTTTGAACAAGCTGCCCCGCTGGCGGCGTCAGGTCTGGCCCGAGGAAGTGATGATGAATCACAAGATCGACGGCAAGCCGATGCTCAAGAACAACCAGGCAAATCTTGATCAGGTGCGGGCGTATTTTCAGGGGGAACCGAAACTCATCCAGGGTACCAACCGTTTGTATAGCAAGATGCTTGGAATCCAGTTGGTGTCCATTTTTGCCGACCGCGGGAAAAACGTGGTCTACCCCGACCGCATGAGCGCTGCCGGCAAGGTCATGTACGCCTTGCTGGTCGCGCACGCTTTCGGTGGCAAGGATGGCAAGAAGGATTATGAGCGGGCGATGAATGAGCTCAACTACTCCTGCACCGATCATCCCAACGGTCTGCCGAATTTGACGGTTGCGCAATGGATCTTCGACAAGTATCGGCTCCACCCGAAGGCGTCGAATCTGTTCGCGGTTCATCATTGGGAATACACCTACTTGTATTCCTTGTTCTTCATGGCCAAGCGCCAGGGCAAG
Source organism: Burkholderiaceae bacterium (assembly GCA_004323695.1). Classification (GTDB taxonomy): domain Bacteria; phylum Pseudomonadota; class Gammaproteobacteria; order Burkholderiales; family Burkholderiaceae_C; genus Rhodoferax_A. The sequence goes on from SCRU01000059.1 coordinate 157,396, forward strand.
GTGACCCACCGGCAGTGGCTGTGGCTCAAGCCACTCGATCGTGTTCTCTTTTATGTGCTCAATACGGTGCTGCGCAAGGTGCCGCATACCGAGTCGGCTGCGGTCTGGTGTCAGTTCGACTTCGAGCGCAAGGCGGCCAAGGCTGGGCGCGTGCCGGTTGACGAAAACGGCATTCCCGCGATTGTGACTGCACCGGCAGAGGAGGCCCTGGTGGCCGCCTGGGAGCACTACCTGAAGTCCACCGATGACGATGAAGACGCGTGGTGGCAGGACGGGCAGGTGTGGCGGCGCACCAATGGGGTGGCCCTCAAGGCGCCACAGTCGCCGCCGGCCGAGGCACTGGCTGCGGCCAATGCGGATACGCGATTCGACGACGAGGCCAGGATGGAGCGTGCCGCTTCAGCCAAACGTTTCAGCGAGCGAGCGAAGGCGGGCGCTCAAACGCTCATGGGTCAAGGAGAGTCGCTGGACGACTTCGCTGCCTTGGGTGCCGGAGTGGCCGGTTCCGGCAGCGCCGGCGCAGATTTTTAATTTAAGGACACGGGATCAGCACATGGAACATATTGAACCGGAGTTTCGAGCGAGCGCGCCAATTGAGCCGAAACACGCAACCATCGCGGTGCCGCGACTGGAGTTCCCGGATGGCGGGGCGTGGTCGATGCTGTTTTCTACCGAGCCAGATCCCGAGCGACTGAAAGACGGCCCCGTGCAGATCTGGCGCGCCTGGCGTGGCAATGATTCGTGGGCGCTGGACTGGTCTGATACGGATGGCCGGTTGCGCTTAATGAGTTCGCAAGCGGGGGAGGTGTGGGGTTCGTATTGCCGCAGGAATGGCCCGGTGACCGATATGCCAGAGCTCAAGGCCATATCGGATCAGTTCCGCGCCAATTCGATGGCAGCCCATGCCAGTGCCAAGATTGGTGGTCAGCCGGTACTGGATTGGGTGCACAAAAGGCGCGGCGCCACCGTTGCCGCCCCATCGACTGGGTCGGGCGGTATACAGGTTGCGCCTGCGGCGTCGGGAAATGGATGGGCCTGGCGTCTGTCATTGAAGGCAGGGCGGATTGTGCTCATGCTCATGGGGGCGCTGTTGATTCTCACCATGGTCGTGCAGCACATGCGGGGCAGTGTCGTGCCAAGCGCCGCGGCAAGCGCCGTCTCGCCGGTGGCCGCGGCTTCGCCGTTGCAAAAAGACCGCTCCTTGAGCGACCAGCTCACGCCCACGGAAATGCGTGTGGTGGCTAACGCTACCCGCAGCCTGGGCATACAGATGAAACCGTCTGGCCAGCCCTTTGTCATCTTCAGCGACCCAAACTGTCCGGTCTGCAAGGACCTGGAGAGCAAACTGGCCAAAGTTGATCCGCGATTTGCGCCGATCATCGTTCCTGTGGCCTTCAAGCCGAATTCCGAGGAGGCCGTGCGCAAAATCATTTGCGCAAAGGACCCGATTGGCGCCTGGAGCGCCGCAATCGGCGGGACCACCCCGACTGGGGACGCTGTCAGCGATGGGAACTGCGATGATGCGGCCAATCGCGTGACCGCATCCAACGGTGCCTTTGTGGCGTTGAATTTCAGTGGAACGCCAACACTGGTCTCGGCAACCGGGAAAGTAGTGTCAGGCTCTGGCTCGGTGGAGCAGATCGACCAGTGGCTCAGCGCCAACGGCGGCCTGAAACCGGTGGCCGCATCGGCGCACTGAAGGAAAGGCGCGCCTCGATGTTTGCATTGCTCGAACGGGTGTTCAGCTCCAAGGCCGGAACGCGAAGCCGGCAAACGCCGCCACTCGATGACGATTCTTGCAAGGAGGCGATGTCTGTTTGTCTGAGCGCGTTCGATGATGCCACCAAGGCGGTTGGCAAGGCGTGGTCGGGCGGTGCCATGAAGTCCCGCATCAACCCCCAGCGAGTGCAACGTGTCAGCGAGGCCTTCGAGCAGCGCGACCCACGTGATATTGCCTCTCTCGTTGTCGAAATTGCCATGCCCGACAACGCAGTCTCGGTGGTCGCTCAGCACCAAAGCGAGAAAGGCAAGCATTCTGGCGACTCGGCGATGCGCGAGTTTCTGGTTCGGGGCGTCATGGGAGCGCTCTTGCAGGCTGTTGTCGAGATTGAATGCGCCCTGCACGATGGCGCAGTGCAGGCTCAAGCTCTGAAGGCTCGGCTGCGCAACTGGATCCAGTCCCCATTGCAGCGCCAGGCATCCAGGCCTGGTTCGCCGGCGGCGGATCGTCTGGAGCATGCCAACGATGCACTTTGCATGATCTCTCAGGAGCTCGCCCGCGGTCAAAGTGCTTGCGATGCGGCCAAGATGCGATTGGGAATGGCCGGGCCACTTGCGGTCGCACTGCAAATCATCGAGATCACCCAGGAGGGTGCAGCTCCTGCTGGCGCGGCCAGCCACTGAGGACAGCCATGGCTCTTATTGAACAGTATCAGGAAGTTCAACTCTCCCGCAACATCGCCGATGTTCGCTCCTGGGGTGAGAAATACGCGGAGAAACTCTCCAAACCCGAGTTCCTTGCCATCAACGTGGCAGGCGTCATTGCCTGCACGCTGATCCTGAAGATGCTTTGGATCGTCTGGGTGGTCTGCTTTCTCTTTCTGTTTTTCACGCACCTGAGTTACCGCGTTCTGCTGCCGCTGCGCTACCCGCCCGATGGCGTGGATGAGAAGGGAAAGCCCGGCGACGGGATCATGTATGTCGGCCACTTGCGCTCGACCAATGCGTTTGAGAACTTCCGTGAAATCTGGATGGCCGACTCGGACCTGCGAACCCACTTTTTGATCCTTGGTTCGACGGGCTCCGGGAAGTCGGAGACGCTCAAGGGCATGTTCTACAACGCCTTGTGCTGGGGCTCTGGCTTCTTCCTAGCTGACGGCAAGGCCGACAACAAGATGCCGCTGGACCTGATGGCCATGTGCCGTATGCAGGGCGTGGACGATGACTTCCTGGCGCTGAACTTCCTCATCGGGGGTAGTTCGCCCGAGAAAATCCGCGCATCGCGCCGGCGGCGCACGAACATGATCAACACGTTTTCCGATTCGGATGCGGACACTCAAATCCAGATGGGTGCGAATCTGCTTCCAAAAGCTGAGGGCGACGGCAAGAGCTGGCAGGAAAAGGCACTGAATTTCTGGCGCTCCCTGGTGGCGGCGCTCTGCTACAAGCGTGACACCGAGGGGTTTGAGATCTCGGTGGGCACCTACATCGACTACATGGGCTTGCCCAAGGTCGAGGAGCTGTACGCCGAAGGATACAAGGAGTACCTGCGTACCGGTGAGTGGTCCTATGGGTACGTCGGCATCAAGAGCTATTGCGAGTCCGGTGGTTGCCCTGGGTTCATGGTGGACCGGGTGATTGCCAAATACCAGCTGCCGCCCGACCCGCGCTCGGCTGACCGCATCGGGCTGCCCAACGAGCGCGGGCCGATGGGGCGAGGCGGGCCCATGGCTTCAGCCGGCAAGCCAGCCCAGAAAACAGAGCAAGACCAGTCGGCCTATGACCAGCATGGCTACCGGATCGGGCAGCTGATGCCTGCTCTCAACCTGCTGGACAAGACCTACGGGCATATTTTCCGGGCCAAGTATTCAGAGATCGACATGGTCGACGTGGCCCTGAACAACCGAGTGTTGGTGATGATGATCCCGTCTCTGGAGAAATCAGCTTCCGAGGCGGAAAACCTGGGCAAGCTGGCCATTGCCTGCCTTCGCGTGATGATGGGTCGCAACCTGGGGGCCGACATTGAAGGCGATCGCATCATGGTGCTGGACTCCAAGGCGACCGAGGCCAACTACCCGTACCTCGTGGCCCTGGACGAGCTCGGTTATTACTTTTCGGACGGCATTGCCGTGATGTTCGCCCAGGCACGCTCGCTGGGCATGTCCATGATCGCCGCAGCGCAGGATATCGAGAAACTGACGGAGGGCACGCGCGCCTCGGAGGCCGGCGCCATGCTGGCCAATGCCGTGGCGAAATTTTTCATGCGTATCGACGATGCGCAAAAGACTCAAAAACTCATCAGCGACTACGTGGGCAAGGCACGGGTAGCGGTCTATGACCAGTATGAACTCAACTCCGGCGGCTTTCGCCGCGACAAGGCCGTCAAGGTCGACACACTGGAGCGCGTGACGATCAGCGACATGCAGAGCATGAAGACGGGCCAGGGGGTGATCAACACCCGAGGCAAGACCTTTGGAGTTGCCGGGTTCTATGTGGGTGACTACCTGGACAAGCACAAGATGAAGGATTTCCGGATCAATCGGTTCCTTCAGGTGAGGCAGGTCTCTCAAGAAGAAGTCGTCGGATTTTCCATCGCCGCGGACGAAGGGAACGACGCCTTCGTTAAGGGGCGTCGGATGCTCGAAATCCTCTGCGGCAAGGCATCGCCTGACATGGAAATCGAGCCTGACATGCTGATTTCCCGTCTTGAGATTGTCGCGCAGGCCTTGCCGGCCAACATTGCCGGCGCCGAACGTGGTGCAGCGCTCTATGTGGCCGCCAAGAAGGCCATCCAGGATATGTTCGGGGTGCTTCCCGGCGTGGTGAGTGGGGCCGGCTCGGGTGGCGACAGACCGCATACCGACGCGAGTGTCGGCAGCGAGGCCTTGCCACTGGACCATGATGAGAGTGTCGGGCTTCCGACCAAGGGTGAGTTTGCCTCCATTGTCAAAGCTGCGCCGGCAGCGGCGCCGGCTGCCAGCGGGCCAGCCGATGGCGAAGCGGCCGAACGAACGCAGCGTCGGACCCAAGCGCAAACAGATGGAGATGGTGGGCCAACGGCGGAGCCGGTGCAGGCAGTGCAAGAGGTACCGGCCGTACAAGCGGCCAGCGACGACCCGTTTGCCTATCTGGACGAGGCTATTTTCGAGCGCCGCCCGATCGAACAACTGGCCGCGCCGGCCACGCCGCGGGCGGCGCAGGCCGCACAACCCGCAGTCCAGGCGCATGGCGTGCCACCCGGTGACCCTGACGCCTTTATCCTCGGGACAATCGCGCAAGCCGCAGAGAAGCAGGAGCCGCCACAATCGATTCAAAATCCAGGTGTCATTGACCCATCAAAACTGTTCGATGAGATCGATGCTGCGCCGGCTCCCGAAACCGGGGTGGGAGTGCCTCCCGCGAGTGTCCTCCCTTCGACAGAACCCCGTGTGAGCTCCTCAAGCCTGGAGGCTCCTGCGGTTTTGTCAGGAGAAATCAAGGCAGCGATTGCCCAGATGTTGTCCGCAGGCAGAGCTGTACGCGAACGAAATATTTCTACTCATAGTGGAAACAAAACCAACAAAACTGGTTATATTGTCGAACCTTCAACCGGCGCGGCATCCAGGCCCACCATGGGGGCAGGACAGGGCGCTGGTTGGGTTGCCAATGCCTTGCGAGGCGCTGAAACAACGCTCAAGAGGGTGGGGCCAGATGCCGTTGGATTTGATGATCGCACGAGGGACACGGTGGCCGCAGTGGAAGCGGCGCTTGGCAGCCAGGATCCGTCCTCGGCGGCGCGCAATACTGAGCGCATTGTGTCGGCACAGATCACTCCCATCGATGATGAGCCGGCGCCGAACAGCGCTGCTCAGGAGTCTGTCGACGATTTCATGGCGATGCTCGGAAATCAGTCGATGTAGCGCTCAAGTAATGTCCTGCATTTACACGGAAAAGGGTTCCAGTTTTGTCCGATTTGTAATATATTTTGTTCGTGACGTGGTTATTCGTCGGAAAATGTCAGGGGTTTTGGGAAATCCCTGAGCTGGCAAATGTCAACGGACAAGGTAGATCAAGGACATGAGGTGCCCACAATGTCACAGGTAATGACTTCGAATGCGCTTGGAGCTCCAGGCGTTGCGCTGTCGCCCATTGGGCGCGCCACGGGCGCTGGCTCACGCGCCGGCGCGGATTCATCCGCCTTTTTGTACGCCAGGCCGTTCTCTGGTAAACCGTTGATTGACGAGGCGCTGAAGCTGCGGCTGGCCCAGGAGCTCGAGCGCCTTTGGCAGGCCGGCGCCCAGGTCATGCGCGCTTTGTTGCAGATGCTGCTCAATTTCCTGCGCGCCATTTTCCGGGTTTTCCGCCCGGGCACGGGCCCAGGGCAGGCGGGCGCTGAGGTGGCGCCGGGAGCATCGGGAAAGATTGGCAAGAAGGGCAAGGGCGAAGGCGGCGACCCCGTCAGCGATCAAGACCTGAGCGATATAGATGGCTCTGCGATGCAGCCCCAGGACGCTGTTCCTGCCAACACTGAGTCGGTGGCTGCGGCACAGGGGATGCGATTCGGCGATGCGGTGGGGGAGGAACACGGGCCAGCCGGTAACGACTCCGTCATGAGCGCTGAGGATGTGCACAGCATGCTGCAGCAAGTCCATCAGTCGAATCCTGATGCCGATGAGCTGCTGCGCGCCGGCGGCTACAAGGCGTTTCTTGGTGGCCTGCTGTCGTCTCAGGCATCCATTTTGAATGGCCACCTCGCCGAGGTGAATGCGTTGCAGTCTCGCATCGACTCCGCAGCACAGGATGTCGATGCAACTGATGCTGCAAAGCAACAAATCGGGCAGATGCAGGAAAAGTTGCAGGCGCATCGACAGGCCGCCGAGGATGCAAGCGGGCGCATTCGCTGCGCGCTTGAGGCGGCAGGCAGGGAACGCCTGGATGTGCGAGAGGCCGTGATGGCGGCGGGAATCGACAAGTTGATGCCAGATTGGGAGCAGCATGTGCAGCCGCATGGTGACCCGTCCGGGCCAACGTCTGTGCAGCCCGAGATCGACATGAATTCGCTTGCGATCGACGATGTCGACGCTGGCGATGAATTGACTAACAAATCGAAAGAGGACGAAAAGCAAGCGCGAAGCAAAGTTGCCAACCGCCTTCGATTCGTACTGGAACAGAATGAACGCAATAGTGAAAACCAAACCGACCACCCCGCGTCGTAAAGCCGCCGCTGCGGTAAAGAAGTCCAGCGTGCCGAGCAAACGGGCGCCGGGCAGGCCGCGCCTGAGCCCGGAGCAGGCGTTGATCGCGCGCGAGAAAAAGCGCCAGCAGCAGATGCTGGACAAAAGGGCGCGTCTCGAAGCGGCCCGCCAGGTCAGGGAGCGCGCCCGTGAAGAGCGTGCCATTGCCCGCTCCAAGGCCAAGGAAGAACTTGCAGCCAAACGGGCGGCTCGCCGTGCAAGCGGTGAACCCGATGGCGAACGTGTGACGCGCCCGCGCGCGGGCACGCCGCTGATCAAAAAGGACATGGTCCTGGGAAACGAGGCTTTGAAGGCTCCTTGGTCCATGCGCCCATTGACCGGCGCCGATCTGGATGCGCTGGGCAAGCGTTTTGGCCTGAATGCCTCCGAATTTTCTTCGGCTCTGGGGCTACAAAACCGCTTCGCCTTCACGGTGCTGCTGCGCACCTCCAAGGTGATCCCTTTCGATGTCGAGGTACTGGCGCGACTGTACGAAATGAGCCCGACGCCGGCGCCCTGGCAGAGCTACACGGCCGAGCAGGTGTTCAAGACCCTGTATGAGCCGCTACTGGACAAGTTCGATGGCCCCGAGGACGTCGCCTACGCCAGGACTCTGTACTACAGCCGCTTCACCGCCACCATTGGCCGTTCGTCCGCGACGGCCTACCGCTGGGTTGAGAACAGCGGCAAGGCGCGATTGGTGGTCGTGCTGTTGCTGCGCAAGATCATGTCAATGCCTCATCCGCGGGAGACCCTGGAGCGTGTGGCGGCCTTGGTCATGCGCGTGCGCGGCGGGGACCTGAATCTGCGCGCGCCGATCCCGCAGCCAGGCCAGCGCGTGCATCGCAGGGGGCGCGTCGCAGATGTCAGCCGCCTGATCCCGGACAAGTCGTCATTGGGACGCGCCATCAAGATCAAATCCTTCGATATTGCTTGACCGCCTAACCACCCATGGACAACGACATCAATTCACAGGTCATCCTTCCGCCGGCGCCGCGCCGGCTTGGCCGCGCACAGGGCGCGACCTACTTGCGTACATATCTTTTGGCCGACGAGGAGCCAAAGAGCATCAATTTCCGCGACACCTTGGTCCACATCGATGGTTTGCCGGACGCCCCAAATCCCAAAGATCTTCTTTGGGGGGTGTATGGCAGCCGCGCCATTAACGATGCGAGCATCTACATGTCCCGCGCGTCGATAGACGAGAACAAGCGCCTGTACGAGATCGATATGTGGCTGCGTATCGATCACCTCAAGAGTGCGGCCGCGGCCGTTGACGAAGCCATTGTCCGAGAGACCGGGTTGGTGGTGACGTCGCGCCTACGTGCCGTCTTCAGGGACGAATTCAAGCAAACCTTGTTGTCCTATCTGGAGCCCTATCTGAGCAAGAAAATGTTCTCCACGGTTTCGGAGTTCGATCTGGACACGCTATTGGTGCAATTCCCCAATGCCGCCTGGAAATACATCCGCGAACGTGAATGGGTGTTTGCCGTGGTTCATCCGGCCATCGTGCAGGTGGCCAAGGCCACCGAGGCAAGGGCGGCCGTCATGGCCAGGATGCAGGTGATTACGTTCCGGGCGGATGCAAGCCGCGTGGTCGAAGCCACCGTGCGTCAAGACGCCAGGATCCCGATTATTTTCTGATTCGCATAACAGTGCAGTGAGATTGAGCCATGACTGAACTTTTCGATTTTGCAAGCCTGAGCCTCGATGAGGTTCACGCGCAGGCCCTTGTCATTCCCGTGCAGGCGCGTGAGAGCGCCAAGCTGGGGTTTGGCAGCAAGGATTCGCCTGCAGCGCAGGAATTGAGCGTCGGCACTCAAGACATGCGCGTCCTGCGCGATGCAGTGGCAGCTCATGTCGAGAGCATGGGCCGCATGGAATTGTCATCGCCATTGGTTCGTGATGTGTACCTGAACACGGTCATCAGGGACATGCTGGAGCGCGCGGCCGCGGAAGGAGTTGGCGCCACTGGCTCGAACGCCGCCTTGGCCTGGACCATGCCGCTTGGCGATGTGTGCATGGTGGTGCTGGCCACCGAGGCAGATCTTCAGCGCCTGGGTGTGCGCGAGCTCGTGGAGATTGCACATGAAGACGCGGTGCGCGCGGCGCGCGATGCCGGCAAGCCCCACAACGCTCTCGCCCTGAGCGTGTACGACGCCCGGGCCATGTCCATGTCTGGACAGGGGCAACAGGTCGGCTAACCGCCGTGCAGCATGCCGGCGCAAATGGATTCCAGGGAGACAGAAGCGTTGCTTCTGGCCCGTTGCGCTGAATCTGCGAGAAATAGATCGAATGTGGCTCGGGACCAGCGCGAAGCCAATGTTTTCCATCTTGCTGCGACCGTCCTTCGATCGCCCTTGCCGCTTGAGTCCTCGAATCTGAAGAGTGCGAGCGATGCTTATTTCGCCTCGCACCAGGATGAGCGGCTGACGCCTAACGAGGTTGTGAGAAATGGCTGGGTCCAGAACTTGCCGCGCCTTCGCGACATGCTGAGCCAGCGGCTCGCTGCGAAGGGTTGAGCCATGGCCGCGGGTCAGACATTCAATGCCAGAACTGCTCTTGCGAAGGGCTTGCAGGAGCTTTTCAGGCAATTGGCACAGCGCCTGTGCCTGCAAAAGCCCCTCAACGTGTACCTTGCCGGCGGTATGGCGGTTCATCTATACACGGCCAAGCGCGTCACAACCGATGTCGACGCTGAGTTTGGCGGACGCGTATTTGTCCCGAACGACTTGATCGTGAAGGTCGAGCTGGAGGACGGGACGAGCGAGTCGATGTATTTCGACACCAACTACAACTCATCGTTTGCCTTGATGCATGAGGATTATCTCGACGAGGCCGTTTTTCTGGAGCTTGGCATCGAGCAGATCCGGCTGCATGTGCTCTCTCCCCTGGACCTGGCGGTTAGCAAGATCGCCAGATTTTCAGACAACGACAAAGCGGACATTGCCGAGCTGGTTCGACTTGGCCTGACGTCGTCGGCCGAGATCGAGCAGCGCGCCACCGATGCCCTGAATGGGTATGTTGGCGGGCAGGCCATGCTGCGGCTTAACCTGCGGGATGCCTTGGTCCTGGCAAGAGAAGTTGAGGCTGATAATCAAGCGCAACGCGGCAATGCACTACCAAGCATGAAGACGCGGACCGGTGCGGCCTTGTCCTTCTGGAGCAGTGCTCATGATGAGCCTGCTGAGAAAGGCGACGAAGGCGGTGCTGGGGACAAGTGTTGCTGACCGGGTGCGGGCAGGTGAGTGCGCCGACTCTTACCGCGCAGGACGGCGCCAGGTCATCCAGCAGTCTGAGTTGGAACTCGAGCCTGCCCCGAGCTGTTGCGGCATCCCTGCAGTAAACCCGCAAAAGACTACGCAATAGTCCTTATCCCTGCTACCATCCTGAGCAGTAAATCGTCCGTTTCGATATAACGGCGCGGATGAAATAGCTCAAGGACAAGAAATGCATGACGCACGTCGCTCAGGGATGATCCGATCAAAATGCCCAGCCCGGGCCAGAGCGGGCACCTTCTGGAGTCTTTTGGCCATGTTGGCGACCTTGATCGCCGGCGCGCCGGCGTACGCACAGACCCAGAGCATGAGTTCTCTGACGCAACCCTACCTTGCAGCCACGCCTGCGACCGATATGAGCACCCAGGCCTTCACGGCGTTGCTGGGGCAGTTCTTCACCAATCCGTTCTCGGCGATCGGCGGTGCGACGACGCTGCTGGGCTCGATGTTCCTGATCTTCAACACCTTCATTCTGGTGGCCGGCACCATCTGGGCCACCTACGGTATCGGCGTGGCCATCGTGCAGACAGCCCATGAGGGTCAGCTGATGGGCAAGAAGCTCTCCCAGGTGTGGCTGCCCATTCGCATGGTGACCGGTGTGGCCAGCCTGATCCCGGCCTTTGGCGGCTTCTCGTTGTCCCAGGCCGTCCTGGTGTTCGCCACCACGATCGGCATCGGTGCCGCGAACCTGGGGTACCAGGGCATGATCAGCGGCGCGAACAACATGACCTCGCTGGTGTCGACCTCGATCGTCTCGCCGCGCGCCCAAGGTAGTCAGTCGCTGCAGCAGGCGGCCTACGCCCTGTTCCGTGCGCGAATCTGCATGGATGCGCAAAACGATTATGTGAATCAGTTGCAGCAGGCCACTGGGCAGAGCGTCACAGCTGACACGGTGTCGGCAACGACACCAGCAGGCGTCACCGGCGTGCAGTACGGCAAACCGGATGAGCCGGCCTACTGCGGTGGAGTTGAGGTATCGGCGACCGACATGGATCCGCGTTCATCGAGTTCGGCAGGCGGGTACCGGGTCGCATCGGTCAATTACGACTGGATCGCGTCGCAAATGAAGGCCAAGGCGACGAGCGGCTTCAGCCCGTTTCGCTCGCAGATCGAATCCCTGGCGGATTCCTGGTACCAGAGCTATGAGGCCTACCAGACCACTAACGGGCAGCGGCCCGTGGTTCCCATCATTCAGCTGGAGGGTATAGCGACCACCTATTTCAATTCGAATCAACCTGACGCCTCTTCGGCGAGTCAGACCTCGCAGGCATTGACCAGTGCGGCCCTGCAATCGATGGGGCAGTACGGGTGGTTCGGCGCCGGCGCTTGGTACGCCACGCTGGCCGAGGTGAACTCTGCGGTGGCGCAGGCAGCGCAGAGCATCAATTACAAGACCATCGATCCGCAGATCTCCGACGCCGATGGCGGGTACAACACAAATCTGGCCGATGTCATGAAGGGCCTCGACACGGCCACGCAGGTAGCGGCCACGCAAACTGCCAACGCGGGCTCTGATGGAAATTCATCCTCCGGCCAGGTGCTGTGCAGGGCGATGCGCTCAGTTTTCTCCAACACCACGACGCCGACGGGTAACTGCAGCTTCGGGCAGGACGTGGCGATGACGCTGATCGATGAGTCGACCGCCGGTGCCGGCGGCGCTACTGCGACGACAACTGGTGGTCTGCGCCTGATCGACCCGATCATCGCCATGAAGAATATGGGTGACTACCTGATGGTCGGTGCAGAAGGCATGTATACCGCCTATTTGGCCGCAACGACCGGGCCAACGGCAGCGGTTGTCGGCACCATTACTAGTGTGGCCTCAGCAATACCTGGCGTCGGAATTCTGGCTGGAGCTTTCAAGCAGCTGGCCTCGGTACTCCCAATGCTGATCGGCGCCATGTTCCTGCTTGGCCTGATCATGAGCCTGTGGATCCCGATGGTGCCGTTCGTGAATTGGTGGGGCGGTCTGGTGCAATACCTCACCATCTTCTTTGAAGGCATCGCCGCCGGCCCGATCTGGGCGTTCGTCCACTTGGATGCGAACGGCGAGGGAATGGGCCATAGAACCGAGACCGGCTACCTCTTCATCATCAACATGCTTTTCCGCCCCTTCCTGATGCTCCTGGGCTTCGTGGCCTCGGCAGCTCTCATCATCGTCATGGGCAGTTTCCTTTTTTGGCTGTATCCTAGTGTCATGGGCAATATCCAGGGCAATTCGATCACCGGAATGTTCTCGGTGTTGGGGTTCATCTTCATCTTCTGGATTCTGATGCACACGCTGGTGACCACCCTGAGCAACATGGCTGTGCTACTGCCGGACCAGGCGCTGGCTTGGGCTGGGCGAGCGATTGGCTCGCAGATGGGCCGCGATGCGGAGCAAAGCACCCGCGGGCACTTCATGGCCTTTGGGCGTTTTGGGCAGCAGGGGGTTGGGACGGGAATAAGTGCGGCTGGTAAGGCCAGAGCCGATGCCTTGATCGCGCAGAAAGAAGCTCAATTATTGGCCAGAAAGAGGCCGGGCGCAGACGAAGGAGGAGGTGGTCAATGAGTGAATTCGACATGTTCCTGGCGGACAGTGCCAGGCTCGCGTCCGAGGCGAATTACGCTCGCGAGCTTGGAGGCCTCGAGGGGGCGCTCAGGGTGAACAGGGAAGAAGTCGGTCGCTTGGACGACCTGCTCGACAAGGCGCGGAATAACAACGCCGCCAACCTCGCTCACAAGGCGCTTGCCATGCGGGAGCTGGCAAAGATCGACCCGGCCCACCCCCTGGTCACTGACGCACAGCTGCGGGATCGGGTCACCAAGAACGCTCAAATGGTGTGGTCCAACACCCACCACTGGGACCGGGTGCGCGAGGTCGGGCAAAACTACCAGATCCCGGGGCGCCCCGAAAATCAGGAGTCTCCACGCGAGGCCGATCAGAAGACCATCGACAAGCTCAAGGCCACCCTGCTGAGCGTCGAGATGTCCAACGCTGCGAATCTGGCAGTGCGAATCGCTATGTTCGAGGCGCTCAAGAAGTCCGACCCGTCGCACCCGTTCGTGCGCGATGCGGCCCTGCGCGAGAAGATCGGCAAGGCTGGCCAGCTCGCGCTGGACCAGACCAACTCCTGGGACGCCGTGCGCGAGGTGGGGCAAAGCTTCTCGGTACCGAAGCGCTGAGGACTTCCGAGGCGTGGCCTCTGCCTCTTGTGCCGGCCAACAAACGGGGCCGAGCGTTAGAAATCGGCCGTACACGACGAAGCAAAAAGCCATCGAGAAAATCTCGCATTTTTATATGCAGAAAACTTCGTTTCTCCAATGAAAGTATCTCGCATACAATCGCGCAGATGAAGTCGCAGATAATTGCTCAGTACGACTCCCCCCATCAGTTCGAGCCGCTCATGCCGCAGGAATCGAAGATGGGGCCTTTGCTTGAACGAGCAAGCGACCTGACGCGTGCCGCTGCCAAGTTGGCCGCGCCAACTTCTCCTGTGGCACACAGGGAGCTTCGCGCTCTGTTGCGCAGCATGAACTCGTACTACACGAACCGGATCGAAGGGGAGCACACCAGGCCGGTGGAGATCGAGCGCGCGTTGGCTCATGATTTTTCAAGCGATGCGGACATCTCCCGTAGGCAGCGCCTGGCGGTTGCGCATATACAGACTGAACAGGCTTGCGAACAAGCTCTCGTGTCTGGTCAGCTGGTGCAAAGCGGGCCAGGCCTTGGCCTGTACTCTGCGCGGGCGATACTGCACTTGCATGATTTGTTGTTCCAAGGGTTGACACATCAAGACCTTATCCTCTCCGACGGTCACTCGGTCCTGATCCCCGGTGAGTTTCGCAAGCGCCAGGTCGCCATTGGGCGGCACGAGGCTCCGGCACACGAGGCTATCCCGGCCTTCGTTGAGCGGTGGGCCCAATCCTACGCTGGCGTAAGAAAAGGCGAGGCGTCAATCGTTGCCGCTGCCGCATCCCACCACAGGCTGGCCTGGATGCACCCTTTTGCGGATGGGAACGGCCGGGTTTCCCGGTTGCACACTCACTTGCTCATGCATTCCATGGGCCTGACCTCGGGGCTTTGGTCTCCATTACGTGGTTTTGCGCGAACAGAAGATCGCTATCGCGCCTTGTTGCAAGGTGCCGACGAGCATCGCCGCGGCGATCTCGATGGGCGAGGGAACTTGAGCGAGGCCGGGCTCATTGGCTGGATCGACTATACGATTGAAATGTGCATCGATCAGGTCGAATTCATGGGAGAGCAACTGAACATCCAGGGGATGCAAGATCGCATCAGGGCCTGTCTGATGTTTGAGGAAAACGCTCGTAAGTCAGGCGTACGCAAAGAAGCACTCATTGCCTTGCATTACCTATTCGCGTCACAGGAAGAGCTTGGCCGTGCGGAATTCAAGGCCATGACGGGTCTGGGTGACCGAGTCGCCACACAAACGTTGTCCGCATTGCTCAAGCAGGGCTTCCTTGCAACGGACGCCCCTTACGGGAAGGTCAGATTTGCGATTCCTTCACATGCCTTGAGGTTTTATTTCCCGGCCCTTTGGCCTGAAGCTGAGAAAGATCAGGCTCTCGTAGAGGTCGAACTTCGGGGCGATGATGAGCCTGATGGGGCTGCAACTACATGCCCGTCAGGATAAAGAATCAACTCTGACTGCGCCTGTCAGCCAGCAGAAGCAGTAGAAGGACACGCGACTTGGTCTCGGCTCACACCTTGCGCAAGCTGCTATATATCTGGAATACTGTCCGCTTGACGTACCTGGCAAAGGCGACCTTGTTGATTCTTGCTAATCAAAAAAACGGAGCTCAACGATGAGCGTTATGAACGAACCAACTGCTGCACTTTGGGAGCAACTGAAGTCGAGCAGGGAACTCTTCGGAATGACACTGGTTGGGGATGCGGCGCTGTCTTTGCGCTTGGGGCATCGCACCAGCCAGAATCTTGAATTCAATTTTTCTGAGTTCCACTTGCCTTCAGACAAGATCCATTCTCTTCTCTCACGGTTGGCTCCAAAAGGGTGGGAATTCCGCACGATTGTAAGTACCGCCACGATGGTTGGATACGAAAATCTCGGCATGAAGCTATCTAACTACTCTCAGAATTACAAGGCAATTGGGCAGGCCGGAGCTGTTGAGTTGACGTTTTCCACGGGGTCGGCCGAGACCAGGCGCCTTTTTGACGCTGGGCCCTGGTTCCAAAGACTGAGGCCCCGCGTAGCCAGCCTGGCGGAGTTGTTTCGCCTCAAATGCCTTTCGATGGTCGATCGGGCCAATTACCCTGACCAGTTCGACTTGTACGTTCTCATGAAGCAAGGCCACTTTGGAGCGAACGACCTTATCAACGCTTTTGAACGCGCGCAGGCTTCATCCAAGCTGGAAGCCGCTCTCACCAGATTTTGTGAAGGTGTTCCTGGGCTGAACAATGAAGGCCTTGAGCCTTTGATGGATTCACCGCCGACTATTGCCGAGGTGCAGGAATACTTTGGTGCCCTGCTCCAACTTTCGAACTGCCGGCGGGAAAGCTCCCGAAACACGAACCAGTCAGTGTTGTGTAGTTCTCGTTGAAACCAGTGCGCGTAAAACCTCCCCATCGATGGGGAGGCCGTCCTTAGCCAACAGGTCCAGCGTTCGCAGTCTCGGCCAGCTCAGCCGAATTCAATGCTCGGGCTGCTTCGACCTCTCGTTCATGGCACAGGCGAACGGCCAGATCTGGTGAAACGGACGATGCGTGCAGCACGACATGGCCGTGCAGCAGGCCAGCTTCTGCCTGGACCTTCAAATCCAGATAGACCATGGAACTACTGCCGAACTTGAAGTCCTGGATCTCACTGCGCATGCGCAGGATGTAGCCCGCAAGGCTTTCCCCTTCCTTGCGTGTCCCGGGCGCGTGCCGATAAAACCGCCCCAGCAGTGAATCGATGGCGGCGGTGCTGTTCACCGCCAAAGTGGCCTTGTCCTTGTCGCGCCGGCCTGTTCCAGCCCGCACTTCCATGGCTGCGGCCAGGAATCCAAACTCTTCGAAACTGAGCTCGCTGGCTGGACGCTGCGATAGCAGCAAGAACCGTGCGTCGTGCGCCGCAGCCCGTTTGCCATCCCCACGCCCAACGATAGACCCATCGTGGTTTGTGCAGGTGTGCACCAGGATCGTTCCCGGAGCCTGAAGATCGACGCCGAAACTGAAATCCCGTAGTTCCTCGAATTCGTCCGAGGGAATTTTCGAGTGGTGCCTCAAGCCGATGGTGGCCGAAGCGATGGCATGTGCCTCATTGAAACCGGAGCCTAGCACCTTGTGGCCGGAGCGCTCGGCGATTTCGGGCGGGCTCAAGACCAGAAACTGGTCTTCCGAGTGTCCGAACGTTGTGATGACCCTCTTCCTCCAGGCGAGTCCCTTCAACTCAGTCGGCAGGACGTTCACCGGTGTGTACGGAACGCCCAGATCCATGGGGGGAAACGAATTTGATGCAGTATTCATGATTCGTGAGAGTGTACTTTTGCGAACCAGAAAGATGGGATATTTTTCTGACTAGCTCTCCCCCGAGGGCAACTGTCCCATTGGGAAAACAGCTCCGAATTTGCCTGTTTGCAACATAACTACGCCACGGACACCAAAAAATCCCGAAAAAACCCTTGTTGGCGTCTTGTGCATTCCTGATTCTTCGTGCTTTAATCAAGGCGTTTAATAGTTCGTGTGAAAGTAGCGCCGGGAAATAAAAGGAATTGAACTGGTGACGATAAACCGAGACAAAACGGGCATCGGCAGCCAGCTTCTCCAGCCCCTTTAGACCCTGCGGCTCATTCAAACCAGATTGATGACAACCGTGCAATACCCATTGGTGAAAACGAAAGAGTTCGTTGGAGCTACCAGTTGCCTGTGCTCCCCGCAACTGGCTGAACGCACGGTTCTGATTCCCATGGTTTTCACTTCAGGCGCCAGCCGCCGTTTACTTCAAGGCAAAGCATGAAAGCAGCACCCTCAAGCGCCCTGGCGCGATCGATTGGCGCGAAGCGTATGGGCCTTCTGGCCGCGGCCGCGCTCGTGTTTCCTTTGACAAACGCCTTCGCAGGATTCGTCGACAACAGGCCCGCACCTGCCCCGACCCCTGCGGCGGCGGCCCAGGCGTCAGCCAATGGGAAAGTCGCCGGCTCCGCCGGCGTGGCCAGCGTCGTTGTCGCGCCCGTCAAGGCCGCGGCGCCGGCATTCGCTTTCACCGTAACCCGTGAAGACAAGACGATCCGCCAGACGCTGGTGCGCTGGTCGCACGAGGCTGGCTGGAATGACGATCCGGAAAACTGGACGGTGGATTTCGATCTGCCCGTGGTTTCGTCCGCGAACCTGGGCACGAACTACAAAACGGCGGTACGCCAGCTCCTGGCAAGCACGGAATTGACGAGCACTCCGCTGCAACCTTGCTTCTACTCGAACAAGGTATTGCGGATCGTGCCACGAGCCCAGCTTTGCGACCGGTCGACCAACTAATCGTCAACTCGTCAACCCTCAGCTCACCAGCTCCATCTTCCAATCCGCGCGGGCGCGCATGAACAGGACCCATCCATGATCAACCTTCGATTCGTACTTATCCCGATTGCTGCGCTTGCACTGGCCGGCTGCGCCTACCAGAAGGATTTTCAGCGCGACGCTGCACAGACGACGAAAGCCGTCGTCACCAAACAGCAGTCGCTGGTGGATTCGATCAAGGACAGCGAAAGCCGCCGGGAAGCATCCGAAGATGTCGACAAGCCATACATCGCCGGCGACCAGCAGCCGCTGTCACGCGAACTGAAGATGCCGGCCGAGTTGCGCCGCTCGGTGCCTGTGACAGCGCTGTTCCAGCGCGGTGGTGTGGACTTGCAAACGGCCTTGAACGAGGTCTCGGATGCCACTGGGCTGACCATCACGGCAACGCCGGACGCGCTTTTGCCGCCGGCGATGTTCGCCCCGCGCATGAACAGCAAGGAGACCTCTCCCATCATGGGCCCGGCCAGGATCCAGCTGCAGGCATCGCATGTGCCGCTGTGGAAGCTGCTCGATGACATTGCCCGCCAGGCCGACGTGTCCTGGCGCCCTGAGCCCAGCGGCGCAGAGTTCTATCGCGTCAGCACCCGAATTTTCAACCTGGAAGCCATTCCCGCGGTGGCGACCACCTCGGCAACGCTGGGTCGCAATGGTTCTACCAAGGATGCCTTCGAGTCGCAAAGCAAGACCAGCTTCACGACCAAGGACCAGAACATGATCGACGGGATGCGCCAGACCATCGATGCATTGCTCACGGTCAGCGGCAAGGCCGTGGTCAACCCGGAAAACCAGACCGTTGTGGTCACCGACACCCAGTCGGCGCTTGATCGTGTGGCGAAGTACATCGAGGCCCAGAACAAGCTGATGTCGCGCCGAGTGCGCGTTCTGGTCGAGGCAATCTCCGTGACTTCAACCAACAACAACAGTTATGGGTTGAACTGGAACGAAGTCATGAATACCGCGGTCAACGCGTTGACCGTAAGCTCGCCAGAATCCCTGGTGACGGCTGCACAGGTCGGCTCGGTTGGGTATGCGAGAAACATCGGGAAGTCCGCCGGCTCCACGGCCGTGATCAACGCGCTCAACGAAGTCGGCACGGTGATCAACGATAGCACCTTCCCTTTCATCACTACCTCTGGCCGGCCTGTGACTCAGGCGATTCGCACGACGTTCAACTACGTCGATCAGGTGCAGGCCACCGCCATCAGTTCGTCGCTGATCAGTACGACCGCCCAGGCGCCTACCGTCACGCAAAAAGAACAGACCGTGGGTACGTTCCTGACACTGGTGCCGACGGCCAAGCCTGACGGCACGATTTTCCTGTCGGTGAGCTATGACCAGACCAATGCCGAGCCTTTGAAGTCCTTCACCGTGGGCTCCGGCGCATCGGCTGTGACAGTGCAGCAGATCACCATCAACGGCTCCGGGGTAATCCAGGAAGTGCCGATTCGATCCGGCCAGACGGTGGTGATCGGCGGCATGGAAACGCGCGCTAATTCACTGACACAGGCCCGCATGGGCCCGGGCCTGCCGATGGCCTTGGGCGGTTCGGACCAGGGCGCTGAATCGAAGACTTACACGATTCTTCTGGCAACGGCGGTTGTGGAGCAGGGTATTTGAAGTTGGCGATTTGCGGTCAAGCACCTCAATCGCGGCTGAGCCAAGCCCCAACACGTACTCTGGAGTAACACGTGCCCCTATTTAGCAAAAAGCCTGCAAAAAGCACGGCCACCGGACGTCAGCCGTTGTCCATTGCGCTCGATGAAAGCGGAATCAAGGCGATTGCATTCGGCTTGACATGGCGCTCGGTGGCCTCTCGCGGCAGCGCGCGCCAGGACGCCATTCGAGCGGCAAAGCTGGTCGGCGCGACCCACCTGATTTCCAAGCAGCAGCAGTATGGCTATGGCGCCATTGCGGGCGACGTCTCGCCAAGCACCCGGATATACCCGGCCGCGCTGGTGGCTGCGCGCCAGCATGGCGGCGACGCTATCTATGCCCTGAAGGTTTTCGAGGGCGAATACTGGTTCGCGGTGGTGCGTGGCGGCCAGCCATCGTCCACGGACCGTATCATCCACTCGGAAAATGATCTCGAAGTCATTGACGCAGCCCGTCACGAGATCGAGAGTGGTGTCGAGGATGATGTCCATTACGTCCTCTACACGAACATCGAGGACCACGGTCTTGGCGAGCGCGTTCGCGGTCTTACCGCAGCAGATCTGTTGCTTGCGGCAAGTGGAGAAGACGACCTGCTGGGGCCAATACCCAAGTCCTCCTCGAATGTTCCCAGGCCTGTCCTCTACATGGTGCTCACTGCCATCGCGCTGGTGTTCATCAGCAAGGGCTGGGGCATGTATAAGGAGCACGAGCGCCAGCGGCTGGCGCGGCTGCACAATGCCGCCGAGGAACCGCCAGCCCAGGCTTGGGCTGCGGCCACGAACACCTGGATGGCACAACACGTTGCGGGTGACCCCCAGGGGCTGGCTGCTCCTCGCGTGTCTCTTGGCAAGGTGCCATTGCTGCTGGGTGGGTGGGTTCTCAAGGGCGCAGCCTGCAACGCAATCACAGCTCCCGCGCACGGGCCGGCAATGCGTGGTGGGGCCAGGGTGCCAGCGTCTGCTAAGGCTGGTCATGTTGCACCCGCTGCACCGTCTCGCGGTGAAAGGGTATGGGGTTGCTACGCGCAGTACATAAGGCCTGTCACAGGAGTGGTCAACCGCGAGCTCAAGGGGTTGATTCCCGCCGGTTGGAGCGTCCAGTACAAAGGGATCGATGAAATAGTTGCTTCGTGGGACGTGCTACAGGCGACGCGGCCGTTTTCCATGGCCTCGTTGAAACCGGTTGACTACCACATGGTGCAGACCATCAGCAAGCTGCAGCACCTGCAACCTGCGCTGGCCCAGATCGCGCCATTGAATTTCATTGAAGTGAAGATCCCGCCGCCACGTTCCAAGGACGGCAAGGCAATGCCAATGCCAGCTTCGGTGCCCAAGATCAAGCAAACCGACATCTCCGTGATGGCGCCGCTTCGCAGTGTTGACGCGCTCATCGATAGTGGCGTGGACGCCGACTGGAAAAGCATCAGCATTTCTTTTGTCGAGGGCAGCGCCGACCAGGCAAGCCTGCGCTCGTCTTCCATGATGGCCAACGTCAAGGGGGTCCTCTATGCCAAAGGCTGATCTTCTCCTTTCCACCGTAACCAGTTCCAGGGGAATCACTTTCATGCTCATCAAAAACGCCCGCCGCACTCCATCAGCACTGATCACGATCGCTGCTGCCGCTGTGCTCGTCGCATTCCCTGCGGTCAACGCCATCGCGCAGCCGACGCCAACTGCACCAGCTCTTGAGGCTGCACCTCAAAGCAGTGCGATGAGCAATAGTGTTGTGACGGTGGATGACCTGCTCAAGACGGAAAATCTGCAGGCCGTCGCCAAGGCGCGCAAAGCCGCCATTGCTGCCGGGTTGATGCAGCCCGATGCCCCTGTCACGGCGGCTGGTTCCGCCGCTGTTCCGGCGGCAACGCTGCATGTGGACTCGATCTCCGGCATTGGTAGTGCCTTGCGCGCGAACTTGCACTACAACGGCCAAGCCTACGAGAGCATTCGCCCAGGTGCGCATATTGGCAAGTGCGTGGTTCTGTCAATCAATGGACGCGCGGTCAAGTTTGCCAGGGCCGCCAGAGGCACGCCGGCGTCGCAGTGCCCAAGCGCTGTCTGGACCGGCGAATTGCCGGTGGCCTCTGGCGGCCCTGGCGGCGCGACCGAGACGGCAATGCCATCGCCTGCGTTTCGAAACGCGCCAATACCCTATGGCTCAATCTCGTCGATGTCGAATCTGGCACATCGGTCCCCAAGCGGCCCGGCGCCTCTGAGGGTCTCGCAACCGACGATCCAGATGGTGCCGGCTGAGCAGTCGCGTGCCGAAGGCGGCGCAGTGCCGCTGGTTCCCCGCCAGTTGGAGCCTGCCCAGGACATGCGCCTTGCAACGCCGCCGGCCGGCCAACCCAGTGAATGAGCCCAATCATGAGTGAACAACCAACGCCACATGGCTCAACCGGCTTTACGCCAAAGCAGATGGACGCCATCAAGCGTGTCATTCATTCCGAGGGTGGCATGGTAGCCGCGTTCGGTGTGGTGGGGACAGGCAAATCAAGCTCATTGGCACAGCTACTAATTCCCCTGCATTCGCCGGGCCTAACCAAAGGTTGAGGTAGTTCATGTTCGGACGTATTTTTGGTTGGATTTTCGGGCGCTCTAAAAAGCCTCAGCCGGCGCCTGGGCGCAGGCGAGTCGTTGCGGCGGCCCCTGCGACGCCTGTTCCTGCGGCAAACGCTGGGCGCAGGATCTCGACATCATCGCCCGGTGACACGTCCCATGCAGCGGATGGTGTCGAAGTCGGCGAGTGGGGCGGTGTGCGCTTCGAAAAACGCGTGATCGAGACGACCACTGAGCTGTCTCGCGTCATCTTTGACAAGGTGGTCAATGAGGACGCACGCCTTGCGCCGCACCTGTTCGCATCCATTGCCATCGCCACCTTGAAGGCGACGGAGAAGACCTGCATCGTTTTCGTGGACAAGAGCCGGGCCAAGCGCGAGGAGCTTGAGGCCGCGGTTGAGCAGATGGGCCGTCGCGGCTTCAAGCTTCCGGAGACGGGGCTTCAAGGATATTTCGCCACTTCCAGCCTGGTGTTGGCGATGTCGCAGAACGATATCACGCACGCCAGCTTGCAATTCGAGCGCGAAGTCTCGCGCGACCCCAGCAAGAATGCGTTGATGTCGGCCTTCACGGACATTGTCTCGTGGGCCTATGCAAACAACGCTGATGACATCGACTTTGCGGTGAACCGCGAAGCCTCCAAGAGCCAGATCTGCTTCAAGATCGGTGGGCGCTACATCCGCCCCGAACGCTTCCTGCTGCCCACCGACACGGTGATTGCGATGCTTGGCATTGCCTGGCAAAAGTCCGGTGGTGGCGCCTCTGCCCAGTTCGATATGAAGGTCGAGCAGCAGGCGCTGGTCAAGCTCGATCTGCCGCGAAGCCCGGCCATCCCGCAAGGCGCGAGGGTTCGCCTGCGCTGGAGCGGCATGGCGGTGGACAAGGGCACCGTTGTCACGACCCGGATTCAGCGTCTTGGCGAATCTGCACTCATCCGGTCGCTGGACGCGGCCGGTTATGTGCCCACGCAGATGGACATCATCAGGCGCGTGATTCACTCCGAGGGCGGCATGATCGTCCTGTCCGGTGTGGTGGGCTCGGGAAAGTCGACGTCGCTGGTGCAGATGATCAACATGCTGCCAACCGACATCAAGATCCAGTCCTTCGAGGACCCGGTCGAGTTGGACCTGAAGAATGCCTACCAGAAGACGATCACGCGCGATCTGGCCAAGTCCGGTGACGACAAGGATTTCCTGTCGGCGACGCGGGCCTTGTACCGCTCGGCTCTGGATGTGCTGTATCTGGGCGAGATCCGGGATCGTGAAACGGGCCTGGTGGCGCGCCAGGTGGTCGAATCCGGCCACAGCGTCTATACCACGACCCACGCTCGGTCAGGCCTGGGCATCACGGATCGCTTCAAGTCGCCGGCCATCGCCATGCCCAAGGACGTTCTGGCAACGCCTGGCATTCTCAAGCTGCTGGTGTATCAGGCCCTGCTGCCCACGAACTGCCCGCATTGCGCCATGTCGCCCGGTGAATATGCGCGCAACTTCACGCTGAACCCAGCCGAGCTCGAAGAGCACAACAGGTACTTCGACCGGCTCGAACGCCTGTACGGAATCGGGCGAAATGCCTACCGTCTGCGCAACCCCAACGGGTGCATCCATTGCATCAAGGATGAATTGCCGGAGCTCAACGGGTTCTCCGGCCGCACTGTGGTCAGCGAGTTGATCGAGCCGGACGAGCGGATGCTCGAATACATCCTGCAAGAAGACAACATCGGGCGCGATCGCTACTGGCGCTCCATGGCCACCCCGCGCTTCGACGACGACAACCTGGTGGGCAAGACCACGATGGAGTGTGCTGTCTTCAAGGCTGTGCGCGGCGTGAGCGAAAACGGCACGACATTTGGCTGCATCGACCCGCGCGAGATCGAGCCCCGTTTCATGAGTTTTGAGACGGTGGAATTCAAGCGCCAGCAAAGCCGCAAATTGGCAGAGCGCGCTAACACATCGGTGACCTCGGGGTCGGAGCAGCGTCCTCGTGAAGCTCGGGCAGCCGAAGTGCTCAAGCTGCCACAGATGCAGGTGGTGTCCCCAGCGGCTCAGCGCGATGAACAAATGCAGGCCACTAGCGTGGAGGAGACGGTTTGATGGATGCGCAAGACGTCAAGGCCCCATTCGCCATTCGACAGGCGGCGTCTGCCTTCAAAAAGCAGCGTGCCGAATACTACAAGTATCTGGCCGACCTGATGGAGGGCGGTAAAGGTGAAATCAAGCTGCTCACCATTTTCGAGAAGGATTCGGAGCGGCACGGCAAGACCCCGCGGGCCAAGCTCTCGGCCTACTGGGCAGAGCGCTATGCAACCAATGGCGCCAATCTCTCGCAGGCTTGGCGCGGCACCTTGCCAGACGACGAGGTGGCGATCATCGACGTCGCGCAAAGCGCCGGGGCAGGCGCCCTGCTTTCGGCCCTGCGCGACGTCTCGCGTATTGCCATGCTGTCCGACAGGGTGCGACGGGAAGTCATCGGCACGCTGTTTGCTGGCGTTCTCGGTTTGATCATTGCATTGGTGATGTTGACGATCTTCCCGATGTTCTCGGCGGGCAAGCTCCAGCAGATCTACTCTTTCATTCCACTGCCTGACTGGGGTCCCAAAGGGAAGTTTTTTAACGCATGGGCGGCCAATGTCAAGGAATACGGTCTGTACTTCGTCCTGCTCGTGGCCGTGATCCTGGTGTACGTGCACTGGACCATCAACAATTTGTTGGGGCCGGTGCGTGACTGGCTTGACTCGAACGTTGCCATTTATCGCGTCATCCGGGACGTGAAGGGCGCTTTGTTCCTCTCCACCATGGCGACGCTCACACGCAAGCGCGGCAACACCATGTTCACGCTCAGCGAGTCGCTCAAGACCTTTTGCCGCTCGGTGCGCTCGCCATGGCTGCGCTGGCGGGTTGAGGAGATTGCCGAGGGCGTCGACCAGACGGGTGCCATCGGCACCGAAGCCTTCCAGACCAATCTCCTGTCCCCGGAAATGTATTACTTCCTGCGCGACATGCAGGAAGCGCAAGGTTTCGCAGAAGGGTTCGAGGCCACCGGCAAGTATGTGGAGGCAAGCGTGATCGACAAGATCATCAAGCGCATGACGATCTACCGGTGGATTTTGTTGTTCGTCGGCGTTTTTTCCGTGGTTGCCGTGATGGCCATCCAGCTCGGCGTGATCTACGAAATGAAGGGAGTGATGATGAATTACTACAGCTCCCGATAGCCGATTACTCGGGAGGCGGCAATCCATGCGTCACCGTTTCAAGAGGTCAATCCAGGTTTCCAAGAACCCATTTTCATTTTCCAATCAAGACTGAGAGAGTTCCCAATGAATACTGTCAACCACAATACCTTCCGCTCGCCCAATCGCAAGGCCGAGAAGGGTTTCACCATCATCGAGCTGATCGTAGTGCTGGCGATCATCGCGCTGCTGTCGTTGTTTGCCGTGCCGTTTGCGCGCAGCATCATCATCAACGGCGAAGTGCAGCCCACTGCCGACGACATCAACAAGACCGTCACGGCGCTGCGCGGTAACTACGCGGGCCAGGGTGTCACGCCCTACACCTCGATCGACTCATCGGTTTTCGCCAATGCAGCGCGTGGTCTGGCTTCTGCCCTGACCGTGACTGGTTCTGGCGCGGCCGCTACGGTGTCCGACAGCCTTGGAACGACTGGTCAGTTGCTGGTGGTTGCGCCTTCGACCATCACGACTGCGGGTGACTCCTTCACCGTGGAACTGGACAACGTCAACGATGCGGCCTGCCCGGGACTGGCTTCGCAGCTCTCACGCGCGGCTGAAGTGATCACGGTCAATGGCGCTACTGCCAAGGCGGAAGGTGCCACGTACGACGGCAGCGCAGCGCAGACAGCGTGCACGACCGGTGACACCAACGCCTTCATCTTCACGTTCCGTTAAGTCTGGCCTCAGAACCAGTGAAATTCAGTCCCGTCCCGTGCCGGGACTGATCAAAGTAAAGCCCCGATCCATCGATCCATCATGAACCAAACTGCAAAACGCCAGCATCGCCTGCGAGTGGCAGCGCCGACAGTACCGACAACGGCGACGACGGTCGTGCGCTCGTCTACGCCGGCACCCCATCGCCAGCGGGCCCGGCGCTTGGTTCGGGGCTTTACTTTGATCGAGCTGATTATTGCCCTGAGCATTTCCGCTCTGCTGGCAATCTTCGCGCAGTCCGAGCTTGCGCGCCAGTCGGAAAACAATCTGGCGATGGGCTCTGGCACCTATATCCAGCAGGTGACGGGAGCGTCCGAGCAGTATGTGCTGCAGTATTTCAACAATCTCTCCACCGGTGCCCCGGTGGCGGGCGTAGCCTCGGAATATGCTCCGACGATTGCGGAGCTCAAGACCGCTGGCTTCCTGTACCCAGGCTTTCCAGCGGGCGCAAACGCTCTTCCGACCCGCCAGAGCATTCAGATCAACGTCAACAAACTCAATTGTCCAGGGCCGGCCTGCACCTTCCTTGCCACGGTCTGCACTACGACGCCTGTGACACTGGGAGGGACGTACACACGCTTTGACCTGGCGCAGACCATTGTTGACCAGCAGCAAGGCTCCGGTGGCCAATCCCTGCAGACCAACCCCTCGGTGATTCTCGGGCCGGTGCTCAATACGCCGAACCCGTTTGGCAGTGTGGCCGGCATCACCTGCGGCAGCTCCAACGTGAGCACGGCCTTGTGGCAGCAGTTCGTGCGCATCGGCGACACGCGCGACCCAAATCTCCAGGGCAACCTGACGGTAGCAGGCAACATCAACTTCAACACGACTCCCGGCGCCTCGACGACGATCAATGGCCCCACGACCGTGCAGAACAACCTGGCTGTGGCCGGCACCTCGAATCTGCAGGGCAATGTCACGGCAGGCAGCAACCTGGCTGTGGCCGGCAGTGCCGTGGTGACGGGCAGTGTAGCCGCTGGCGGCACAGTGAACGGGAGCCAGATCCAGGCCACCGGTGTTTTCATGCCGGGCACGGCTTGCGTGAACAGTGGGGCGATCGGACAATCGATCACTGGTAACGGCTCGCTCGTGCTGTGCGCCGCCGGCGCGTGGACACCGCTGTCCACCATTGCTGCGGCCGGTGCGGCCTGCCCCGTGGAAGGACAGGGCGCAGTGGCGGCAAATGGCAGCCAGCTGTATTGCACCAATGGGACGTGGACGCCGCTGAGTGACTTCCTGCCGGTGGCATCCAATGGAGCACCTTGCTTGAATCCTGGACAAGTCGGTTACGAGGGAGTTCCTGGATTGAGGACGGCGGATTTGTGCCGGAAAAACCCGGCCGATGGAGTGGCCAGTTGGTATCGGTTCCAGGACATCACGACGAATCTTGTTTTTGTGACATCTCTGGATGTGTATGACGGTGAGACGGTCACGAAGCCGGTGTGTGATGCTGGCGCCGGATCTGCGCCGATCGCGATCCCGCAGTTGTTTGCCATGACCGAGTCTTCCCGGGATGCTGGGTTTTCCAGGTTCGTGACCGACATGGGGACTTCCTGGCAGGTCCACTTGCTCGATGGATCGGGACAACCCTTGACCTCTGCCAACCTGTTCTTTGGTGGCACGCCCCCAGGTTCTGCTGTAGCAGTCATGCACATCTATTGCTACTACCCGTGAAACAATTTGAAAACCAAAGAGTTCATTGACTTCAAAAGAGTTGCAAATATGTGGAATAAGTCCGTAAATAGATTCCGGCATGAACTAGAATTCTGATACAAACGTGTTATGAGAAATCCTGATGCTTGTGATGGTTGCGCAAGCACGAACCCAATAAAATTTTTGTTTTCAAAACTGAGGAGTTTGAAATGAAGAAAGCCATCCTTCGTGGCAGCCTGGCTGTGTTGACCTTGGTGTGCCTTGGCATCGGCATGGCATTCGCCGGAGTAACTCTTCCCGTACCGGCAAGCTCGGACACCACCTGGCAGATGGCGGGCGTCGGGATCGATGTTGGTTCGCTGCAAAACGGCATCAATGGTGCCGCTGGAGCGGCTGCTGCTGCCCAAAGCACTGCGACAGCGATTGGAGGGGAATTGGGCTGGTACATCAACAACGGAGGTATCCGTGGTTCGTATGCAACCCAGCCGGATCAGCCCGTGTCGATGATTGCTTATAGTTATGGGTACTACTGGACCACCACGAATGCTGTTTTTCAAAGCACACAAGGGCTTACGCCAACTGGATCGTATGGCACCGCAACCTCCTATTCTGTCCCGGTCGGCGCATGCGTCTATGGCATGGGGAACAATAACCCGCACTGGTATGCCTATGACATCCAATGCCCGAGCGGCTCAGGATGGCTCACGGTTGGTTATAAAACAGTCCAAACGAATTCTCACAACTAGACGCTCTATCTCCTATTAAGCGTCAGCCGAAGTCCATTTATAAAAGCGGCCGTCAGGCCGCTTTTTAATTCGCGTATCCGTGGCGTAGAGACGAATAAAAATTAAACCGGCCACTCATCGAATTTCACAAAAGGGAAATTTTTTGTGCTAACACCTTGCGCGGATTCGTGCCACTTCTGTATCATGAATCGTACCAAATCAATTATTTGAAACGGAACAGCGATGAAAACCAAATACGCCCGCCTGCTGCAAGTCATGATGCTGGCCTCGACCCTGGGCCTGGCCGGCTGCGGTGGTGGAGGCGGCGGCGGTGCTTCGACTGGAGCAAGCTCCGCGGCGCCGGCGACCAACACCGATTCGAATACAACCAGTCCGACGATCGCTGCGGCCGGCTATGCTGCCGGTTCTCCCCAGGCCCAGATCTACACGCTGGTCAACAATGAGCGTGTTGCATGCGGTTTTGGTTCGATCTCGGAAAGCACCGCGCTTGACCAAGCGGCACTGGCTCACGCCAACTGGCTGCTCGTCAACAATTACACCGGACACTATGAGTCGGCAGGTGTTCCGAATGGATACACGGGTGTTTCTCCACAGGATCGTGGGGTGGCGGCAGGCTACACGTACGCGACTTCAAGCACATCGCCGGTGCCGAACTATGTGTTCTATCAATCCGGGGAAGTTTATGCCAGCGAGGGCGCCACCGCTTACTCTCCGACCGTGGCCGTCCGTCAATTGCTTGCGGCGCCGTATCACGTGGATGTCATGATGCTTGGGGTGAGAAATATCGGCATCGGCTACGAAGACAGCAACACAGCGGGCACGACCGCGACCTACGGCGCTCGCACGCTGGTGAACATTGACTTTGGAGTCCCAGCGGGCGCAACTCAGCAGGACCTTGGGTCATCCGATGTGATGACCTATCCGTGCCAAGGTACCACTGGCACCGCCTTGCAGGTCTACAACGAAAGCCCGGATCCGGTGCCGGGCCGCGATCAGACTGCCAACCCTTTTGGCTCCGCTGTTCTCGTGGCGGTGAGGAACGGCCAAACTCTGGCCATTACGTCAGCCTCGATGATCAACGCGAGCAATGGCTCCGTCGTCACGCTGCTTACGCCTGTGACCTCGGCCAACGACCCCAACGGCCAATTGCTGAGCAACGAGGGCTATGTGCTGCCGAATTCACCGCTGTCGCCCAACACGCAGTATCAGGTGACGATCAACGGAACCAACAGTGGGGTAGCGTTCAGCAGGAGCTTCACATTCACCACGGGCAGCTGACAATCCCGGTGAACTAAGTTGAGGGTTGGTACCAACCCACCATCAAAGCGGCTCCTGGGCCGCTTTTTTCATGCTTCGAGAGGCCGGACAAGCGCCGAAAGCCAAACGTCAGAACGCGCGCTGCCCGTGGATGATGAGCACCTCAGAGCCGATTATGGCTTTGGCGATTCGCTTAGACCCCATGCCTTATTGAGCACTGATGCCCCAAAGCTTTCGGCTTGCGCAAACATGGGATTCCCGGGGTTGGAGAGTTTCACGTAGTTGTAGATCGACGATTCGATCTGGTAGGCCATGTCGCAGTTGTCGGCCTTCAGGCCGAGTGCGCGAATGCCCTGGATCAGATCGTCCGTCTGGTTGCCAATGGCCTCGCGAAGAGTCTTTGCTTCCTTGTGGGAGTCCTTTGGGGCCTCCTCAGTGCAGGCCTTGAAATTGTCGAATGCAGTGGTATCCATTTTGAATCCTTCAGTGAGATTCTTGTGCGTCAAATAGCTCAGATCATCGCGTAGCTGCCGAACGGCTCGAGAGTGTTTTCCTTGAGTAATTGGACCCCCTGGTGGACCGCCGGTTTAGACAGGGACGCCGTCTTGAACTGGAGATCAGCCATGGTCATGGCTGCGCCTGGTTTCCCCTTGATTTCCGCAAATACGGCACCGGTGTCAATCATGTAGACGTTGCCGAGCTGGACCGCCCCCTGGAACGATGTCGAGTGTCCGGCAAAGATCCGCCCGATACCGGGCACGCCGCTGGTGTCCCCGGATTTAATCCGCTCGCGCCCCGTGAGGCAGGAATCTTCAATCTCTGGGTCCCCACCCTCCAAGGCGGCGACGAAAGTTGGCCAGTCCATGTGAGAAGGTACTTCGGCGTGGATCAGGCCAACAGGCCCACGGGGCGTCTGGACTTCGATAGCCAGAGGCAGTCTTGCGATAGCCTGGACCACCTCAAAGCGCTCTGCCGCAGAGACATTGGCCAGCCAACCCATGCCATTGAAGTCGATCCTGGCCAGGGTGGCCAGTCCCTGTTCGGGGTCCTCGTAATCTCGATAGAGCTCCAGTAGATTTGCTTCGTGATTGCCCTGGATGGCATGCACATAGGGCTGAGACAGGAACTGCGCTGCGCGCGCGGATCCTGGGCCTCGATCGATCAGATCACCCACACTGAAGAGCCGGTCGAACCCTCGGTGGAATCCCGCGGCGACCATCGCCTGCCAGACCGAATCGAATGCGCCGTGCACATCTCCGATGACGAAATCCCGTCCGATCTGGTTCTCTTCAAACCTGATGACCCGTGGATTTGAATTTTTGGTGGAGCTGATTTCTTCTTTGAGCTGAGCGATCTGCTCGGGTGACATGAACTGGAATTCCATTATGCGAGAACCTCCTGTTTGGCTCTTGAGACGGGATCGATGGGCCCTGAGACAGCCAGGTGACGAAGATCGAGCGAAGGAACCGGTGCGGCCGCAACTACCTCATTGAGGCTGTCTTGTTGACCGACATCCCAGGGTGCCGGTATATCGACTGCATTGATCAGATGTGAGTCCAGCACGCGCAGCGCCAAATTAAGGACGTCCTGGAGCGAGCGATGGCCCAGCAGTCTTGAGGCTGCGTTCTGGGCGCTACATGGGCTTGCAAGAGCGTTTTCACGCGCCTGGCTGTAAACCCACATGGCGTTGGAAAGAGTATCTGCCTGGGCCTTTGTGAGCTCTTTGTGCCTTTGTCTGCCAACGGCAACGCTCAGAGCGTTCGAAGACCACGCGTTGGAGGGTGCAGGCGACTCCTGTTCCAGCGTGAGACCCCACCCCGGTGACGCGCAATGAGCTGGCTCTCCGAAGAGGTCTGCTGTGGCCGGGCAAACAGGGACCTTGGGGTAACTCTTCATCAGATGACTTCTTTGATGATTATTTCATAAAGATACATCATAACGAACTAACGTGAAACATGGGCGTAAAAGATATACAGGAATTGATTCCTTTTGGTTCTAAATCTCACACAGGAAAACATCATGATGTGATGTTGATGATTGTTTTTATGTTGCGTCGGCTGACGCCGAAAGACCGAACACCCAATTCAAAACCCCTGCTCGCCAGTCGCTGCGCCAAGCCCGCCTCGGCGCTATCGCGCCTCGGCCTACAGGAAATGGTTCCCAGAGTGGATTGATCCCACTGGAGTTTCCCCCTCAAGGAGCTGATTCCGCTGGTTCTTGGTGTTCCTGGCAGCAATCGGTTCCTGGTCCTTGCGTTCTTACTGAAGCGTCATCATCGAGAACGATGTTGTGTTTGGAGACTTCTTCCTCAAGGGACAGTGCGAAGGAGATCGCCAGGGCAAGATCATCCTGCTTGAAATCGGCCCAGATGCGTCCAGAGGTCTCATCGAAGGTGGCGGGTCCGACGTGATGGGCGAGCTGTGGAAAATGGTTTGAGAACTGGTACTTCAGCTGCCGGCTGATGGCCTCGGGGTTCTGATCGCTGAGCTGTGCCTTGAAGACATCACTTAGGCCCGTCCACAAGGAGTAAGTGGTCCTCAGAGAACTGCAGGGGTGGTCTTTCCCGTAGGCCCAGACGGCCAACGGGCCAGGTTGAAAGACTTTGCGCCACAGCCGAACCTTTCCAAAATCATGGTAGGAATGGGTGACAGTGGAGCCGCTTTCCGTGGAATCGATGGCGTCCTCAACCCAGTAGACGCTGCTCGATGGCGTATAGACCGGTGTTTGATTTTTCATGTGAGTTCTCCTGTTTGATGTTGTCAGGCCCGGGGCTGATCCTGGGTGGCGGCGCTTTCGGTTTCCAACTCGTCGTCTGAGCCGGCATCGGGTTCCGAATCCGTACTCGCGCCACGCACTTTGATGCGCTTGACCTGGGAGAGCACGGCATCCTGCGGGGTCATGTCGGGGCGCGGTCCCTTGTAGACAGGCTGCTCGAACTTGCCGTTAGCGAAGCGGTAGAGGTAGCGCACTTCGACCAGGGCGCCGACTTGCGGGATAACTTCGTTGGATGGGATCGTGACGTTGCCCATGTCGACCATGGCCCCATCAGAATCGCGAAGCCCCACGGCCACGGAGCGTTTGGCGTTGACACGGATCACCTCGCAGGTCGAGCTCTCTTGGAACTTGAATTTCAGGCTGACAGCGCTGCGGCCGGAGGCGAACGGTGCATTCAGGTCCTTGAGAACATAACCTTCACCGTTGTTCTCCAGGATGCTGGCCGCGCGCCGGCGCTTGACGTCGGTGGAGATGTCGAGCCGCAGCACGTTCATCCACTCCGTCACAAAAGAGGCGTGAAGTTCCATCAGCCTGCGGTATCTGATCCTAAAGGGTTGATGACGCAGATCGGCGCCGTTGAGCTCCAACAGGTCGAAGGCAAGGTAACAGTCCCCGACGTGCTCACCGGCGATGACGGTGCGCCCTGAGAATCCTTGGAGATTTTCGCCCCAGTGTTTTGGCAAATCCACGAATAGCCCCAGGCGGTTGGTGCCCTGCAGCTGATGGCCCTCGATGATGAGGATCCGGTTCTCGCCATCAGCTTTTTCCTGCAATCCCCAGTTCGGGTCGAGCATGTATCGGTCGAGATCTTGTTCTTCGATGGCTGTGGGTAGCTGCGGCAGCTCGCCGCTCTTGCGCCCCGCAAGCTCACTGGAGGTGTAGAGGGTACCGGACTGATCCGGCGTATAGCCCTTGCTGGTTTTCTCCTTCACCAGCTTGGTGTAGGCCTTGAGCGCCTCCGCGTAGCTGGTGGGGCTGGAGGTCTTGGTTCCGGTCTTGAGCGAGCCGCCGCGCGGGCCGTAGGCAAAGTCGCAGACCCAGCCAGATCCCTGCTCTCGCAGGTGCGCCTGGTAGACCTTGTCGCTACTGCCTTCGGTGAAGTACAGATGAACGGATTGAGGCTGCTGGTCGGCTGTGCTCATGGGGGACTCCTTGGGTGAATTCAGGTCGGTTCCGGGAAGAGAATGGCGGCCAGCGCGATGGGGGCCTCATCGCCCCCGAACATGCGGGTGAGCAGGTTCTGGCGGCCGTTTTGGTCGAGCTGCAACAATCCCCAGTTGATGAATCGGGCGCCCGCGGCCGTCAGTGCCAGATAGTTGGGCCAGACGTGGCACTGCACAGGGTGGTGGCCTGCGCCTTCGACATATTCCGGGTGGAACTTGTGCCTGGTGGCGACCCAGGCGGCGCAATCGGCCCTTGGGTTTTCGGAGTTGCCGCGATGGAACTCCTGGACATACGACTGTTCGTCGTGGTCCATTACCCGCCAGATAACCTCTGGCTTCTCGTGCATTGCCTCGCCGATGCGCGCGCGCGCTGCGTTATCGATCAAAATTTTTCCGCTTGTCATTTCATGTCCAGTTCGACCTGGTCAGATTCTTTGATTCGTATCAACTGGCCTTCAAGGCCGGATGCCTGCAGCGCTTGCACGTTGGCTTCGCCATAGGCCGCCAAGACGGAAGGCGCCCCGGCGTTCACGGCCGCGCGGGTGCCACCCACATGGTGGAAGTGCAGCCTTCCGCGCAGGAACAGCACCGCATCGGCGCGGCTCCAGATGTGCTCGAAGAACATCGTCGTCTCGGTTCGAGCGAAGATCAGCGCCATACCGTCACCGTGGTCTGCCAGACGCTTCAGCCAGTGCGCGGTTCCAAGCCCATACGGCGGGTTGCACCAGATGCGGCCCGCCCATGGCTGCGCCAGCCCATCGTCCTCGATGCTGTAGTGGCGCGACGCCATGTCCCACGGGCGGCGGTGGTCCGCCGGGGCGCAAGGATCCAGATCGAAGACCCCAAGCGCCTTGATGATGTGCGGCGGCGTGAGCCACTCGTCCTTTTGCATGGCTGGACTGTGGTGACCTCCCATGCCAAGCCCCCGGCGTCCTTTGAAATTGTGCCCCTGGAGTTGTTCGATCATGATCTGTCCGACTGCCATTTCATGACCAGCTCGGTGAATTGTTCGAGCGAGCGGGCGACGCCGACGAGCCACCCGTCAGCCAGCGCGGTTTGCAGGAACTCATCCTGCTCATCGCTGAGAGCGCCCTTTTGCGACTTGATCTCGATGGCCAGGCCGCGATATAGGCCCTTGGGGCTTGAGAAGGGCAGCAGCCAGTCGACCACACCCTTGCGCACGCCCATGGCGCGCATCTTGCCGGCCTCGCCGCGGCTGCGTTTGCCGCCATTGGGTACGTGGGTGAGCCAGCGCAGTTGCGGAAGGAGAGCTTCGTGTGCGAAGACCCAGGCGGCGCACTCACGGTGGATCTGATCTTCGCTGGGCATGCCGCCAGCCAGCAGGCGGCGCGATCTGCTGCGCGAGCGTGCACTGATTCGACTGGTGGTGGTCTGCGGAGCCGTTTTCAGCTCCTGGCGGTATCTTTCGATGCTCCAGCGCTCGAATCGGGCGCCGGCGCGGGAAGGAGTAAGACTCATCGGCTCTTGCGCTTCCCGGCTTCAGGCTTTGCCCATCCGTTGGCCAGCCTGATCGGTGCCGCTCTTCCTGGCAGTGGGCAAAGAGACCTTGAAGTCGCAGCCCTTGAACTGGGCGACCAGCCCGTTTTTATCAAGCCAGTCTTCGGCGATCTCGCTCAAGAGGCCGTCCACCTGCAACTTGTGTGTGGTCTTGACGGCAATATGGTCTTCCATATCCTTGAAGACCATTCCGATATTGAGTCGATCAATTTCGACGACCTGCCGCGGGAGTTCGACTGATTGGACCTGGATGCGGCCGTTCTTCAGGCTCACGAGGACGACTGAGCCTCCGA
This sequence comes from Burkholderiaceae bacterium, assembly GCA_004323695.1. Classification (GTDB taxonomy): domain Bacteria; phylum Pseudomonadota; class Gammaproteobacteria; order Burkholderiales; family Burkholderiaceae_C; genus Rhodoferax_A. The sequence goes on from SCRU01000059.1 coordinate 192,672, forward strand.
AGATGGCGCCGACAACGCCAGCGACGAAGCCTATCAGCACCAGGTAGATGAGAGTGGATGTGGCAATGGCTCCCATGGTGTCACCCCTGCATCGAAAATGAAGGGGCTGAATGGGTATTTGCCGGCTCCGGTTTGCTGGCATCCAAGGAGCGCAGCAACGCGAGGCCTTCGGCTTTGCGCCGCGCTCGCTCCTCGCTGGACATGGGTGTGTTGCCCAGCCGAAGCTCATGGCCATCGACATTGCAGGTGAGGGTCTTTCTGTCCCACACTGCGAATGCGAAGGAGACCTTGGTCACTGCCTGGACCGCGCCAAGGGCGACCAGTGTGTGCGGGTACCCGTCGCTGTCGAAGAGCGGTGCCACCCAATCAACGGACTCATTGGGCCTGCCGGGATAGTGAGATTGCGAAACCACACCGGCATTTGGACGAAGCGGATCGAGGGGAGAGTTCTCGGTGTTTCGCGGCGTGGCCGGGTTGTCCGAGAGCTCGCGCAGCGAGTCCTTGACTTGATGACCCACGTAGCTGCCGCCGCGCTGAAAGCCGAACCAGAATGCGTCAATGTGCGAGTCGACATAGCTGCCGCCGTCCCGCGACCGCTTGAACAAGGATTGGTACAGGCCCGGGTCGATGTTGGCCGGCAGCATCGAGTGCAGCTCATTCTCGAAGGACTTGCGCAGTCCTTCGATCTTGGTGGTGTCGGACTTGGCCTGATTGACCAAATCAAACGGGGTGGGTGGAGTTGGAGTAGCGTGCATGCTTTATTCGGGTGCAAAGTGGATCGCCCATGCCTTGGAGTTGGCGGTTTGCACCGCGTGCTTGATGCCTGGATTCAGGACTAGAGGAGCTTGCGTGCCGCGGTCTTCCATGTCACTGCTTTTCAATTCACGCCGGCAGGCATGCAACCCCTTGATGGAAGTCCACAGGAAGAATGCGTTTTGCACGATCACGCCCCAGACTGGCGCCTCGGGCACGGTCATGGCCCAGAGAATCCAGGCGATGTTGCTCACCAGCCAGCACATCCAGCCCAGGTACGAGAGGCGGTCATAGCGAGAAACGAGCAAGGCACCCACAACGCTGATGACGGCGCAAATCATGTCCATGCTGATGTGGAAGAGGTGAAAGTGAATCGAGTCCATGCGTGCCAACGTTTCAGTTAGAGGGTTCAAGGAGGATGCAATTTTCTTGGCGGGAAAATCATCCTTGACTCATTATTAAGTTTGCATCATGCTACTGTCAAGGATGATTAGTACGGCGATGGATGGAATTTATCAAACTTCGGGCCGTTTCGGAAAAAAGATTTCCAAAGTGAAATTGAATCCAACGCAACAGGTCCCTTACTGGCTGTATCTGCTTGAGTGCGAGGGAGATCGGCTCTATGCCGGGATCGCTCTGGATGTAGAGCAAAGGTACTTTCAGCACGTCTTTGGCATGGGCGCAAAGTTCACCCGCGGCTTTACGCCCAAGCGGGTCGTGGCTGCGCGCCAGTATGCGAACAAGGGCGATGCTCTGCGCGCGGAGCTTCAGCTCAAGGCACTGCCACGAGCGAAGAAGATTGCGTTTTTCGAGGATCTCCCGCCCGGCGAGGCATGCGATTGCGATACTCGCCAATCGCTCTCTTAGTGGATGAATCATGGACGAACTGAATACCGATCCGGCTTATCCGCTGGATCAAATGCTCGAGCTCGACTCCGACAAGCAGGCCGTGCTTCTTCGCACGCTGCAAAAGCAGGGAAGCGACTTTCTTCTCCTGCACAACCTGCTGAAGGAAAGCCCGAACCCCGTGCCGCGAGAGGTGGTCCGCTGCGTGCTCTCAACCAACGAGTCGCGGCTGAAGGAACTGTGCGCGCTCACTGGGGTTGAATTGGACACCGCCTCCGAAATCGAGCGTCGCTACGCCGACATTCGGCGCGCCAACGAGCGGGTGCGTGAGCTCGAGCGCGAACTCGGCAAGGGCGGCAGCCCGAAGCAAACCGCAGCACATCTGAAGGTACTCTCCGAAAACTTGAGCAAATGGTGGCGCAGCGATGGATTCGGCCACGTGAGCGAGATTTTGTTCACGGACTGGGGCCACGCCAAAGCGGAACTGTCGTGCCATCTCTTCGGCGGATTTCGCCTGGTCGACTCGCCAACACCGGTCTCGGACGAGGCGAACAAGGCGGCCTGGATGAAGGCGCTGCAGGCACGGGGTTTCGTGCTGCACGCAGCCTCAGATGGGCGCGATACCGCGCTGGTGGACTGCGACGCTTCGCGCGCGGCGCTGGAGCGGACCATTGCCGCCACACTGCCTTCGGCCAAGATCAGCAAGACAGAGAACCACTACGATTCACGCAGCTGCCAAATGATTCTGAAGTCCGTGAATGTCTTCGTTTATGACCTTGACGATCTGCAAGGCCTCAAGCCTAGCTCAGTCTGGGAAGCGGAGGACTGAAGCTGTAACCTCATGAGGACTTCGCACGGTAGGCGTTCTAGGCTGGCTTGGCGTTCAATATCTTCTTGATCGCCTGGACCGTGAAGTTGCTCTTCATTCCAAGCTGCCTGGACACCTGAGTGTCCGGCACCCCAAGGGCGATCAGGCGGGCCGCGTAGGCGTTGCGTACAAGCTGCGGCCCCTGAAATTCTGCTTTGATGCCAATCGACTCCAGTGTGCGCAGGACACAGTCCTTGATGACACGCTCGGCCAGGTCTGGGGCGATGGGGCTGCGCCCGATCTTGCCTGCGGGCACTTTGCCTTGATCTTCGGCGCGACCGGACGACTGCGTCGGCGCGCCAAGGAACAGGCGCTTGGGTGTTCTCGGGTCGGCCAGGCGGGTGTGCCGCACAGTCAGGCCCTCGCGGATCGGCAGCCAGTGGCCAAGGGCCCCGGCCAACAATTCTCGCCCCGTCAATTTGCGTGAGGCCACCTGGCGATGCCCTGGGGCGTTGATCACCACTGAGCCGTCGCCTTGCAATGTGACGTTGCGTGGGATCAGCTTGCAGATCTCGGAGAGCTTCAGGCCGCATTCGGAGACGACCAGGCGCAGGGCCGCGTTGCGCGCCGGAGCCCAGCTGCGCGGCGCTGCGCGCATTTCCTCGTGCAGCATCGTCAATGCCGTGCGCTCGTAGGCGTCCAGAAAGGCAGCGGCCGAAGGAAGTACCGGCTGCGAGTCGAACCGGCTTTGCTGGCGCCGGCGATCCAGGACCGGCGCAGCTGGGTTTTGCGCTACTAAGCCGCAGACCACCAGGTGCGCATAGACCCGGTGGATCTCGGCCAGGTAGGTGCGTATCGTTCGGATGCTGGCCGGGGTGTCGCCGCGGCCACGAAGGCTCGTCAGGAACGCATCGATGTGTTCTGCGCGGACCTGGTGCAGATGCAGCCTGTGTCCGGCCAGCCAGCGGCAGAATTTCCCCCACAGACTGAAGTACAGGAGGTTGCTGTGTTCGGCATACCGTTTCCCGTCCTGGCCGTCTTCACGTGACTTTTGCCAGCTGAGGGTGGCGCGCCATCGCCGGTGAGCATCCACAGGGTCTGTCAACCAGGGGCGGCCGTCTCCTGGTTGTTGCTCTGATTGACGGGTAGGGTCTCGTGGCATGGCTTCTCTTCGAAATCGATGTTGAATCCTAACTGCTGTTTAATTTAGTTGTGGGGTTGGCGGCTCAAATGGGGCAAATTCGACGTGCAGATCGGAGAGGACAAGGATCTTCATTGGCGCGCTTGGTCTCTACTACTGCACGCTGTAGTTGGTGATCACGGTCTTTCCCTGGCCGCTCAAGACTTCGGTGCCGATCTCCACCATGTCAAGGTAGTAGGAGGCCGGGATGTAGCCACGATTCACCGCGTCATGCGCAAAGCTCGCGATGTTGATGTTGAGGTTGCTGATGGGCGACGTCGCGTAGTAAGCGACGTAGGGCCACGAGCCGTGGCTCGATGGCATCTGGAACTGTCGAATGTTGTAGGTTGCTCCGTCAATGGGCACGTTCAGCGCCACAAAGGCCGTTGGCCCAAGCGGCTGCGGAAAATTCCAGTCGGCGATGACCATCAACTCGCCTTCTTCGTTGGGAGACGCAGTTGATGTACTGCTGAAAAACACATCGAATGACGAGTCGAAGTAGCAGGGGGCTACAGCGCAAGTTGTCGCGAGTTTGCCGGTTGCAACCAGGCTTGGCAGGTTCGAGAGAGGCGCTGGTAGCAGCGGCGTGGTTGACGGGTTGTAGGAGTTCTGCTGTCCGAACTGGATGTTCGGGTAGGTCTTCACGTCCGAATTGGTGGATGCAAAGTTCCAGTCGAACTCGGCGACGGTCACACCGCCAGGCGAGGCGATCGTCGCCCCAGTACATTGCGACCAAGATGTCGCGGCGCCTGGGTTCCAGATGTTGCTGTAGATGTTGTAGGTGCCGAAAGTCCGGTACGAACCAGAGTCGTCCAGGTTCTGCATGCTGGAGTCGTAGCAAATGGGCGCGAACGTTTTGATCTGTGCGTTCGTGGTCGGCGTGCTCACTGGTGTCGTTGTCGTCGGCGCGGGTAGGGGTGCAGTCGCTCCAACGATCGGCTCAGCCGGATTGTTTGAATCAGGAGCTGGCCCGCCACCACCGCCACATGCCGACAAGGCTGCCGCGAGGACAAATGGGACGAGGTTTCTGTTGATGAATGTCGACATGGGGTGGACGCTTGATAGTGAGCCGTGGCCAAGCGAACGGCCGGCGACCGTTCGTTCAACCAATGCAGGAAGACCTGTTCAAGGACGGTTGCGCTTGGCCGCCCTGGCCGGCTTCAATTCGGGTGCGCTACGGGCGCTTTCCGTCTTGGCCGCCAGTGGACCCGATGCAGTTTTCTTTTTGCCGAAAAAAATATCCCTGCCTGAAAAAGCCAGAGTTCCGACGAGAACACCGATACCCAAAGCGAGAGCGATGATGGCGAGAATGGCGATAACGGTTGAGTTCATTTGTTTGCTGTGAGTTGTGAAGTGGTGGATTGGTTGGCTGAGAACCAATAGGCGATTACGAGCTGTTCACTGAAGCCGCCTTGAGCTTTTCACGCTCTGTCAAAATGCCTGACCATGGGTCATCTGGTTTGCCCAGAGATCCGGTGAGCCTGCGGCGCATGGTCATGGCACTGGCTTGGCGCCAGGTGATTTCGGTTGCGCCAGCTCGCACGGCCATCGCCCTCTTGGACAGAGCAATGTCGTAGTGGCTGTCGTGCTTCGGTGGGGATTGATGCCAGCGCCTGGCCACGCCGATTCTGTCGGCCATGGCGTGCAGTTCTTCGTCCGAGTCGGCCAGCATGTGGCACATGACCATCCGCCCGAATTTCGCCTTCATGTTGTCGACGTAGACCATGGCAGTTACTCGCTTGGCCGCTTCGCGGCGGCCAGATCTGCGTCTGACAAGCCCAGGTACTCCTGGTGCTTTTCGTAGAGCTGGCCGCGCCCCATGAAAGTGGCGTCATTGAGAAACACATCGAATCGCCTAAGCTCGATCTGGTCACCCGGAGGCAATTTGGCGCGAATGCGCGTGTTGCGACGTTCAGCCCCGCCGTCGTTCAGCATCAAAGCGCTCCCACGCCGGGGACATGGACAGTTGCCCCCTCGCGAAGCGACGGATCCTGCGCGGCCCATTCGCGGTCGCTGATTTGCTGCTCGTGATTGGAGGCTGGAACCGGTGCAAACACCGGTTCCGTGTAGCTGGCCGACTTCAGGAACTTGCCCTTCGGCGCATCGGGCTGGTCGCTTGCTGACTTCATGACCATCGTGGGGTATTCCCCCTCGAAGTACACGTGCGTGACGCCTTTGTCGGCGTGCTTGGCGATCGTCGCCTGCTTGTCAGCCTCGTCCTTGATGAATCGGGTCATGACACCGTCCAACACGGCGTTCATGTCCGCATCGGCGTCGAGCCCCATCAGATGGTGCCCGCCGTAGCCGAATACGTGCATGTCGCACAGGGCGTCGCGTACTCCATGAACGTCAACGGGTTTGACGGCCTTGGCTGCTACCAATTTCAAGGAATTGACAGCTTGCTTGATCAAATCTGGATCGGCACCGAGGGCCACAGCCAGTTCACCAAACTCATCTGGGATATTCAGAACTTGTTTGCGCACGCGATCGAAGTCGATGTTGCTCGCGTTGCCTCGTGGGTTGCCGAAGGCGGTGTTCATGGCGGCGACGCGCTGGAAGTTGGTTTTGTTGCTCATGTGGTTCCTTGGTTAAATAATTTGTCGGTGTCAGGTCACTGCGTCAGAGAAGTTCACGGAGGCGGCCTTGCGGTTGCCCAACACCTCGACGGCTTGGGCGTACAACGGGTCTTTGGAGGTCATGCAAGGCTCCCCGTTGCAGAACGGGTATACAGCGGCACCAAGCCATGGACCTTGATCCCGGAAATGTTGCAGTCCTCGGCCTGACCAAGGCGTGCGGCGATTTCGATATCACGAGGATCAACCCATGCCGCGGGCTGTAGTTCTGGCGCATCTGATTCACCTGCTGTCAAGCCTGCGTCCACCAGAACGGATTGCCTGGTCTCGCGGTCCAGGTCGTGTGCAATGGCCCCAATACCCCGTTTGCGCAGTGCGTCGATTGCATCGGCCGCGTCCTTGCGCCCCTTGTCGTATCCGCGGTCGAAGTCGCTTGTGATGGGGTACTGGCTATGGATCACGGCCCAGGTGCGGGCCTGGCGAAGCGCGGTGTCGAACACAAGAGCGACGCGCGTACCATCTGTCGTTGCCGGCTCAGCGATACCGGCGTGCCGGAATGTGGCGCCATCGATTTCGTCGATTGCTTGAGCAAGGCGACGCAAGGCCTGCGAGACGGAGTTCAGCTGGCCCACGGCGATCACGGTGCATCTCCTGGCGCTTCCGGAGGCACCAGGCCGACAGTGATTCCTGCTTCGCCGGCGTCATCTTTGGGCCCAGCCTGAAACCGCACAGCGAAGCTTTGACCTATGCTGTGTTCGGCCTTCACGAGGAAGTCGTCCACTGCTTCTTGGATATTGGCCGGATCGAGCGAACCCTTGATGCAAGCGATAGATCCTGCCAAGACGTTATTGCCTTCACTGTCGTACTGGCCGCTCACCCAGTATTGCTGGTATTCGGAGTCGTATTCCACCCGGACCACAGCTACGTGTGGCCGGTACTCTTTTGTGGCCACATTTTTCAGGATGCTGCCTCTGATCCAACCGCGTGAGCACAAGCACTCGATGATCGCGTTGGCCTTCTCGTCCTGGCCCAGCAGCAGGCGTTCGCGTTCAATTTTTGTGGTCATCAGAATTTCTCCGAATGCCCATCAGCCGAATCATTTGCAGATGGGTCGCGCTGATCTTCGACATCCCCGGAAAGCTCTACGCGAGCGAGCCAGTCTTTCCTCACCGCGAAGATCTGCGCAGTAGAGGAGCTGTTGCCGATCGGTGTCATGTGGACCAGTCCGTGCTCTTCATCCTTGATGGCTTCCCAAAGATGGTTACCGAGGCTGTCACCGCCGAGGACCTGGTGGTCATTTATGATCGCCACGGTGTCCCCGCGTTTGACAGGTCCTTCAGAACACTTGATGTTGATCATTTGATTCACTCTCGAATGAGTACCAGGAACTCTTCAATGCCGCGCCTGGAGGTGCTTGGCAATGAGCTGGTTGATGGCGTCGAGCGTGGCCGGCAGGGGATTGCCCTCAACGATTTTTTCCGGGTCGATCAGCCCGTGCGATGAAAGCAGCGTGTCGATCATTTGCTGCGCTGTCGCCATGCGGAATTGGTTCATGAGCAGGGCGCGCAAGGCCCCCAGCTGGATCGTGACTGGAGTGTCATCACTGCATCCGCCCATGGCGCTGATATCGATGGTTTGCTGAACGCTAGGGGTAGAAGGGCGTGTGAAGTTCATGAAATCCTGCGATCTGCATCTTGAAAATGTCGGACAGGCTCCGTCAGGCCCGGGGCGAATTTGTCCTGGATTCGGGGATGGTCTGCCCGGGTGAGCGAACGTCCTCGCAGGCCGCCTCGAAGGACCCTACCCACGCAACGCTGCCATCCATGCGGCACACATTCCACTCGCTCAGACGCCCGTTTGCCCGGTTTGGGAGCTCCTGATGAATGGTGGCGATCAGCTCCCCGTCCTCGTAGGCGTTGTGTTGCCCGTTCATTGCAATGATCTCGATCGCTTTGCTCATTTCGCGTCTCTCGTGACTTCTTGAAAAAGCCCGGGCTGCAGCGCAGAGGCCGACATAGCAGAGCTATCGGGTTCCTCGAAAAAGCCCAGGCTGCCGCGCAGCGGACGCCATGGCAGAGGCTTCGGGTTTGCCAGCACGAACCCGTAGGGGCCGGTGAACCACGGAGAGAGGCTCTTTTGAGTGCAGTCGATCAAATCGACTTGCCCGACGATGCCCCCGAGTTGTAAATCCTTGAACCCGGGGAAATTTCCCCACAAGGGTTCTTCTTCTCCCATGCGTGCGCAGCGCGCAAAGAAAACGGCGTCCTCGTACTCATATCTTTTGCAGGAGCCGCTGGCATGGATCAGCACCGGCCCTCGCACCTTGGTGCTCCAGGTGCGGTTCTCGATGTTCTTGCCGCCGTGGATGATCATCCAGGCCCAAGGTTGGCGTACAGACAAAGTCAGCATGATCGGTGGCTCAGTGTTTTGTCTGCGAAGGGGAATTACCAAGGGATTGCTCGGCGTGGCGGCGCTCGAAGTCGCGTTCGACCTGGAAAATCAAGCTGGACAGGCGAATACCGAGCAGGCGACAGACCAGGGACGCCTTCACCAAGGTGAACTTGCGCCCGTTCTCCAGCTCGGACAGCGCGCTCAATGAAACCCCGGTGCGCTCGGAGACGCCGTGCAGCGTCAGGCGCTTGTCGAGTCGGCGCTTGCGCACGAGCTCGCCGAACAAGGCCAGATCGATTCCATCAGGATGGACGGGGTGGCTCTTTCTTGCGTTCATGCCGGCTCCACCTGTCCCCACGTCTGGGTGCAAACCCTCTGGCAGGCCTCGATATCCAGGCGATTGCTGCGATCGCGAATCCTGGACTCCATATCCAGCCAGTAGGGGGTGGGGCGTTGGCCGACGGTGCGCACAACCGCCTCGATGTTGTCCGGGCCGATACCTCCGGCGTAGCCTACGATGCGCTTGGCCTCGCCACTCGCGAGCGGCCAGCGCTCGGGGGTTTGGCCGCGCCCGCCGGAGCAGTCGAAAAGCCACTTAACGTCGCCCGAGTCTGGGAAGTGGTCCGGGTTGCGGCATTGCAAAATTGGCGTGATGCCAAACCGGGCGGCCCATCTTGCGATCTCCTTGGGGTTCACCTTGGCATCGTTGGTGTTGATCTGGGCCCTGGTGAACATCCCGGAGTTCAGGATCGGGTGCAGCTCTGGCACGTCCCCAAACTTGATCAGGTCACGGCTGTAGGCCCCACAGATGTGGGCCGACAGTTTGAGGCCGCTGAAACGCAGCGAATTGATGAAGGCGTGGCTGGGAAAGCGCGGCTGGCCGCGGCGCTCCGGCGAGAGCAGGATTCCCCACTCCACGGGGAAGCAACGGGCAATGTCGCGCATGTCGAACAGGTTTGTCGAGTCGTCGGCACCGGTGAGGGTGATGAACGCTGGCGGGTTGAGTAGTGACATGTGAATAACTCCTGAGAACTTTCAGATCTGGGAGCGCAGCGCGTCGGCCAACGCCACAAAGCCGACCCCCATGAAATCGTGGACATTGACGGTGAAGGCGCGCCACTGGCTTGTGAGGTTGGAGCAGATGGCCACGCGCGGGCCTTGCTCATTGCCGGGTTGAAGCCCGGCCCAACTCATCACGGCGCGAGGCAGCGCCGAGCTCTCTCCGAGGTAGCAGGCTCCGTGTGGGCGCAGCTTGAGCATGCCGGGGTTCATTTCGCGATGCAGTTCGCACAGCACCCCCAGCGCGCTGTGGCGCCCCTGGGCCTCAAGCAGGCGATGGCGCGAGCCTTGGCGAAAGCGCCCGGATTGCAAGGCGTTGGCCCACAACAGCGCAATGTCGCGGCGCATTTGGGTGCCAGCCGGCGCAACGCCGGCATCGCGTTCACTGGCGCAGGTCGGCGAGATCATGGAAAACGGCGCCTTGGCATTAGCCTCGACGCGGCTGGTGCCGATGGCCGAGGTGCAAACGAATTTGCCGCCGTAGCGAGAGGCGAAGACGCGGGTGGGCAATTGAGTCTTTTGAGCCACTCGGGCCGTGTAGTCGTGCTCGATCAAACCTTCAAACATTGAATTTCCAGCTTGGTGAAATGTCGATGAAAAGCTAATGGTTCGTGCAGATATTACGACAGGAAACCAAAAAGCGCTAGGTCAGAATGGTATCAAAGCGAAAATCAACCCCGCAGTGCATGCCGCCTCAAGAGCCCATGATTGCGACGCTTAGGGCAAATGTGCGGTATATCATCGGTAATGAAGCTTCCCACGCATCCTGGATGAATTCCCGTGGGCGCTTCAATCCCGCAAATCACATTCAGACGTGACCACCTATCAGCAGGAAAATTCCTTGCGGTTCAGGCTCCTGCATACATAAGTCATGTCAGCAGTTGTGATCCCATTGGGGGAGATACCTGATGTAGCCGTACCGGTGGGAGTGGCGCTCCAGCAGGCATTTCCTGCCCACGTGCCGGGCATGATTGGTTCTGCAAAACCTGTTGCCGGCGAATGAATGTTCATGGGGGTAATGGGCCGAGTGGTGACAACGATCCCTGCGGATAAAGTTGCCATTGGCAGATTTTCCTAATAGGGAGTGTGACGCGAGAGCAGATTCCCACGGCCTTGCCTTGATGGACGAGGCGAGGTTTGTTGCGTAACTCAATGATATACCGTGGTTATCATCCTCTTGTACTGAAGCAATGCCTGCATCGTCGGCACGGCTAACCACCGCGGTGCATGTGTTGCAACACCTTGACCAATTGGTTCCTGCCGTACTATTATCACGGCGCAATGTAGCCTCTTGATATTTATTTTTCAACGTACCTCATGAACCACAAAAACCACTCTCGTTTATCTTTGCCTGCCAAAGCGTTTTCCCTTTGCCTTGGCGCTCTCGTGCTGGCGGCCGCACCGCTGGCTCACGCCTGGAGCGGCAACGCCATCTTCAAGGCGGCCCAGCAGGTGGCCGAGCCCGGCTCTACCGTGGTGGCGGCTACCGGCCAGGTTGAATACGCCTTCTCGCCGCGCGGCGGTGGCCAGGCGCTAGTGCTCAAGGCCATCAATTCCGCCCGCTCTTCCATCCTGGTAATGGCCTATTCGTTCACAAGCGCCCCGATCACCAGAGCGCTGCTGGCAGCGCACGCTCGTGGCGTCAATGTCGGGGTGGTGGTGGACTACAAGGAGAACATCGAGGAAGACCGCAGCGGCCGCGCACGCGCGGCTTTGAGCGCCTTGGCCAACGCTGGCATCGCGGTTCGTACCCTTGCTGCCTACCCGATTGCTCACGACAAAGTCATCATCGTTGACCAGAGCACGGTGGAGACTGGCAGCTTCAATTACTCGCGAGCGGCTGAGATGTCCAACAGCGAGAACGTGATCGTGCTGTGGAACAACCCACAGCTCGCGCATGGCTTCCTGTCACACTGGGAGCGCAACTGGCAGGAAGGCCAACCATTCAAGCTTGGGTATTGAGCCTTGGGCCGGGGAGTGGCGGCGCAAGTCAGACCCAATCTCGTTCGCCGTCTGAGCTGTTAATCGTGTCCAAACCGAAGGAATTAATCTTGAACCAGGAACTGCGTATATTTCACGATGACGGGATCATTCCCACAGGGGACTGGATCTGGGTGTTTGGCTCCAACCTCAAGGGGATTCACGGCAAGGGTGCGGCCAAGGTGGCCCGGGTCAATTTCCGGGCTGAATACGGCGTTGGTGACGGGCCAACGGGGCGAGCCTACGCTATCCCCACCAAAGACCGACAGATCAAGTCGCTGCCCCTCGCGGACATTGCCGCCAGCGTGGCCCGATTCCTGGAATATGCCGCGCAGCAGCCCAAGACGAGGTTCTTCGTGACGGCCATCGGCACGCAGCTGGCCGGATACAGCAATGACCAGATCGGCCCGATGTTCGCGGATGCACCGGCGAACTGCGCTCTGCCGGCGCAGTGGCGCGTTTATGGCACCCAGCCGCGGCGGGCGATAGCTCCTGATCAGGACAAGACAACACTCAGGAGCGAGGCGTCATGAGTACAAAAGAGCGGGCTTTGCCCGAGCCCCAACAAGCGAATGACCAGGCAGCGCCTGTTGCGTGGATGAAGCACCAGGAGCCTTATCAGCCGAAGATCATCTTGGGGCCGATTCGGCCACACAACGATGACGGCGCGCCGGACATGGGGTTCGAGCCGCTGTATGTGGCGGCGGCTGTTTCGGCTCGGCAACAAGCCGACAAGGAGATTGCGGCGCTGCGCGAGGCCCTTCAGTTCTATGCCGGTGGAGCGCATTTCCTGCGCTCCGACCCCGATGCTTGGGACACCGTGAGCGGCGAGCCTCAGAACTACTACTGCGACGAAGCCGGAACGGCCACCATCGAAGACGGGACTTTTGCAAGGTTGGTGCTGGAAGGGGAGCACGTCGATTTTTCTGACGACGACAGCAGCGCCATTTCGCCGACGTAGGCGGCACAGGGCGGCCAACCAATCCTATTGAGAATTCATCAACATGTCATTCACCGTTTCGGCCTCACTTCTTGACGCTACGAAGTCTCCTCAACTCAAACACCTTCGGACCTATCACAAGGGCACGCGGGCAGACGTGGAATTTGAGGTCGACCTCGCCCACATTGACGACGCCGGCCTGGGCGATCTCATTGCAGCGGCCCAGGTGGTCAATGACCGCAAGACGGAGCGTGCGATTGAATCGATCCTGCGGGCCAGGGCTGGCCAATTCGACAAGCCGATTCCAAACTTCAAGGCGTTCAAGGGGGCGCTGGAGGCGTTTCTGAAATCGGAACTCATCGACGGCTGGATCTACGTTCGTGGGGACGATGACAAGCTGTACCCGCAATTGGTGTCGGACATTTCGTATGAAGATGGTTCGCGTTATGGGCGGGGCAGCGGCTCCATCAGCGTGACCATACGCACTACGAGCTACGGCCATGACCGTGACAACAACCGCGATCACGCGATCGGGTTTCACAGCGCCACGCACGTGTTTACCCCGCAGCAGGTGTCTAACCGGCGGCTGGCCGACATTCTGGCGGCCGAAGGAATCTACAAGGAAACGCCCGCCCTGCGAGAAGCTCATCTAGCCTCGGTTGAGGGCCATCACAAGAACACCAGAAATGCTTTCGCGCGGCAGTTCCGCGTCAAGGGAGCGGCCTACCAATACGAGGAGGACAACTACAAACGTCGCGGCGACGATCTGCAAGGCCGGCGCGTCATCCATGATCTGGACGCCACGGACGCCGGCCCGGTCCGTCCCTATTCCGATTCCTGCCTTTTTGAGCGCAGCGAGAAGGGCGCCGGCGTCGGGCCGGTGCCAGAGCATCCGGTAGTGAGGGTTTTTGACCTGCGCACCCATGAGTTCTTCTGGATCAACGCCGACAACCTGGAGCCCTATGAGTACGACAAGTCGCTGCGCCAGAAGCTGGTGCTGCCGCCGACCCATCGTGACTTGCTGGACGTTCTCACCACCGATCTTGACGCCTTTGTCGAAGACATCATTGAGGGCAAGAGCGCTGGAAACGTCATCCTGTGCAAGGGCGTTCCTGGGGTTGGGAAAACGCTTACCGCCGAGGTCTATGCCGAGTTGATCGAGCGGCCCCTGTATTCGATCCACACGGGCACGCTGGGCACCAAGGCCGCTGACATCGAAGAAAACCTCAAGGAGGTGTTCCGGGCCTGCAAGCGATGGAATTGTGTCCTGCTGCTGGATGAAGCCGACGTGTTCGTCGTGCGCCGTGGCGACAATATCGAGCAAAACGCCATCGTTGCCGAATTCCTGCGCACCCTCGAATACTTCGACGGCCTGCTTTTCATGACGACGAATCGGCCTGACGACATTGACGAGGCGATTGTCTCGCGCTGTGCGGCCATCATCGACTATCTCGTTCCACCGCCAGACGACGCGGCCAGGATCTGGCGCGTTACCGCCTCTCAGCACTCGGTCGCGCTCGGGGATGACCTCATTCTCCAACTGGTTGAGCTGTTCCCGGGAATCGCGCCGCGAGACATCAAAATGCTGCTTCGACTGGTCGCACGCGTGTCGAAGTCGCACTCAGAGCCGCTTACGCCGGAGCTTTTCAGGCGTTGCGCGATGTTTCGCGCCATCAAGATGAGGCCAGGCGGCGACACGCCAGTCACCATCAATGACCAGCTCGTTAGGCGGCCCCTCACTGAACGCGAAATCGATCAGATCGCAGCCGACGGCATGCGCAATGCCACAGGCGGCATCTACCCGACCAGCGTTTACGAGTTCGCTCGGGAGATCGAGCGCGCGCACGGTGTGCCACAGGGCGACCATGAAGCTGGTGAAGTGGCTGGAGTGGGGAATTGAGCGAGCCACAGATGTCGGCCGCGGAAGTTGCGCTTCGCGAGCTGGTCGCCTGCAAAGACCTGAAAGAACGGGTTGCAGGCGGATTCGCTGGAAGCACCGATGAGCTTGCCGAACTGCAGGCGGATTACGACCGCCGCAAGCCATTGGCCTGGGCATTCGCCAGGGGTGTTCTCGACGGTAATCCCGGTCCTCGCAACTTGTGGCCCGATATGATCAAAGCCGAGGCAAAGGGGCGCGCAAGGAATGACTCTGCGCAACTCGACAGCAATGTGTGCGAGCACAAAGAAATCCAGTGGCTCCCTGGCTATGTGGACGACGACACAGGCGAGTGGGTACCCGCCTACTCGGTGGAGCACCTGACATGGCAAGACGATGGCACCCTTGCGCCGGGACGGATGCACTGCACAAGGTGCGGAGCCGTCGACTACTACACAGGATCGTGGAAACGGTTCTATGAGGAGGGGATTCCATGTCCAGGTTCAGCCGGAGTGCGGCGGTAAACGCCAAGAAACCATGCACACCGCAGGAATCCGGGATCTTCAGGGCAAGGGAGAATGTCTGTTCCCAACAAAATTGCTCTTGACAGGTATGTCGGCCAGGAAAGAATCCAGGAGGAACAGCAAGTGACATCTCGACTTCGACGCATGTTGCTGGTCAACACTCGCACCAGTGGCAACATCACCTCTGCCAGTATCAATGAGGTCGACCCTCGCGGCGGAGCCTCCATCACGGGGGAGAATGCCGTCGGCAAGACCACGACGCTGGAGCTATTCCCACTCTTCTTTGGGACCCTGCCGAGCCAGATTACAGAGACTGTGGGTGGGCGCGAACCGATGCTCAAGTTCGTGCTGCCCATGCCATACAGCGCGATCGTCTTCGAATACCAGCGCGGTAGCGATGAGGAACATGACGTGCGCTGCGCCGTCCTGCGCCGCGCCAACAATGATCACCGGCCGCTCTACCGGTTCATCAACCGCGGCTTTCGGGAAGAGGCTTTCGTGCGCACCGACGAGCAGGGGCGCCAGATATTCTGCGACGACATTCAGATGGCGGACGCCTATTTCGCCATGGGGGCCGACTGTTCGCGCCAACTCGACATCGCTGAGTACCGGGCGGTGATTCTGGGGACGGAGGCACGAACGCAGGACGCCAAGGCCTTGCGCCGCATGAGCGCCGACTACGGCTTCGGATCACGCCTGACCAATCTGGATCGATTGGTCGCAGCGGTTGCCAAGGAGCGCTTGGACTTCAAGGACTTCGTACGCCTGGCCATCACGATCGTTCAGGAGCGCCTGAATGCGCATGGCGATGCACCCAGCCGGCAAAAGATCACCCTGCGCCAAAGCAAGGATCAAATCGAGCGCTGGCTTCGCGATCGCAGTGCCCTGGAGGCTGCCTTCGGCATGGCCAGGGACGTTGAACTCCTTCGTGAGGCTATTGATCTGCATGGCAAGGCCGAAAATGTGTTGCGCGCCGTTCGCCTGGAGGTTGCGCCGGCGCTCAAATTTCGAAGAGAGAGAATGACCGCAACCCAGAGCTCTCTCAAGAGCGCGGGTGCGATTCTGGGCAGCTATCAAACCAGCTCACGGGAAACGGTTCTGGCTCTTATGAAGGCGGCTGGCGACGCTGCCGGCGCTCGGGATGCAAGCGCCGGCAGAGTGCACAAAGAAAATGCGCGCCGCGAATCCCTGGAGCTTTCCCAGGTTCAAGGCTGGGCCCTGGAGCTCGATCGCGCCCCGCAGATGCAAGTCGATCACCAAAACCTGGAGGCCAGCACGCGTTTGATGTCCGGCAAGTCTGATGGCATCGTGAACAGGTTCACCTCCCTCATCAACGATGCCCGCAACGCGGCAAGAGATGCAGCACAGAAACTGCGGTCATCCAAGGATCAGGCCCGGGACCGTGCGGAGCGTGAGGCCGAGACCATCCGCAATGCCCACGAGGAACAGGGAAAAGCTCTTGACGCCGAATTCAGCGCCATCAAGGATGAACTTGACCCCCAGATTCAAGAGCTTGTCGAGCGCCACGCCAAGTTGGAGGCCCAGATTGAGGCAGCGCAACCCAGTCAGGCATCCAAAGAGGCGTTGGACACAGCGCGCATTGCCGACCGAGAGGCCGCCAAATGCACTCTGGACGCGACAAGGGCCGCCTCTGACGCCCGAGCAGCGTGGCTTAAATCGATTCAGGACCACAAGGATGCTGAATCGGCGGCGGTCAGGGCCGGCGGGCGCGTCGAGGAGGCTGAACGGCGTTTGAGCGAAGCCCAAGACCGCCTTGTCCCACCAGAGGGCACGCTGCTGGGCGTGCTGCGCGCAAGCTCTGACGAAAGCTGGAAATCGGGCTTGGCCAAGATTCTCGATCCCGCCTTGCTCGCGCGCGCGGATCTCGCCCCCACCCCCATTCCTGACGCCGATCCGGACACAGCCTTTGGCTGGCAGCTGGACACCTCGGGAATCGCCCAACCCGCCTGGGCTGATGACGAGCAGCTGAGACAGGCGCTTGCGCAGGCAGAAGCCACGCTGTCAGCGGCGAAGAAGCGCCTGTCGGAGGCCAACGACGCCCTGCAAGTCATAGCGAGAACCGTTCAAGGCAAGAAGAAGGCTCTTGATGAGGCTGAAGGCGAGCTTTCCATCGCTGAATCCCGTCAGGACAAGGCGCGACGCGACGAGGAAATCGCTCAAGCCCAGTGCGAGGGCGAAGTGGAGGATCTCAAGCGCAGCGGCGCAGCCCGCCTGCAAGAGAGCAGGAAAGAACTGAGTTATCTGCGTGCCCAGATGACCACTGAGGAAAAGCGCGTGAAGGCTGCTCGCGCCGATGCCGCGGCGGCGCGCGATTCGAAGCTGAGCCAGCACAGGGCGGCCCTGGATCAAGCCATCGAATCCATCGAGGGGCAGGCCCTCGAAGCTGAATCCAACGGGGAGGTATCGGCAAAATCACTTGAAACCGATCGGGACAATCTGCTGAAGGCTGAAGGTGTGGATCCCGTTCGGCTTGCCGAGATTCGCGCCCAGGCGGCCACGCTCGCCGAACAGATCAGGATAACCCTTGGCCGGCGTCCGATCGTGGACCTCTGGCACGAGTGGCTCAATGAAGGCGGCCAGCAGATACTGGCTGGACTTGAAGATGCCGCCCGAAGTGCTCAGAGGCAGTGCCTCAAGGCTGAAGCCTTGCTCAAGGCCCGCCAGGAAGATGTCAAACTTGAGGAAGCCCGGCTCGCGGCCGAAGTCGATCGTCTGGAGAAGCTTGAACACAGTCTCAAAGAAGAAATCGATGTCCTGAAAAGAATCCTCAGCGATAATGGCTTGATCGAGACCACCTCTCGCGCACCCGACCCCAACCTGAGCGTGGAGGATCTTCGAACGCGTCTGAGCCAGGCGAGAAGCCAGGAAGGTGAAAGTGAGGAGGTCGTTCGCCGGCGTCACTCTCCCATCCGTGATCAGCTCATTGGTCGGGCCAGCTCAGTTGCCGACTTTGTGCAACGCAGCCTGGACGCCCTGCCAGTCGAGATGACGCTCGTTGGCAAGGCCTCGCAGTTGTGCAGCATCCACGGCGACCTGGCGCGGCAAGTGTTGCCCAACGTCATCAATGACGCAACCACCATCTTGAACCAGGTGCGCCAGTTCCGTGGGGTGATCACCCGTTTTGAGAAAGAAGTCGATCAGTTCAACAATGATCTGCAACGCGGCCTGAAAGTGGCTCAGTTCCACCGAATCAATAGCCTCGAGGTGGCCATCGTCTCCAACTTCGGTGATATTTCTCTCGTGAAGGAGATCAATGAGATCGACAAGGTGGGCAGAGCCCATGACACGAGCATGGCGGTCAATGACCAGGCCCGGTTGCCTGACGCCAACACGGCAGGCGCGTTGACCAAGTTCCTGGAGCTTCTGCGTCAGGACTCCACGGTGGAACTCGATCTGGCGGCACACGTGAATCTGAAAGGTAGCGTTACGGTCAACGGGCAAACGCGCCCATTCAGCCGGCCGGCCGACCTCGAACACATCTCCTCCACCGGAATCAATGCGATCATCCTGATCAGCCTGCTGGTGGGCATGCTCAACATGATCCGTGGCGACAACGACATCTACATCCCCTGGATCAGCGACGAAGTGGGAAAGTTCGACGCGGGCAACTTCAAGGGCCTCATCGACACGCTGCGCGAGAACCGCATCGACCCGGTAACCGCATCGCCCAAGCTCACTCACGCCGAGTTCCGCCATTTCGCTCGCCGCTACGAATTCAAGGACCGTGGCTCCATCGGGCTCTTTCTGCCATCGGCTCGGCTCACCAGGCACGCCAATACGGTCGGGCCACTTCTGGCGACCGAGACGTCATCAGGAGCAGATCATGAGACCTGAAACTCTCAATACCCTTCTGGCCGGTCACTTTGTGTGCCAGTACGCCTACCCGCAGGCCTACGCGGACCTGAGTGAGCCCGGCGAGTCCGAGCGGGTAGATCAGTGGCTGCAGAGCCTGGACCGGCGACTGGCCCGCTTGGGCGATGACGGGGCCTTCTTTGTTGCGCCAATGCAGGTGCACACCAACGAACAGGCGGCCAAGGTCAAAGCAGATCTCGCGCGGTTCCGTGAAGTCTACGGGCTGCTCGTGGAAATGCTCAACCTGATGCGCCTGACCAAGGAGGAGTTCCGCGGGGTGCCGGGCGAATACGTTCAGCTTGCCGACATCCTGCTCAAGGTTAACGAAGACACTACACTGGTGAACCGGTTGCGCGAGCTTCGCATACCTGGAGCGGACTCCAGGCTCTCGAACAACGAGCTGCTGCGCAAGATGCTCGAGAAGCTCAGGGTGGACGGCTACCTCGTCTTGTCCAACCCGTCGACCGAAACCTACCAGATCACTGGCAAGGTCGATCACCTGCATGCCGTGATGCAGTACCTAGTCGAGAACGTGCCCGAGCTCACCGACAACGCCTTGCCGGACACGGATCACACCGAGGACGAGGCAGGCGAAACGCAGACCGACCTCCTTCGCGGGGCGGGAACGGATCATCAGGCCGAGGAGGCCGCCGGTGAATGAGACACTGAACCTGGTTCAGCAGCTGCTCAAGGCGCTGGCGGATCACGGCGACCTCAGCGACGCATGGAATCGACCGGATGCCAGCTTCTGCGCCTGAAGTACAACCCTGGAATGCGCACGGTTGATCTCTGGGACATCGAGGGGATCGATGCCATGGATGAGGACCAGGACGTACGGACCATCTACTTCGGAAACGTCCTCAAACTGGGCCTGCCCATTGAGGATGATGACAGGGAGGCCATTCGCCACCTGTTTGCCGAGGACTGGCTGCGCGAGAAATACCCGCGAGTTTTGGAGTCAAGTCCAGCGCCCAAGGTGACAGGCTGAGCCGGCACATGGGCTCGAAGAACGCGAAGCGTTCGGCGTTTGTTGGCGGGTTCTGAAAAGGGTTGGCGGCTCCCATGATTCTTTGCGCCAAGTCGGAGCTGGCAGCTCCGACTTGTGCGTTTGTGGTCAGTTCGAACTTCGAGGGCGGCATGGACATGCCTTTTCTTTTCTTGTCGTTCTTGGTGCAGTTCGACTACGAATCAACAACTTGCCGCTGTTTCAGGATGGAAATTTTTTGGGTGTGAACACGAAGGGGTAATGGGCAGCGAAACCTTCGATTAGACTACCTTGGTTGCAAATTTAGGGCGAGGATCAAATGGTCAAAGAATTCAAGGTAAAAAACGACATGGCCCGCAAACTCTGCGTCGCATTGGCTCTGTGCGTGTCAGTGGTTTCAGTGATGACCCTAGCCGGATGCGGGGAGAAGAACTCCCCAGAGAAACAGTATCTTCAGGAGCAGTCCGACAAGCTCGACTATGCGGCCAAGCACCCCGAAATTCAGGAGCAAAAGGCCGCCAAGGAAAAAGCGGATGCGGCCGCCCAGCAGGCCAAATGCGGCCAAGAGGTCAAAAGTGGCGGGAAGCTCTCACTAGAATGCGACGGCCCAAGACCTGCCCCCGGGGCCTCCTGAATCTGGCGGTACCAGCCTCTCGAGCACGCTAGCGCTAGGCACCGGCCCCGTAGCCGTGAGCTCGGCTGGGGGCAACGGCCGCTTCGCTGGGTTTATCACAGACATTTGCGGAAAATCTGTCTAAGTAGGGCGCGGTTCAGCCTCTTTGTTTCTTGCCGCGGCTCGCCAGCCCGGCCGCCTTCGACTTCTTCATCTCCGTGACGCGCATGTAGCCCATGGCGGTCTTGACGTCTCGGTGGCCGGAGAACGCCATGGCATCGTTCAGCGGCACGCCGGAGCGCCCCGCCTCGGTCATGTAGCCCGAGCGCAGCGAGTGTGCGGAGAAGTGTCCTTCCAGGTTCAGGCTGGCCAGGGCGCAGCGCTTCGCCACGATCTCCCAGATGCCGTCATCCGACAGACCGTCGCTGCCGATATGACCACCGCGGCGAATGCGCCTGAAGACCGGGCCTTCCGACAAATTCATGCCGCTCGTGATCAGCAGGTCCAGCCAGGCACGCAGGGCCTGCGCCGCGTCGCCCACTACGGGCTTTTGATTCTCGGGTCGATCGGTGCCGGCCTGGTTGGTCTTGGAGAAGGCGAGGGTGAACACATAGTCCTCGCCATCGCGCTTGAGCATGGACAGATCCGCTCCCGCGATCTCCGAGCGCCGGCGACCGCCAGAGTCGAAGGCGAACAGCAGCAGGGCGCGATCGCGCACACCCGCCGGGGATGCGTCGCACGTCTGAAGCAGCCGCTCGAGCCGGTCGAGCGTGAAGGCGTCCTTTTTCTTGGGCAGATCGCCGCGGCGCGCATAGGCGCTGCGCACCGCGCGCAGCAGTCGGCGTACGTCCTGGTGATCGGTGGGGCTGTCCAGGTTGCGGTTGCGATGGATTTTCGCCATGGCCGCGAGGCGATGCTCCAGCGTGTTGATCGCCATGGCCCCGGGCTTCTTCTTGACGCCACAGCGCACGAGTTCCCGATCGATGCCGGCCGGCAGCTCGTGGCGAAGAACCTTGTCCTTTTCGACTCCGGACAGGCGCCGGGCATGGTCGACGATGAACTGGACCACCACCTCGGGGGGTAGCGGCAGATCCCTCTGTTCTTCGAAGTCCCTCTGGTAGCGCAGGCCAAACCAGGCCATCCAGTACCTGGCGGCGCTGGCGTAGCTGGTCCTGGTGTTGGCCGATTCGCCTTCTTCGAGCATCTCGCCAACAGCGGCGATTGTCTCGGCGTCAAGGCGCTCGATGTCGATCGGCTTGACGCGTCCGGCCCGGGTCGGGTGGGCGAGGTCGGTTGTGCGCTTGTTCAGCAGTTCCCCCGCAGGTTCATGGTTTTTCAAACTGGAGCTGCCTTTGGTCTTCGTTGTCATCCTGCCCGTCTTGCTCGTTCAGGAGCATTGTCAGGGCGTTGGCCTGGTTGACTGGTGTGGTTGCGAACCGATCACTGAGCACGCCGCCGTGGGCCGAGGCACGTGCTCTCAGCTCCGACATGAGCTCGGGGTTTCTCGCGGCCCAGTCACGCCACAAGGCAGCGTATTCCTCCAGCAACTGCTGCGGCGTCAGCTCGCGCAATGGCGGCTTGCCCTTGCCTAGTCGCCAGTTCGTGCCACCGGGGTCGTACCCCTTGACGTCGCACTGGTAATGATGCTCTATGGTCCTGCCATCGGGCAGATAGGCGGCGAATGCACTGAAGCGGCGGTCCCCCTGGCTGCTGCATTCATAGCCGCCGTATCGTTTCCACGTGAACTGGCTCATTGGCAGCTCTCCTGTGCACGCGGGCCGTCTTCTTCATCGCTCTCGTTGTCGTTCTGAGATTGACCGTCGTCAGCGTTGGAGTTCTGCACGGTCTCGTGAGTGGTCCCCTGCGCGAATAGCCCGGCGCGCAAAAGACCGTGCGAGCCGTCCCAGGCCTCCTTGTTCACGAGAACGGTGTCCGGCCGGTGATCATGCTCAGATGATTTTGGTGGTTTCGTGTCCTTCATCCACCGGCCCAGCACATCGTCCACATTGCGATTTTCGTCGGGAACCAGCCGCGCATGCCCGCTTTGGGCGTCTCGTTCCTCTCTTTGGGCCACATACAGGCTTTTATTCTGGAAGCTTGGTGCGTCGAACACGACGATCGACGTCATGCTCTTGGCATCGACGGATTTAAGCTCCGGGTGGAACTCAAGTCCCAACTTCCGCTTTGCCACCTCCTTGTTCTGGTAAATGCCGATGAACTTCTCCCGAACCAAGTCTCGCTGGGACTCGTTCCCAAAGTGATGGAGCCATCTGGCAGCCAACTCGCTGGCCGTAATGATGTTGATCCCCAAAACCATGTCTCTGGTGGCATCGCTGTAAGGGCTGCCGAGACGCACATGGGCCGCAACAGGAATGTGCAAATTGACCTCCGGGACCATGCTGCGGCCAGCATGGAGGCGGCGGCGGAATTCAGTGAACAGCGGATTGAAAGTCTCCAGTGGCATGCCGCTGTCATTGCCGGCTCCGAAGACGGTCTTGGCTTCCTGCACGCCCCGATTCACCAAATCGATGACGGACAGCATATAGTCGGCCTTGAACGGTTCGGGGTAGGCGTTCACCCAGCCTGAAAGCTCGGGCCATGACCGGATCTCGGTTTCCTTTGCGTCGAACTTCTCTGTGAGCCAAACCAGTTTACTGGACGTTTCCGAGAGTTTGGTTTTGAGCACGGAAAGGCTGATGCGGCGCACCCAGCGCCAGGTCATTAGGCTCTCGTCTCGCTCGGTTGCCGGCACCTCAACGTACAGTGCAAGGCGGTTCTTGCCGGTGAGAACCGCCTTGAGAGGCTTCAATCCCTTCGCGTCGGCATAGGCCTGCGCCATCTCGCCAAAGTCCGTGGTGCGGCGCCCGAGGGAATGGGCAAGGCTCAGGATCGTGTCAAAGGCCTTCTTGTCATCGAGTCCTGGCAAGGGTGCGCCGCGGTTGGCGCAGCGCCATGACCGGACTGCCTCCGTCACCAGTTCCTTTGCTTCGCCCGGGCCGGCAATGCCGGCGTCGATCACCGCTGACTGCATCCAGGCCATAGCCGGCGCCTGGCTGGCTTCTTCAAGCCTGATGGCGGCGACCGCACGTTTGAACAACCGAAGGAATGTGACGCTTTGAACCCGGCTGGCGCGGTTGTGGATGTACCACTCCAGGTCTTCGGCCGCCACCGCGTCCAGGCACAGATAGCCAAATCTGCCTTTGCTGGCGAGTAGGTTGACGCGGGCATTGAATTCGGGCCTTGCCAGATCCCTGTACTCAGCTGATCGCATGCGCACCGGCACATCGATGCACAGGTCCTTGCCGTCCTTGTAGACGATGTGGGTGTCGGTATCGACGAAGGTATCGGCAACTTTGTCTTCCCAATCGCGATCGCGTCCATAGCGGACCTTGATGACCGAGGGGGCAGTTTCGGGCGTGATCAGATTCGGGTAATAGGCCAGCACGCGAGAGCCGCTTTGCAGAAAGTCATTGCGGCCATTGAGCCAATCTTTGAAGGCGGGCCGGGATTCTCCGATCATCGTTCCGACTTCATCATCCGGCACGAAACGCATCCAGCGCTGCTGGAAGCCCATCGAGATGAACGACAGTGACTGCTCTTCGTCGTAGAAATCGCCGAAGAGCTTGAGGCGGTGGTCCAGGCCGCACAGCAGCACCAGCAGGCGCTTATACATCAGCGCCTGCTCTTCGGATCGGGCTACGCGCCGGGTGAATTCAAGGTCGTTGAACTTGATGCGTTCGCCGTCGAACCCCGTGAAAATCTTGTCGTTCTCATCCTTTGATGGGAACAACCTGGCGGCGTTTTCATGGGTTTCCTCGCCAGAATAAACCCGGTAGACGTTCTCACCATCGCGCACGAGAAGGAACACGGCCTTGTTCTGCAGGTTCTTCCGAAATGCTTCTTCCGGGGATAGATTGCCGTACTCAACGTCACGTCGACGCACAGCCAGGGACACAACACAACGAGGGGAGGGCGCGATCTGTTCCAGTAGAGCCAGCTCCTTCTTGATCATCTGATCGAAGGTCTTGATACTCTGGAAGTCGAAATCCCCTTCGAGGTCGGCGTAGACCGCCAATTCCTCTTCGACGAACAGCTTGCGCTGCATGAGCGTCAGGTGCTCCGAACGATCGGCGCTTGCACCCTCGCTGATCTTGACGACTTCGACACCCACCCCGGTGTAGAGGTTGAGTGTCGCAATGCCCTTCATGAGATCTTCCGCGAACTTGCGCACGTCGGAGGTTTTGGCCAAGGCCACGGCAGCCTTTTCCTTGAAAAATGGCGTCATCGACTGAACCTTGGCGGCAATCGCCTCGGTGCGCTGCGTCAGCCAGCGTGCCTTCGATTCGGCGATGACCGCTTCGCGCTCCACCATGACCTTCAGTGCCTGCACATCCGACTGCGTCAGGCGGTTCTCCATGATGAAGCCAACGTCGGTTCTGATGCCAGCGCCAGCGCGTTGGACGGCGAGGCTGGTTCCAGCAGCCGGCGTGGCGGGGGCGGGTGCGGCAGTTGCTCCGCCCACAACCGCATTTTGCTGATCTGGCTCCTTGTTCTCACTCTGACGCTTCGATTCCCATTCAAGTAAATCCTTTTCGACGGCCGGCGCCACGATGGCCGGGTTGACCTGGCCTTCGATGATCTCGGCCTGCGCCTCGGCGATTTCCTGCTGCAGCGTGCGAAGCTCACGCTCTCGAACTTGCTCGCCATCCGGCGCGAACTCCCAAACCTGGAGAAAGTCGCCCACCAGATACTTGATCTGACCTGTGCCGCCATTGAGCGGGTGAGTGGCGAGCGTAATGGTGTGGGGCTTGCCCTCGAATGAATCCACCGAGAGCAAAAGCAAGACGGTGCCCGGCTCAAAATCAGAGTCTTCATCGTCATCGCTGGCGCCGACAAAGCGCCAGTAGGTGCCGGGCTCAAGCGCCTGCTTGCGCTCGATGAAGCGGATATTGCCCGCGTCGTCAGAGGCTTCGCTCCCTTCGGGAATCGTGGTCAATTCGTTCATGTCGTGGTTCCGATGAGATCGTTTGTTCCTGATATTTTCTTGGTTTCGGTGCGTTCGCCGTGATTTATTTGTTCTCGTTGGTCCTACGCTCGTGGAGCGGCCTCGTCATGAGCCGCCAGCGCCTGCCGCCCCTTTGGGCTGATGTACCAGCGCCCAGAACTCTCGTAAGCCAGGCTGCGGGCCTCCAGGGTTTTGAGCACCCTCTCCGACCTCGAATCTGGCTGTTTGGTCGGCCATTCTGGGCAGACCATGCGAAGCACGTAAATCTGCGCAGTTCCTAGAGGACGTTGCTGACGCGACGCTCCAACCCAGCGCCCAGCCAATTTCAGGCACGCCACGCACGTGACCTTCGGCCGAAAGGGCTTGCCTTCGCCGTCGAAGGCTGAACTGGAGATTTGCACCGACCAGCGCTTGCCGTTTGAGCCTGCAGCGGACGTGCATAGCAGGTCGCCGGCCTGGCGAACCAGCCGAGCCTCGCGCAGGGGCTCTTTCAGGTAGATGTGCTCCACGGTCTTCTTGCCACGGCCGTCGCCCCAAGACGAGGCCGACAGGCCCGAGAGGACGTCCTTGATGCCTACGTCCCACCGAACGGGCAGGCGCAGGCGGGCGTTGAAGGCTTCGGCTTCTGCGCGAGCCTGGTCCAGCTTATTGCGGCGTTCCAGTTCGGCCTGGGTGTGTGCTGTTTTCCGGGCTGCAGCGGCAGCATCGAGGCTGGTCACCGTGGCGCACCTGAAATACCTGTTCGCACCGACCCAGACGCGCAAGTCAACGCCGGCGGGCGGCACCGTCGAACCGGGTCGAAACTGAAGCCGAACTCCGAGGAGGACGACATGGTCGGCCCCGGGCTCGGCAACTGCCGCATGCGACCCACGGCCCACCTTGGCCAGCCAAAAGGGGTCTACCACATGAGGCGCCATCAGCTCGAACGATTCAATCTCGACGGGGTTCATTTCCTCTGGGCCTCCATGCCAAACCGAGCCGCAAACTATCTGAAAATTATTTTTGTTGCATACATATTATGTATTGTATGATACATATCAAACGGAGAAAACACACATAACCCGTGATAATCTACGCTTATCGGGGGTTATTGTATAGAACCCCGGAAAAGGGCGCAAGGTAAAAATCGATCGGCTTGGAACGTCTCGAAATAAGACTTTGGTATTCGTAAGGAGTTGAAAATGGGAAGAATCGGTGTCAGCCAGGAACAGATCGACGCAACCGCGGATGCGTTGTTGCTGGAGCAAAAGCGGCCAACAGTCGACCGCATCCGTGCGCACCTGGGAACAGGATCGCCAAACACGATCGGGCCCATGCTGGATAACTGGTTTCGCAGTCTCGGGGCGCGCGTGGCTGATATCGCTCCTCCCGACCCGGCTGGCCCGGTCGATCCATCAGCCCCTGAACGCCCGAGACCAGTTGACGGAACCCCGCTCGCCGTTCGCCAGGCCGTCCGCAGCATCTGGGACGCGTCCCTGCTGGAAGCCCGCCAGGCGGCGCAGAAGGAACTCCATGATGAAATCGCCCGAGTGGCCGGGCTGCAAAAGGCTCTGGAGGATGAGCAGATGGCCCTGGAAGCTTCGCGCAGCGCCCTGCTTGAGAACGCCAGGCAATCGACTATCCGCGCCGAGCAGCTGGCCGAGCAGCTACGCACTGCGCAAGAGCGGCTCGGGCGCGCCGAGGCCGTGGCCGCCGAGCAGCAAGAGCGCGGCGAGCAGTTGCGAACACAACTGGAGGAGCAAAGACGCTCCTCTCACGAGCAGGCGCTGGCTCAAGCGCAAGAGTTCACACGTGAGCGTGCCGTTGCGGATGAACGCCATGCCGCCAACGAACGACGGCATTTGCAAGAGATCGACCGCGCCCGGCAGGAAACCGCCAGGGTGCAGCAAGATCTGCAAGCGGCAGTGTCGTCCTTGAAGGAGTCTGGTCAGAAGCTCGAGGCGGTCACCTTGGAAGCGGCCAGCGTCAAGACGGCGCTTCTGGAGAAGCAGACCGAGCTTGCCAGCCACCTACACGATCAGGAAAAGGAAATAGTCGCCTTGAAGCTCGAGGTCGAGTCTGTGAAGGCGGACCTTTCAAGGGCGCAGGACTCTGACGACGCTGCTCGCAAGGCGGCAGCGTCGTCAGAGGGACGCTTGGCGCGGCTGCACGAGTCACTCATCGCAGGCACCCGCCGTGAGGAGCGGATGGCCACCGAGCTTGAGTCGCTGCAAGACCGACTCACCAAAATGGAATCTCAGATGGCAAAGGGCGGCAAGTCTGGTCGTTGAAGGCCCAGGGATCGCGAGCCAAGAAAAGGCCTTGGGGAGCCAATAATCGTGCAGAAGCAGGCCTTTTCGCCACGAATCAGACCCCACCTGTTGGTTTTCAACAGGTCACGTGCGCGCGCGACCTGTCGATTTTGAGAGGACACCAACGACTGGCCACGTCAGAGCCGTAGGGTTGGAAATTGCCACCGCGGTCAAAGCCAATGCAGGAGGCGTAAAGATAGCCAACGTAGGGTTAAGTTTCACTGTATTGTTCCTTTCCTCAAGACGTTGGTTGGGCCTGTGTGTCCTGGACAACTTGCTCACGCTCGACCAGGATGGCTTCTGCTTTGGCCACCATTCTGATGAATTCGTCCCGCTCGCGCTGCGCCAGCGCCGGTCCGGTCAGATCCCTGAACATGAACTGCGGGAACATAGTGCCAGTCAAGGTCACACTGCCGTCTTTGCTTTGACCATTAACCGTATTGCCGCTTATCTCTTTGCCGGTCTTGTTGCTGAGTGGGATGGCCCTGACGGACCATTTGGACATCACTGGATCACCCCGATCATCTACGACCACGTAGGGGTCTTCGGCAACGCGGAACTTCAAGGCGTTGTGCGCGTTGCCTGCAACGATGCGAATGGGAAGGAGACATGGCGGGCGGTCGCGATCGAAATTATTGAGTTCGGCGCCGGGATAGAGCCAGGCCGACAGGACCTTCTCGAACAGTTTGCGCAGGTCACGCTGCGTTTCCTCCCAAGCGGCATGGGTGGCGTCGTGCGCTTCCAGCGCACCCAAAACCTCGTCCTCCATTGGAGCGATGGCCGGTTCGTTGTACATCCGGGCCGCTGCAGCTACGTTGTGATCGATCATGGTTTTTCTCTTTCGTTCTCGCTGGAGTGCAACACAGCTGGCTTGGCTGCCGCATTGATCACCCTGGCAACCCGCGCGCAATCGTCGTCAGACACTGGTTTGAATTTCAGCCCGTCATGACCCCAAATCGCGCCCGTTTCCATGTCAACGAAAGCCCATTTGATCGGGCAGCGGGTGATCATTTTTATATCGACAGGCTCTGGCAAAGACCGAACGACAGTGCCATCGATCAAGCGGCGTGTTTGAAGGGACGCCATCGGATCCGGCATCTCTTCGATGGCATCTTTGCAGAAGTAAGGTGACCATTGAGAGCCAGTGAGTCGGCCGGCTCGTTTCACCAGGTCGGCATACTCCCATGTGATGTTGAAATTGTTCCCAATGGGCTCACTTAGGGCCACTACACGACGTGCAGCGATCTTGAACCGGAACACGGCTCCGACTCGAAGTTGTTTGGCGTCTACAGGCATGATTTTGAGGTCTGAATTTAAGAACCAATCCTTGGCGGCTTCCTTTGCGCTCTAAGGCACCTTCTCGTCTGATGACCACATCGAGACGGTCACTTTTTTCATGATCAAGTTTGAGGGTGACACGAGAAAACGTCAACTAAGCTTCGCTCTCGATGAGAGGCTGATTTTCACGATTGCTGAGCAAGAGCCATCATCTTCGCAATACCGCGTCGCGCGTTGCCTTTCCCCATCTTCATGATCAGGCCGTGCAGATCCGCAAACTCCTTTGTTGCCACATTCCCGAGGTTGCCGCTTGGGTAGCCTGACGCCGGGGCTTCATTCACTGTATCGAGAGATTTCATTGCACGCGATTCCTTAACCTCGCCAAAAGCGTCGATGGCAGCATCACGCACACGCACTGGCCGGCGAAGATCCTGCAGCGCGGCAAAGCCTGCCTCGGCGAAAGACTTGAGCGGATCTGCATCGTCCCATTCACGCCAATCAGTGGCCCGTTCGACATAGCCGGGCCGGCGCTCGACTGCTTCGTAATCAGCGTAGAGGGCCTTGAAGAACTCACTCGCCTTCTTGCGAAGCTCGTAGTGAGGATCACTTGGCCCGCCGGGGAGGAACATCCATTTCGTCGTATCTCGCCAGTTCGTGTATTCAGGCGCATCGGCGCATGATTCGCGGCTTGCCGAAGTGCAGAAATTTAGCCAGCCAGGCATCCAATGAGGAAGGCCCCGTTGTTCCTGCCAGTCGAATGCCCGCATTTCCCACGCATGGCGAAATCGCTGGCCATAATTCTCAGCGGCAAGATAAACATCGAACGGGGTAAGAAAGCTGAAGTGCAGGTCGGTGCTATCGCCGACAAACGGAACGACGCACAGAAACAGATCCTTGTGTGGGGTCGTGAGGATGTACTTTGTGAGTTCCTTGTACCCGTCCCAGCCAAAATTGGGGTAGCCGAATCGACGAAACAGGTAGGCAAAAAGCTTTCCGTAGTCCATCGTCTCCCCGCACGCCTCACTAACGACCGGGTTGATGAACCAGCCGCCTGGGTCTGAGACGTTAAACGATAAGCCTACATGCTTTACGACTTTTTTTTGGCGTGCCAATTGCAAGCGAAATTTGGCTTTTTTGACGGTCATTTCGTGTTCCAAAAATTAAGAGCCAGGCGGAGTGTGGTGCGGATGTTCGCGGTGTGCGCGAAGACCGGGTTCAGCCTCACACGGCCACCGGTGCCTTGATTGCGCCATGGCACTGGTAGTCCCGCACTTCGAAATCTTCGTACTCGTACTCGAAGATCGAAGCCGGTTTGCGCCAGATATGCAGGGTCGGGTACGGGTAGGGCGCACGGCTTAGCTGCAGTGCCACCTGCTCGGCGTGATTGCTGTAGATGTGGCAGTCGCCGCCGGTCCAGATGAAGTCGCCCACGGCCAGGTCGCACTGCTGCGCCACCATGTGCGTGAGCAGCGCGTAGCTGGCGATGTTGAATGGCACGCCCAGAAAGATGTCGGCGCTGCGCTGGTAGAGCTGACAGCTGAGCCGGGCCGGCTCGCCCGCGACCTGCGACGGGGCCACGTAGAACTGGAAGAAGGCGTGGCAGGGCATCAGCGCCATCTTGCTGAGTTCGGCCACGTTCCAGGCACTCACGATGATGCGGCGCGAGTCCGGGTTGCTCTTAAGCGTCTTGATGACCTCGGCAATCTGGTCGATGTGCCCGCCATCCGGCGTGGGCCAGCTGCGCCACTGCACGCCATAGACCGGGCCCAGGTCGCCATCGGGTTTGGCCCATTCATCCCAGATCGTGACGCCGCGCTCCTTGAGCCAGTTATTGCTCGATGAGCCGCTCAGAAACCACAGCAGTTCCTGGATGATGGAGCGCAGATGCACCTTCTTGGTGGTCACGAGCGGAAAGCCCTCGTTCAGGTCGAAGCGCATCTGGTAGCCGAACACGCTTTTCGTGCCGGTGCCGGTGCGGTCCGTCTTGGGCGTGCCGTGCGTGTCCACATGGCGCATGAAGTCTTCGTATTGGTGGCGGGCAGTCTTCGGATTCATGGCTTGGATTTCAAATAAATTTTCAGCGGCTGGACATGCTCATTTATTTGGCTCGTAGACCTTGTCAGGATCATCACTGAGCATATTTTTTATGGACCCATTCACGCAATACAGCGCCAGATCGCGCATTTGGCCGATCGTCAAAGGATTGCTTTGAGGGTTACTATGCATCCCGGTATAGGTGTAACGTTTGCCGGGGAATTGCTCCTTCCCGCGAAGCTCAACGCCGACGATGGAGGTGCAAATCGCAACGTCGCCGATCTGGTTGACGTTCGAGTAAACGAACACTTCGAATTTTTTCTCTGGGAAGTGCGCGTTGAAAGAATCGGGAAGTGAGATATCGTTACCGGTGATCGGGCCATGCGAAGAAATCCAGGCTGCTTGAGATGCGGCGGCGAAAAATAGGCCTGCCAGAGCAGTGGCCAGCAGGCGGATGGTTGATGAGGCGTTTCGGCCTTGATTGTGGTGTTTCATGGGGCTCTACTTTCGGTTGTGATGCTTTGGTTGTTTGCGGATGAAGTTGAAAAGTTGAAAATGCCGACGAATTTCACCTTCACGTACACGTATCACTCGAACATTGCGTGGCTCCTTCGTTCAATTTGGCGGCGTTCTTCGCTGAAAGATAGAGCGTCGCCGTGGGGCTTACGGGCTGGCACACGCCGCTTGGGAACCACACGTCAAATGACTGCCCGTCGAGGCTCGAATCCACGGAATCCACCAGGCGCCATGGATCAAAGCCAAATTCCTCGTCCGTGGCGCTGTACCAATAGGCCGGCACTTCGCCGTTCAAGTCGCTCGCCGCGTACGCGCTAACCAGCACGGCCACGCGACCAGTTCTGGGGCAGACGTGCCCGACTTCGTTCGCAGCGGGGTATGGCTTCATGGTTGCTGTTCCATTGCGCAGTGATTCACTTGCAAATCTCGAAGCTGCCGGGGCCGTTGCCCTCGTCGTCGGACAGCAGAATCAAGGTACGCTTGCCGCCATCTGGAAGCGTGATGGAGAGGCCGTACAACTCATCGGCTTGAGCGCCGTCGCCTGGGCCGGTTCGGACCAGCCCCGTGATGGTTCCGCCCACGAGCGGGCTCAGTTGCTTGAGGTAGAAATCGATCGAGTTTTTCATGACCCGTCCTTTGGAAACGACGTGCCATTCAATTCGTCCTGGGCGACATCCGGGCGGCGTGCTGCGTGTCGTTGTGCCTTGGCCGATGCCTTGCGCGCCTTCGAGGGTTGATCGGCTGTTCGGTGATGAATATCGTCACCGGCAACGGTGCGGTCCTTGTTGGTCGATGGTGCGTACGGTCTCATAAGTTGGCTCCCCTGCCCCGTCGTCTTGTTCACCAAGTCCAGATAACCAGCGACGCACATCGCGCACAGATCGGTGGTTGCATGTTCCATGCGGGGCGGTGTCTGTGTATTTACTTCGTGCCGTGGTATGAATTTGAATATATATTACATGCCGTGGCTTGAATTCGTCAAGGTTGTAAGCCTTGACTCGATCATTATTTGGGAGGATTGAACGTGAACCACAAGGAAATCATCGTCGGCCGCATTTACCACGACGGCAAGGCCGGGTTGCGCAAGGTGACCAGCATTTCTGGCTCGCCGATTGCAGTCCGCTACCGGATCCTGGCAGCCAAAGTCGAGCGTGATTTTGATTGGCGCAGCCACCAATACCAAAGCTTGATCGGACATGTAGGCGAATGCACGCTGGAAGCGTTCGCTCGTTGGGCCAATACGGGATACGACGAAGCCGGTGCCCAGGCCGTCCTGCTCAGCCTTCAGGCTCGAAAGATCAAGCTGTCGCCTGGCGAGGATGCGTTCATGCGTTCAGCCGCCGCCAAAGTTCACGTTGCGGGCCAAGGCTCCAAGGTCTCCTACAGCCACACTGAAGGGCGCGCAATCACCGGCCTGGAAAAAAAGGGGCTGCTGCTGCCCCGCCTGAAGATCACCAATCAGGTCGAGTTCTCGCCGCTTGGTCGGGCCAAGCTACTTCAACTCGCGTCATGCGAAAAAGGACACAGCGCCGCCATCAGCGAAGGAGCGGAGCACCATTCTGAGCAAATGGAGGGCGACGACGAAAATCCTCCAAGGCCCCACCTTGCGTAGACTACCCCGGCCTGTGTATTCTTGTTCGCATGGATGCAGCGACGCAAATCATCAGTAGGCAAGTCACCGGCGATCTCGCCCCATCAGTGACGCCAATTGGTCTGACTCGAAGCGAGTTCGCAAATGCTCTATCACCAGACTTGTCGGCCTACGATCGCATCGTGGTTTTTTTCTCTGGAGGCAAAGATTCGGTAGCCTGTGTGCTTCACCTTCTCGATCAGGGTGTACCAGCCAGCAAGCTCGAACTTCACCACCACCTTGTGGATGGAGAGCACAAACCAGGCGAAACCGGGCTCATGGACTGGCCGGTCACCAATGCCTACTGCGAGGCCTTTGCCAAGCACTTTGGCGCTGCTTACGTGACATCCTGGCGTACTGGCGGCATCGAGCGGGAAATGCTGCGCCAGGACAAGCGCACCGCCCCGGTTGTCTTCTACAGGGATGGTCAGCGCATCAGCGTAGGCGGCACTCACGGCCCACTGGGGACAAGGCGGCGTTTCCCCCAGCTCAGCGCCAGCCTGTCCACACGCTGGTGCTCATCCAGCGTGAAGATCGACGTGGGGGCGGCCTATCTGCGCAACGACCCAAAATTCCGCAGCCAGCGCACCCTGGTCGTTACTGGTGAGCGCGCCCAGGAATCCAGCGCCCGGGCGCGGTACGCCGCCTTCGAGCCCCACAGGGCCGATAACCGCCGCGGCGCATCGCTGCGCCACATCGACCACTGGCGCCCAGTGCACTCATGGTCTGAAAAGCAGGTGTGGGCAATTATTGAGCGCCACCGCATCCAGCCCCATTACGCTTATGAAATTGGATGGGGGCGCGTTTCATGCCAAAAGTGCATCTTCGGATCCAAAAACCAGTGGGCGACGGTGCGCCAGATTGATCCGGCGGGTTTTGCCAAGATTGCGGCCTATGAAAAGGACTTCGATGTCACCATCAATCGCAAGCTCCCTGTTGGCACACTGGCGGACCAAGGGACGCCCTATGAGGGCGCAGACGGGCCGTGGGTGGCCTTGGCCATGTCGACCACGTTTGAGGGGCCCATTGTTGTGGACAACTGGACGCTGCCGGCCGGGGCGTTTGGTGAGAGCTGCGGGCCGACATGAGATACATCCAGTCGACTTCTTTGTCCTTGCAATCTACAAAGCTACTCGTGTAATATCTACTCCGGTGCTTCTGGTGTGCCTGCCGCTCACGATGGCGAAACCGATTAACCAGCATTTCTTGGGGATACCCCACCCCTCGTCCTAGCCGATTACTTCATGCGCTGACGAAATAGTGAGCATTTCGTATTGGTGGCGCGAGGAGTAATTCATGAACAAATTTTTTGAGGCCGCCAGGCAGGTTGGCTGTTCCGGTTATCTGATGTGGGGTATCGTGCCGGAGTCTTTTGCTGGCCAACTTATGGCAAGCCTCAAGCGATACTCGCGGTTTTTGAAAGACGCGGGCTTGGTCAAGTCTCAAAGCGACGGACTGGAAAAGATTGCCAGGGCGGCAGGATTTCCACATTGGCATGCCCTTCATACCGTTGTGCAAGGACTCTTTGACGCGTTCAATAATAAATGGCCGCGCCCCGATGGCGGTCGAGAGCCCATAGATATTCTCACCCCGGCCTTCCCATTCATGGTTGAGGTTTCGAAGGATCGTCAGCCAACGCAGGATCAGCGGGCAGGCCTCACCAAAGCAGCCACTCAACTGGCCATTGCGTGCGCATGTCCCCTCCCTCCGGTGTTGGACATGATCGCGCAAATGAATGGAGCTGACACGTGGGAACGGTTGCTAACTCGCAAGCCGGAAGAGTCCAAAGTGCCGCTCTACAGGTTCCGCGTCGATGGGGTTGGCAACGGCAAGTTCGTCATCAGTCGCGCATGCATTGCGCTCATAGATCAGCAGGATGAGTTATTCCAGGGCTATCATTCCCGCCCTAAATCAGAGCAGCGCAAATTCGAGAAGCAACTTGCGAGTGTTCTTGAAGAGCGCCCCGATTTTCTTGAGGGGCAACTTGCAGCTGCCGAGGTGCTGCGCTACAAGCCCAAGTTGCAGATGCAACGAGGCAAAATCTATTCCGATGCGATCCGCCAAGCCGACGATTTGATGCCTGCGGGCTTCAATGGCGAGGTCTCATGGCATGACGTTTCCAATCGCTTCTACCATCGCCTGCTATACGCAGCCATGGTTTGGCATTCTTATGAGGGTCATACCTCAGAGGCCTTGGAACTCGCGCTGCGACAACTGCGCATGAACAAGAGCGACAACCTGGGCGTGAGAATGTGGCTGCCCGTGCTGCTTGTTGCAGATGGTCAATTTACCGTAGCAGACAAAGCCTGCAAACAAATGACCCATGACGACGACACGGACGCTGGCATAGAGCTGATTCGAGCGATTGCACACCTCGCAAATGGTCGCCTTCGAGAGTCGGCCGAGTCACTGTTTTTATCGCTCTTCATGTACCCACCTGTGAGGCACATCATCAGCGCCGACCTCAAGGCGCTAGATGATGCACTCAAAGATGAACAGTCCACCCGCACGTTAATTCCTGATATTGAAGCCATCATGGATCAATTGGCGAGTGCCGCTATGGGGCTTGAAGGCCTAGAACAATTATTTAACCAATGGTTGACCAACCCCGCGGTGGGCGCCGCCGAAGCGGATCTGGCGAGGGAGTTTCAAGCCAACTGGCGACAGCCAAAAGGCACTCTGCACAAATGGGATGCCGAAGTTAAAAGGCAGGCTGCATTGCTTTCCAAGGCCGCGACCACCGCGTAGAAGAATATGGGCCCTTTGTGATAAGGTCAAGACGATTGGGCCGCCGGTCCGATCCATATGAACGTCTGAATCCCTTATGAATGCCGAAATGAAACACCTCCTGGGAAAAGCCCGAGACGCGGCCCGCAGCGGCCGGGACGCATGGGCAGTGCAATCCACAGGAGAGAAAGTCGCTGTCGCCCTGGTGCTGAACCGGGCCGACTGGCTTACCGAGATGGGCTATACGATCGTTGAAGCGATCGAGCGATCTGGCAGCGAGTGGGTTGAGCTTATGCCAGCCGTCGTACGGGCACTCAAGGATGAGGGGTTCTCGCTGGTGCCCGGTCCCACCTGAATTTGGCTTCGGTGGTTGCAGCTGCCACGGCCGCCTTTTCGATCAAGATTCAAGCCACAACCCACTGCGCGCGCTGCACCGTCTCAGTCCAGCGCTTCATGACTTGGTTGGCCTTACCGCACCACAGGCACGAGCGCGTATCACCCTTTACGCTCCAACGAGCATCGTCGCCCTTGAAGTTCATCGTGTGGCCATCGTCGATGGCGCATCGCCCTTTGGCTACATAGCGCTCCCAAAAGCCTTCGACCTCCACAGCATCCACGCGCTGCCACGCGGCTGAATCTTCTTCCGTTCCGTTGCACAGCACCGCGATCAACCGTGCGCCGATCAGTTCACGCTGTTCTGGCGAATACGTGCCGATCCACAGCTCGCCATTCGTATCGCGGAACAAGCGAGAGGTCCAGGCGCGATGCTCACGCCCCTTCTTTTTCAGCCAGCGGTACAAATTCGGGCTGAACTTGGCTCCAAATTTTGGTGCGATCAGTTTAACGTCGAGCCCATTTTTTTCAGTCAAAGCCATTTCCGCCTCTCCCTTCATTTTCCTTTCATCCTATCCACTGGGCTTGGCTGGGTGTCCCTGGGGCGATCGCCCGCGTGGGTCTCACAGTACCAGTGATACTTTCTCTCGCCATCGACACCGAAACTGAAATTGGTTGGTCCAGAGCAGATCTCGCACAGAGTTGATGGTGCGAATGCGTGAGCGTTGAAGAGGCCGCAGTGCTTGCAAATGCCGGCACCATTCGTGTAACCACGTCGCTCGAATTCGTGCGACGGGCATGCCCGGTTCCTATTGAACTGCTCAAAAGCAGACCGCTCGGCGTCAGCTACTGTGACGCCTTCACCCCGAATGAAGGTGTTTGGAGACTTAGGAAAGGCCTCGAAGAAGGCCGTGACACGGCCGCCATTCGCACCGAAAACAATTCCCTTCGACCCCCACTGCACATAGCAGTCATCGGGCCACGAGCACAAGAGCTCGTAGGGGTTGGCACGTCCGCGCCAACCATCAGGTTTGCAGTGGTCAGCGATGATTGGCATGTCGTCAGTCGACCGTCGGCGCTTCCTCGGCCTGCTCATCGCGCACCGCCGTAGTGGCGCTGACCAGTTTGTGACCCTCATCCAGGTTCATCAGAATCACACCAGAGGCCGCCCTGCCCGTCTCCCGGATGTCCTTGACGGCGACCCGGTTGCTCACACCGTTGGAAGCCAGCATGATCAGATCCTGAAGCTCTGTCACGCCCATGGCAGTGACCAGCGTGCCGGTCTTGCCGTTGGCCTTGAAGGCGATTACGCCGCCGCCGGCGCGCCCCTGCGAGGGAAATTCAGAAACCGGCGTACGCTTGCCCACACCGTTCGTGCCCACGCACAGCAGGTGCAGGCCCGGTGCATGGCCGTCGGGGATGATGGCGGCGCCAACGATCACCTCGTCGCCGTCGAGCCGGATGCCGCGCACGCCACCGGCGATGCGGCCCATCACGCGAACCTCTTCGGCCGCGAAGCGGATGGCCTTGCCGGAGTCGGCCACCAGCATGATATGGTCGCCGCCCCGGACCGCGAAGGCCCCCACCAGCTCATCAGTTTCGTCCAGGCCCACGCCTCGGACACCACCCTTGCGGGTGGCACCTTCGTAGTCTTCAATCGCAGTGCGCTTGACCTGGCCCGATCGGGTCACCGTCAGCACGGTGATCTCAGGGTCCTTCTCTGGCAAGGCCAGCACGGCGCTGATTTCCTCGTCCAGGCCTTCGATGACGTTGCGGATGTGCCGCCCTTTGGTGGTTAGCGTCCCCTCCGGGATGCGGTAGGCCTTGATTCCATAGACCTGGCCGCTCTTGGCGAATACCATCAAGGAGTCGTGGCTGTGGCTCTGGCGCATGAAACTGACGTTGTCGTCCTCGCCCACCGCCATCGAGGTCTTGCCGCGCGTGCCGCGGTTCTGGCTGCGCAGGGCATTGGCCGGCAGCCGCTTGATGTAGCCGCCCTGCGTCATGGTGATCAGCACGTCCTCTCGCGCGATCAGGTCCTCACGGGTGATATCGCTGATGCCGACCCCAATTTCGGTGCGTCGTGGCTGCCCGTAACGCGCCGCAATGTCACCAAGTTCCTCGCGGATGACGCCACGAATCAACTCCGGGCTCTCGATGATTTCGGTGAGCGCCGCCACGTTGGCCAGGACCTGGGCATGATCCGCGCGGATGGAGTCCAGTTCCATTCCAGTCAGCTTCTGCAGGCGCAGCTGCAAGATGGCGTCGGCCTGGACGTCATCGACATCCAGCAGCGCCATCAACTCGGACTTGGCAGCGTCCGGCGTCTGCGCTGCTCGGATCACGGAGATGACCTTGTCGAGCATGCCCAGCGCGGCCATGTAGCCCTTGAGGATGTGTAGCCTGGCCAGGGCCTGCTTGCGCTCGAAGATGTGGCGCGCCAGCACGACTTCCTGACGGAAGTCGATCCAGCGCAGGATGATGTCTTTCAGGCCCAGGGTCCTGGGGCGGCCGCCGTCGAGCACCACGCAGTTGTAGGAGATGGAGATCTCCATTTCGGTCTTGGAGGAGAGATCGGCGAATACGGCCTCGGCCGATTCGTCCTTGCGCAAGGCGATCCAGATGCGGATTCCATCCTTGTTGCTCTCATCGCGCAGATCGACGATGCCCTCGATCTTCTTCTCGCGCACCAGGCCGGCGATGGCGACTACCAGTTTTGCCTTGTTCACCTGGTAGGGCAGCTCGTCGATGACGATGGCGCTGGCGCCGCGGCCGCGCTCTTCCTCATGCCAGCGCGAACGGATCTTGATCCGTCCTCGTCCACTCTCGACTGCTTGGGCAAAACCGTCCAGGCCATGGACGATTGCCGCTGTGGGGAAATCCGGAGCCTTCAGTGCTGAGACGACCTCAGCCGTACTGGCCAGTGGGTTGTCCATCAGTATGAGAGTGGCATCCACAACCGCACTCAGGTTGTGCGGCGGGATCGTGGAGGCCATGCCCACCGCGATCCCGTCCACACCGTTGACCATCAGGTTCGGATAGGGTGTGGTCAGTACCGCCGGCTCCTTTTCAGAGCCGTCATAGTTCGGATCCCACTGCACGGTTTCCTTGTGCAGGTCCGAAAAGAATTCCCCGGCAATTCGCGACATCCGGATTTCTGTGTAGCGCATGGCCGCGGGCATGTCTCCGTCGATTGAGCCGAAATTGCCCTGACCATCGATCATTGGAGTTGCCATCGAAAAGGGCTGGGCCATCCGAACCGCAGCGTCGTAAACAGAGACGTCGCCGTGCGGGTGATATTTGCCGATCACGTCGCCGACAGTGCGGGCCGACTTCCGATAGGCCTTGTTGTAAGTGTTGCCCGCCTCGTGCATGGCGAACAGGATGCGGCGATGCACCGGTTTGAGCCCGTCGCGCACGTCGGGCAGCGCTCGGCTCATGATGACGGACATGGCGTAGTTGATGAAGCTTTGCTCCATCAAGGGAATGACTGGCTGGGCAATGAGGGTGGTCATGATCGGGGGAATTTTACGGATATTTAGTCCGTGTCATGATACCAAAACGAATCATAATAAGCTAGGTCTAACTCATTCACCTTGCGGCCCGAATTATTAATGTGTAATATTAAGACAAAGCACAGGGGAGATGCCAAACCATGTCGGAAGAAAAATTGAACATTGGCGAACGGATCGAGGACTATGCACTCCATGGCGCATCTGCTTCGCCACTGGAGCCGTCATTTCGCCAGAAGGCGATCGACTACATCGCTGGTTTCGAAGAATGCGAGTCAAGCAAAGACGAACTTGCCGCGAAGAGCGATGGAGATCTCATGGATTATGGCTACCACGTGATGGCCGAATACGCTAATGGACAGGACTAAGACCATGGCCAAAATCATCAGCATGGCTGGCTGGCGGGAGCTAAAAGCGCAGGCGATGCAAAGCGCGCCTTCCCTGGAATGTCCGCAGTGCGCCAGCGTGGTCGCTGCGCTCAACGTGGATGCCGACAGTACGACCACCTATCGCTGCGCAGGTCACGGGCACCGCGCGCTGACCTGGCGCATCAACTCCGATGGCGACATGCTGCGCGGCGCGACCGGACAGCGATATTACTGATACGGTACCCAGAATATGGAACAAAGTCTGGAACACATTGCCCAGGTTGCTCAGCGTGCTCTGGAAACGCTGGTGAACGGGTATCTCTCCAAGGATCAAGTCCTGGCGATTGCCCACAAAGCGCTGGCGAGTGGACAGTTTGTGCCTGGCCAGGATGCGCTTGCCCAGAGCGGCACATGGGAGGAAACGGGCGGGCTGTTGAAACGTCAGTTCTATGTCGCTGGTCAAGAGGGTGATGAAGCCGCGGTTCTGCGTAACGCCTACTTTGGGCAATTCGAGGGGCACGTTGGGTATCAGCTTTTAATTTCAGATGCCGATGACCGCGAAATTGCGATTCTGCCGGTGAATGTCAAGGACCAGGATGTATTCCAGGGTCCGCAAGGAGATGAGCCGTGATCTCGAACCGCGATGCGCAATTGACAGACAAAAATGCCCAGGCCTTCCTGGATGCCGTCAAGGGCATAGCTGGACACCACGTCATTGCTGCGATGAATCTTGCAACTCCGGGAGTCGAGTGGAGAAATTGCAGCAAGGAGACGATGGCCGGGGATTATGGGCGTGTGATGAGGGGTGAGCGACTCGTCATGAGTTATCTGGCCTTGGATGGTTTGCGTCGCCTGAACCTTGTAAGCCTTCGCCGTGCTGCCCTGGAGCGCCAGGCGGGCAATAAGCTATGGTTCGCTCTCTACACGGGGCTGGCACTGTGATCGACACCAACTCGGTTCAAACTCACATTGTCGACGTGGCGGCTCAAATCGGGCAGGTCTGCCAGCGCTGGAACAAGCGCCGGGCGACTTACCGCCCGACGGGCGAGCCGTTCGACCCGTCCCGGTGCAGCGTGCAGCCCATTGAAGAAGCCCAGGCCAAGACCTTCGTGGTGTCGATGCACTACTCCGGCACATACCCTGCGGCCCGTTTCCGGGCCGGAGTTTTCATCAAGGAACGGTTCGCGCGCGAACGCCTTGCAGGTGTGGGTGTTTTCTCGGTTCCCATGAACCAGAAGGTA
Organism: Burkholderiaceae bacterium; assembly: GCA_004323695.1. Lineage (GTDB taxonomy): Bacteria > Pseudomonadota > Gammaproteobacteria > Burkholderiales > Burkholderiaceae_C > Rhodoferax_A. The sequence goes on from SCRU01000059.1 coordinate 234,008, forward strand.
GTGCCAAGGTACTTCCCCGGCTTGGCTCCCAACGAAGGGATCGAGCTCGGCAGGCTCGTGCTGGCGGACGAGTTGGCCGCCAACGCGGAGTCCTGGGCCTTGGCGCGCATGCGCCGGCTGCTTGCCAAAGCACTGCCAGAGGTGCGCGGGATCGTCGCTTACTGCGATCCGGTCGAGCGCCGCAACGAACTCGGCGAGCTGGTCAAGCGGGGCCACATCGGCACGATCTACAAGGCAAGCAATGCAGCCTACCGGGGCAGATCGTCCTCCAGGACGCTCTGGATGGCTCCCAACGGCGCAACCTTTGCGGATCGCATGCTCTCGAAGCTTCGTGGCGGTGAATCGGGTGAACGTTATGCGTATGAACGCCTTGCCGACCACGATGCACCAAGTCTGAAGATCGGGGAAACTGGTGCGGCCTACCTCAAGCGGCTGCAGGCCGATGGGTGGCTGCGCCCCTTGCGGCACCCTGGGAATTTCGTGTTCACCTTCCAACAGCAATGACAACAGCAGAGCAAACCGCACTTGCAGTCGGCCAGCTGGTCAGCTTCGTCTTCACGACGGCCGGCAAGGGCTCGGTTCGGCATCGCAACTATGCGTTTGGCGAAGTTGTCAAAGTCGGGGGGCGCATATCCATCAAGGTGCAGGACGATCCAAGGCAACACGAATATTGGCGTATAGCCCATGTTGGGAAGATCAAGGTTGTGGGCTATTCCGCGGTCATCCCCGATCTGCCTGATTCGGCAGAAGCTCAGCAAGACAGTGGCTGCCAGCCAAAGGTATAACTCATGATTGAAGACATCCAATTTTTGAGTGTCGACAGGATGAAACGCATCAGGCCCGACCGGGCCACGGTGGTTGTATCCATTTTGGATCGTTCGGAAGCTGCGCATCGACCCCGGCTCGCCGGATTTCGCAGCGTCATTGAATTGGACTTCGAGGACACTTGCGAGGCCACAAAACTGGCCGAGCCCGGCACCTGGCCGGACGAGCCAGGCGAAGACGAACATTCCCGTCTCGCGCAGGGGCCAGGGGAACGTGTTCCATCGCTGCAGGACGCGAAGAAAATCGTCGACTTCATCAATACCAATCAACGCTCCACCGAACGACTGCACCTTGTTGTGCACTGTTTCGGTGGGGTCAGCCGCTCGGCCGCGGTAGCCCGTTGGGCGTCAATGAAGTGCATGGTGCCGATCCTCGGCACCATTTCAACAGACCGGGCCAACCCTCGCTTGCTTCGTCTGCTGGACAAGGCTGCTCAGCAACACGATGACCAGGTAATTGGAATCAATG
>SCRU01000060.1 GCA_004323695.1 Burkholderiaceae bacterium
CCGGTGGCGAATTCCATCACGCGAGCGACCTGATCGCCTTCATCCGCGCCGAGACCGGCCCGCAGTTGCGCATCCACGCCGCCTGCTACCCCGAGACGCACCCGCAGGCGCGCACGCCGGACGCTGACCTGCAGGCGTTCGCCGCGAAGATGCGCGCCGGCGCCGACGACGCGATCACGCAGATGTTTTTCAATGCCGACGCGTATTTCCGCTTCGTCGACGAGGCGCGCCGGCTCGGCGTTGATGCGCCCATCGTGCCGGGCATCATGCCGATCACGAACAGCAGCGGCCTGCTGCGCTTTGCCGAAGCCTGCGGTTGCGAGATCCCGCGCTGGATCGCGCTGCGGCTGCAGTCGTTCGGCGACGACGGCGCCGCGATCCGCGCGTTCGGCCTCGACGTGATCACCGCGCTGTGCGAGCGGCTGCGGAGCGCGGGCGTGCCGGGGCTGCACTTCTACACGATGAATCAGGCCGCGGCCACGCTCGAGATCTGCCAACGGCTGGGTCTTTGAACCGGCCGGATGGTTGTGCCGGCCGAATGGCCCCGGGGACGACGACGAGGCGATTCGATTTGCCCGATACTGCGGTTTCGCCGACTGCCCCGCGCTTCGCGCGCCACCGACCATGACACACCCTGTTGCATTCCAGGCCCTCGACGCCGATCTGTTTGCCCGCGCCCTGCCGCTGCTGGATGGCGAATGGCTGGCGCGCGACCCCGACCTGGCGCCCGTGCTGCCCATGGTGCTGGCGCGCGGCGTCGGGCAGGATTGGCACAAGGCCGGTACGTTCCGTCACCATCTGGTCGGCGTGGCACGGTCCCTCGCCCTGTGGCGGCAGCCGCGCGAGGTGCGCCTGCTCGGCCTGTTGCACAGCGTGTACGGCAATGCCTTTGTTGATCTGGTCAAGTTCGATCCGGCGCGCGAGCGCGCACGGCTGCGCGAGCAGGTGGGCGACGAGGCAGAGCAGTTGGTGTACCTGTTCTGCACCGCGTCGCGCACCGAGTTTGTGCGCAAGGTGATCGCCGGCGAGGTTGAGCCCGACGGCAGCGTGCAGCTCGCGGCGCAGCGCATTGCCCCGGAGGTTGCGGCGGCGTTCATTGTCGTCAGCATGGCCGACAGCGCCGAGCAGTGGTTCTCATGGCAGGAAGATGTCTACAGCGGCTTTCCACAACTACGCCAGGTGCCACAGGCCGCGCACTGGATGGCGGCGCTCTGGCCGGGCCCGATGCGGCCCGCGAGCCGCATGTACGCGCAGATCAGCCAGCTCGGCGCTGCGCTGCAGCATCCGGGCTTGCGTGACCGGCTGCCCACGCCGCCCGCCGGTGTTCGACCGCTGCCGCGAAACGCTCGCCGAAGGCGACGAGGCGGCTGCGGTCGCGCTCTACTGGTCGGTGATCTCGCAGGACCAGCCGCTGGTGCAGGCAGATGCCGCGATCGCGACGCTCGAGCAGGCGGTGCGCCTGAACCAATGGGTCGGCGAGCCGCAGATGGTGCTCGCGCAGCTGTATCTGATTGCGGGCCGCCAAGGCGAGGCCAAAGCCGCCGCAGAGGGCGCGCTGCAGCGCTTCAGCGAATGGGGTAACGCCTGGGACAAGCGCGTGCAGTGGGACGCCTGGTTTGCCTGGGCGCGCATCCTGCGCCAGGGCGCGCTGGCCGGCGACTGGCCCGCGCGGCTGGACAAGCTGAATAACGTCGCGCTGCGCGATACCGGTGCCTGACTGCGTGCGGGTCGGTTCGCCGGCCGCCTTCAGCGCGGCTGGATCGTGTCCGGCCGGCGGTTCACCAGATAGATCCCGGGCAACACCAGCGCCAGGCCCACGGCGTGGTACCCGTGCACCGGCTCACCGAGCATCAGCCAGGCCATGATGGCGGCGTACAGCGGCCCGAGGTAGAGCACCACGCTGACCCGGGCCGCGCCGAGCTCGCGCAGCATGACCGAGTAGGCCAGGTAGGCCGCGTAGCCCGGCAGGAGCGCGGCCGTCAGCGCCAGCTCGAATCCGGTTCTGGAGAACGTGGGGATCGGGCTGGACAGGGCCTCCCAGCCCGCGAACGGCAGCATCACCAGCACGCCGGCCAGGCTGATCACACCGAGCCGCGCTCCATCCCCGAGCGGGCTCGGCCAGCGCTTGAGCAGCAGCGAATAGAACGTCCATGACAGGGTGGCGCCCAGAATCCAGGCATCGCCCACCGACCATTGCACGCGGGCCAGATCGGCCCACTGGCCCTTCAGCACCACATGCAGCACGCCCACCAGCGCCAGCGCCACGCCGCAGGCCTGAATGGCGCTGAATGGCTCCTTCAGCCAGAGCCGCGAGATCACGACGATCATCACCGGCGAGAGCGCATAGATCAGCGCAATGTTGGTGGCGCTGGTGCTGTGACCGCCCTGGTACACCCAGGCGCCGCAGATCCACATGCCCAAGGCGCCGAGCACCACCGTGTGACGCCAGTCCGCGAGGATGAGCCGGCGCTGCGCCCACAACTCGGCGCGCGCGACAAAGCAGAACAGCAGGCCCGCCATCAGCCAGCGCTGCAGGGCCAGCACATCGGGCTCGATCACGCCGGGCGCGCGGCGCGCGATCAGGTAATTGAAGGACCACAGGGCGGGGGTAACAAAAATCAGTACGACGGCAAGTCGTTGCCGGGAGTTCCGGGAATGCAGGGACATGCGGTGATTATCTCGGGCGCGATGGCCACGGCGGCCGGGTCAGCGCTCGTCGTAACTCACCACGACCCGGTCGGTCAGCGGCCGCGCCTGGCAGGTCAACACAAAGCCCTGATCCATCTCGGAGGGTTCCAGCGTGAAGTTCTTGTCCATGCGCACTTCGCCCTCCAGCACCTTGGCACGGCAGGTGCAGCAGACGCCCGCCTTGCAGGAGTACGGCAGATCCAGCCCGGCGGCCAGCGCGGCATCGAGCACATGATCCTGCGGCCCGATGCGCAGCTCGACCGGTTTGCCGTCGAGCACGACCGTCAGGGCGATGCTGCCGCCTTCGGCTTTTTGCCGGCCTGCGGTCACCGCGGCACGGCGCGCCGTGGGACTCAGCGCCTCCAGCGTCGGCGAGGTGAAGCGCTCGGTGTGAATCTGCCGCTGCGGCACGCCGGCCGCGAGCAGGGCGGCCTCGGTGGTCTCGATCATGGCTTCGGGGCCGCAGATGAACACCTCGTCCATGCTGCCCACCGGCAGCAAGGCGTCGATGAGCGCGCGGACCTTGCCGGCGTCGATGCGGCCCTGCAGCAGATCCACCTCCTGCGCCTGGCGCGACAGGATGTGGATCAGCGTCAGACGCCCCGTATACCGGTCCTTCAGGTCCTGCAGCGTCTCGTTGAACATCACGCTGGCCATGCGGCGGTTCCCGTAAATCAGCGTGAACTTCGACTCCGGCTGTTCCTCGAGTGTGGAGGCCATGATCGACAGGATCGGCGTGATGCCCGAGCCCGCTGCAAAACCGACCCGGTGCAGCGCGCGCGGCCGGCGCACGCCGAAGCGCCCGTCGGGCGGCATCACGGACAGCGTGTCACCCGCCTTGAGCCGCGTCGCGGCCCAGCTGGAGAAGACGCCGCCCTCCATGGGGCGGATGCCCACCTCGACTTCATGCGCGAGCGACAGCCGGCTGCGCGGGCTACAGATGGAATAGCTGCGTCGCACCGGGCTACCCGCTATGGTGGCGCGCAGCGTCAGGAACTGGCCGGGCTCGAACGCGAAGGTCTCGCGCAGCCCGGCCGGAATCGCGAACGTGACGGCGACGGCGCCGGCCGCCTCGGGGCTGATGCGCGAAACAGTAAGCTCGTGGAAGCGGGGGATGGCCATGGGGCAGGGCACTGCGGCGGGGGTGCGCCGCGCGGTTGTAGGGGGTTAGTGGGGTTTGAAAAGGTCGAACGGCTCCATGCAGTCCAGGCACCGGTACAGAGCCTTGCACGCAGTCGAGCCGAAGTGCGAGGTCTCGGTCGTGTTTTGTGAACCGCAGCGTGGACAAGCCGTTATTGGCTCTTGATAGTTTGCTATTCTTTTTGAAGCAAACTGCACGATGTTGCTGGCGGCCAGGGCGTGCGGCGGCGCAATGCCGTATTCACGCAGGCGGGCCCGGCCCGTGTCGGTCATCCAGTCGGTGGTCCACGCCGGTGCCAGTTGCGTGACGACGCGCGCGGCCACACCGTGCGCCTGCAGCACGGCGCGCACGTCGTCCTCGATCTGGCTCATCGCGGGACAGCCGCTGTAGGTCGGCGTGATGACGACCTCGATCTCGCCGCCCTGCAGGCGCACGTCGCGCAGGATGCCGAGATCGCGGATCGTGATCACGGGGATTTCCGGGTCGGTCACCGTCTCCAGCAGCGTCCAGACGGCCGCGACATCGGTCGCCACGGCGGGCCGCGCCGGTGCGGTGGTCCGCAGCAGGCGGTCTGCCGCGTGGGCGTGAAGCGCATCGGCCCTCACCACGTGGCCCCGGGATGTTGCCGCGCCAGGCTCTGCATCTCGCCCAGCAGGTAACTCAGATGCTCGGAGTGCAGGCCGTTCTTGCCCTGCGTCACAGGGCCGCCGGCGGGCGGACGGGCCAGCGTGGCGTCGCGCAGGGCGTCATTCACCAGGGTGTCCCAGGCTGCCTGCAGCGACGCGGCTGGGACACCGATGGCCTCCTGCGCGGCCGCAGCCTCCGCGGCGCTCGCGGCCCAGAATTCCCGGGTATAAGGCATCAGGTGGTCCAGTGCGCCTTGCGCACGCGCATGGGATTCGTCCGTGCCGTCGCCCAGGCGCGCCAGCCAGTCGCGCGAGTGGCGCAGGTGGTAATGCACTTCTTTCAGCGACTTGGCGGCGATGGCGGCGAGCTGTGCGTCCCGCGACTCCTGCAGCGCCTGCCACAACAGCACCATCAGCGCGCTGTACAGGAAGTTGCGAACGATGGTGATCGCGTAGTCGCGCGGTGCGGCGGCGCCGGGCGCCAGCGGGCCGTGGTGCGGCAACTCGAGCAGGGTGTAGTTGCGAAACTGGCCGGCATCGCGAAAGTACGCCAGCGCATCTTCCGTCACGGCCTCGGTGGCGCCGTCGCTCATCAGGGCCGCGGCGTGCTGGTACAGCAAGCGGGCCTGGCCGATCAGGTCCAGGCTCATGTTGGCCAGCGCAATGTCTTCTTCCAGGATCGGGCCGTGGCCGCACCACTCGGCGTTGCGCTGGCCCAGCACGAGCGCGTTGTCGGCGAGCTGCAGCAGGTAGTCAAGGTGCCCGCAACGCGTGTGCACGGCTGGGGCGTGCGCCTCGGTCGCCATCACATATGCCCCACTTCGTCCGGAATCTCGTAGAAGGTCGGGTGCCGGTAGATCTTGTCGGCCGCCGGGTCGAAGAATTCGCCTTTGTCCTCGGGCGCGCTGGCGGTGATCGTCGCCGACGGCACGACCCAGATGCTCACGCCTTCCTGGCGCCGCGTGTACACGTCGCGCGCCATTTGCAGGGCCTGTTGCGCATCCGCCGCATGCAGGCTGCCGCAATGCTTGTGCTCCAGGCCCTGCTTGCTGCGCACAAAAACTTCCCACAGCGGCCAATCCTTGAGGGCCGGCGCGAAGGGGGCGGAGGAGGGGGTATTTGTGCTCATGCGACTTCCTTCAATGAGCGAGCTCTCTGTTTCGCGGCATGGGCCAGCGCCGCATCGCGCACCCATTGGCCCTCGGTGTGGGCCTTCACGCGTGTCGCCAGCCGCTCCTGGTTGCACGGGCCGTTGCCGTTCACGGTGGCCCAGAACTCATCCCAGTCGATCGCGCCGTAGTCATGCTGCTGGCGCGCTTCGTTCCATTTCAGGTGCGGGTCCGGCAGGGTCACGCCCAGCACCCGGGCCTGCGGCACGGTGGCATCGACGAACTTTTGCCGCAGTTCGTCGTTGGAGATCCGCTTGATGCCCCAGCGCATGCCCTGTGCGCTGTTCGGGCTGTCGGCGTCGGGTGGCCCGAACATCGCCAGCACCGGCCACCACCAGCGGTTCACCGCGTCCTGCACCATGTCGCGCTGGGCCGGCGTGCCCTTCATCTGCGCGAGCAGGCTCTCGTAGCCCTGGCGCTGGTGGAACGATTCCTCCTTGCAGATGCGGATCATCGCGCGCGCATAGGGGCCGAACGAGCAGCGGCAGATCGGCACCTGGTTCATGATGGCTGCGCCGTCGACCAGCCAGCCGATCACGCCTACATCGGCCCACAACAGCGTTGGGTAGTTGAAGATCGAACTGTACTTGGCGCGCCCGCTGTGCAGGCCGTCCAGCATCTGCTCGCGCGAAGTGCCGAGCGTTTCGGCCGCGCTGTACAGGTACAGGCCATGGCCGCCTTCGTCCTGCACCTTGGCCAGCAGGATGGCCTTGCGCTTCAGACTCGGCGCGCGCGAGATCCAGTTGCCTTCGGGCTGCATGCCGATGATCTCGGAGTGCGCATGCTGGCTGATCTGGCGCACCAGCGTCTTGCGGTAGGCCTCGGGCATCCAGTCCTGCGGCTCGATCTTGGCATCGGCGTCGATGCGTTCGTCAAAGCGGGTTTGCAGCGCGGCCTGCGCAGCCGCGTCGGCCGCGCTCAGGGGTCGGGCCACGGCCTTGAGCGCGGGCTTGCCGGGGGCATCTCCATCGGGGACATCGAGCGACTGGGTGTACATGCGAAGGGCTCCTGCGCCGGCCGGCATTGCGTTGAACACCAGTATAGCCAATTAACCGACCGATCGGTCGGTTAATTGTGTGAAGCCGTACCGCGCGCTGCCCGGGCTACTCGACGGCGACCCGCGCCGGGCCGGCTAGCGTCTCTCCGATGACCGCGGCGTGCTCGAAGCGGGCCTTGCGAAAGATCGCCAGGACTTCGTCCACCGCCTCCGGCGCGCACGCCACGAGCAGGCCGCCACTGGTCTGGGGGTCGGTCAGCAGCGCCTTCTGCACGGGCGTGACCGCCGCCGATAGATCCACGTCGCGCCCATAGCCGGCCCAGTTGCGTCCCGACGCGCCGGTGACCAGGCCGGCCGCCGCCATGCGCTCCACCCCGGGCAGCAGGGGGATCGCTTCCATCGCCAGCGTCGCACCCAGGCCCGCGCCGCGACACAGCTCCAGCAGGTGGCCCAGCAGGCCGAAACCCGTTACATCGGTCAGCGCGTGCACGCCGGGCAACTCCGCGAGAAGGCGCCCCGGGGTGTTGAGCTGGGTTGTGCAGGCAATCAGCGCCTGGTAGGCGGACGTGTCGATCTGGTCCTTTTTGACCGCCGCTGACAGGATGCCCACGCCCAGCGGCTTGCCCAGGATGAGCTTGTCGCCAGGGCGGGCGTCGCTGTTTTTCTTCACCTTGTCGGGGTGCACGAGACCCAGCACCACGAGCCCGTAGATCGGTTCCACCGTGTCGATCGTATGACCGCCCGCGATGGGGATGCCTGCCTCGGTGCAGATCGATTCGCCGCCTTCAAGAATGCGGGCTATCACGTCCGGCGACAGCTTGTCGATCGGCATGCCGACCAGCGCGAGCGCCATGATGGGCGTGCCACCCATCGCATAAACGTCGGAGATGGCGTTCGTCGCGGCGATCCGGCCGAAGTCGTACGGGTCGTCCACCACCGGCACGAAGAAATCCGTGGTGGCGATCAAGGCCTGGCTGTCATTGAGCTTGTAGACGGCCGCATCGTCGCTGGTTTCGATGCCCACCAGCAGCTCTTTGGGCGCGGGGAAGTTTCTCGTGTTCTTGAGGATATCGGAAAGCACCCCCGGGGCGATCTTGCAGCCGCAGCCGCCGCCGTGGGAGAACGAGGTGAGTTTGATTTGCGTGTTGTCGGATGGGTTCATCGGGGGGCCTTCGGGTTGTGCATGGCGTCGGCCACCAGTTTAATGACTTGCGCCCGTTCGCGCGCTGGCGCGAACAGTGGAGCCCGGCGCGCGCATTGCTGCCGCAGCCGCGACAGGAGCGCGGGGTCGCGGCTGACCCGCTCGAACAGCCCGGCCAGTTGCCCGCTGTCGCCGGTCGGAAAATAACCGTCATAGTCGGGACCGAGCATGCCGACGTTGCCCGGAATGCGGCTGGCCAGTACGGGCACGCCGGCGGTTACCGCCTCGATGATCACATTGGCGCCGCCTTCCATGACACTGGACAGGACCATGGCCCGGGCCCGCCGGATGCGTTGCCGTGTCTCGCCGTGCGGCAGGCCGGCGTGCCAGAGGTAGCGCGTCGTGCCAGGCCACGCGCGCGCCAGCAGTGCCTGCGCGGCTTGCAGGTATTCGTTTTGCAGCGCGTCGCCGATGTGGATCAGCCGCACGCGCGAATCGTCGGGCAGCAGCTCCAGCGCCCGCATCGGCGTCAGCGGGTCCTTCTCCGCGCGCATATGGCCCACCATGATCACGTCGAAGCTGCGCCGGTTCGGCGCGCCGGCCTTCAGCGCTGGTGCGGATTGGTAGATGACGCGGCATTTGGCGCGATGCAGCGGCGCCAGTTCGGCGAGCCCTTCCTCCTGCAACACGACGAGATGGGTGGCAAGATCGAGCGAGCGCCGCGCGGACGCATCGGTGCGGATGTCGCGGTACAGATCGGTGCCGGTCAGCACCACGACCCGCGCACGGCCCGGGTAGCTCTGCGCAAACCTGGCGATGCTGTCGGCCGAGCGGCGGGCATGCAGGGCGATCATGCACGCCGGCGGCGTGCCCTGATCATCCGCGGCCGGCCATTCGGGTGCCAGCGACACCGCGTATGCGGGGCGCAGGAAGCGGGACCAGCGCCAGGCCGTCTGCCAGTTGCCGTTATTGGCCTGGCGCAGGGCCGGGCTGATAATCGCCACGGTGGTGTTGGGAGGTCGCATGACGATGGGGGCCGAAGGGATTGCTGCAAGAAGCATAAACAAATCCGCGCTGGACGGCGCGTTCGCCCAGGCGCATCAGCGCACCTGGGATATCCTGCGCGATCTGTCGCCGGACCGGTGGCAGATTCCGTATGAACCCGGGATCAACCCGCCGCTGTGGGAGTATGCCCATGTCGCCTGGTTCACCGAGCACTGGGTGCTGCGTGAGCCGCGCGCCAGCGACGAGGGGAGCTTCGTTGCGAGCCGCCCCTCGCTGCTGGAAGGCGCGGACCGCTGGTTTGACTCCATGCGCGTCGCCCATCGGGACCGCTGGCACCTGGATCTGCCTCCGCTGGCCCGGATACGCGAGTATGTGGCCGCGGTACTTGACGGTGTGCGTGCCAGGCTTGCCGCCGCCGACGATGCCGATGCGGCGCTTTATTTTTTCCGCCTCGCCCTGTTCCACGAGGACATGCACGCCGAGGCGCTGACCTACATGCGCCAGACGCTGGACTATCCGCTGCATGCGCCGCTGGCGATGGCGCCGATCGATCTCCGTGCAAGCGATGTGGCGGTGGCGGGCGAGACCTTTCCGATCGGGTCATCGCGCGGCGAGGGGTTTGTCTTCGACAACGAAAAGTGGGCGCATCCGGTGGAGATCGCCACCGGGCGCATCGACCGCGACTGCGTGAGCAATGGCGCGTTCGCCGAGTTCGTCGAAGCGGGCGGCTACCGTGATCCGCGCTGGTGGTCGGATCAGGGCCGGGTCTGGCTGCGGCAGGCCGGGTGCACCGGGCCGTCGCGCTGGCGCGAATCGGCGCGGGCGGGCCGGGGCTGCTGGGAGCAGCGCTGGTTCGGACAGTGGCAGCCGCTGCCGCTCGATCTTCCGGTCTGCCACGTCAACGCCTGGGAGGCCGAGGCCTACTGCCGCTGGCGCGGGCGCCGCCTGCCGCTGGAGGCCGAATGGGAGCATGCCGCGAGCCAGGGCCTGATTCGCTGGGGCGGTGCTGTGTGGGAATGGATGGCCGATGCCTTCGAGCCCTATCCGGGTTTTTCGCCGGACCCGTACCGGGACTATTCGGCGCCGTGGTTTGGCACGCATCGCTGCGTGCGCGGCGGCTCGTTTGCCACCGACGCCAGGCTGCGGCACCCGTGCTACCGGAACTTCTACCTGCCGAACCGCAGCGACGTTTTCGTCGGATTCCGCACCTGCAGCGATACGGCTGGCTAGGCGCCGGCGTCCAGCGTCCAGCCCTTGCCCGAGCCGCGCCCGAGCGCCTCGAGCACCTGCGGCAGTGCCGCCGCCAGCGCGGCTTCCAGGGTGTGCGGCGGGTTGATCAGGAACATGCCGCTGGCGCGCAGACCGGGCCGGCCGTCCAGCCCCTGCGCCGGATCCGCGCCAATCGCCAGCGTGGCATGCAGCCAGGGCTTTTTGGCTTGCGTGGCTAGGGTCTTGAGGCGGCGCGGCAGCTCATGCGCCTCGGGGCGCGGAATCACCGGGTACCAGATGGCGTAGGTGCCGGTCGAAAAGCGCTTGAGGCTGTCCAGTATGCAGGCACTCACTTTGGCGTAATCGGTCTTGAGCTCATAACTCGGGTCGATCAGCACCAGCGCGCGCCGGTTCGGTGGCGGCAAAAATGCCTTCAGGCCCTCGAAACCATCGAGCCGCGCCACGGCCACCTGCCGCCCGGCCTCCAGTTGCGCAATGTTCGCCGCCAGCGTCTTGCTGTCGGTGGGGTGCAGCTCGAACAGCTTGAGCTTGTCGCGTGCCTCGGCACGCAGCAGGCGCTGGATCACAAAGGGCGAACCGGGGTAGATCTTGAGCTGGCCGCTGGGGTTGAAGCCGGCGATCAGGTCCAGATAGGCTTCCAGCGCCGGGGCCATGCTGTCTGGGGCGCTCGTGGCGCTGCTGCCAGTTGCCTGTTTTACTATTGATTTTCTAGCTATATGTGAAGATGGAGCATGGGCTGAAGGCACTTTTGATGCTGAATTCACACCCGCCGGCCGGATCTGCGAAAACAGCTTGAGCACGCCGTCCCTCGCCTCGCTGCTCTTGTCGGCATAGTCGCTGTCGAGCCGGTACAGCCCGGCGCCGGCGTGGGTGTCCACGACCGTCAGGCCCGCGTCTTTTTGAGTCAAATGCTCCAGCGTCGCGATCAAGGTCATGTGCTTGAGCACGTCGGCGTGATTGCCGGCATGGAAGGCGTGGCGGTAGCTGAACATGCTGCGATGGTAACGCTGCATCACGGCCGTCCCGCCGCCGCCACGACGCCAGCCTTGCGCCAAGTGCTTGATTTTTCGTATAATATTGGGCTTCGCAGCGCTTTTGTGGCTCCGCGGTGAAGTGTCTTGGTAGCGTCCCGGTCTTGCGTGATGGGGCCGTGTGCCGAGTGATCCCCACCTAAGAGATTCCCGTCAGAGGAACGCCGACCGTGGAAAAGAGCCCGCCAAACCCTCTTCAAAGAGAAAACTCATGACCAAGACCTTCAGCGCCAAACCCGCTGACGTGGTGCACGAGTGGTTTGTGATTGACGCGACCGACAAGGTCCTCGGACGAGTAGCCAGCGAAGTTGCTCTCCG
>SCRU01000061.1 GCA_004323695.1 Burkholderiaceae bacterium
AAACGCCTCGGGCGCCTCGGCCAGCGCCTGCAGCCTCAATGCGCGAAGGATGGGCTCGTCGCCGATGACGGCACGCCGCAACTGCGCCGCCATCGCTCAGGCTCCGCCCGGATAGGCCCGGTACCAGGCCAACAGCAAAATGGCTGCCGCCACGACCCACGCCCCGGTGGCCAGCACGAGTGTGGCGGCAAGCGGCATGCGTGTGCTGAGCCAGTACACCACGAACAGGTAAACCGCATAGGGCGCCAGCGACCAAAGGCCAAACAGGGCCGTGGCCTGCAGGTCGCGGGGCGAGCGCTCGGTGCCGACGATGTAGTGCGCGATCAGCGCGAACGTGGGGAACAGCGGCACCAGACCCGCGATAAAGAAGCTGCGCGAGCGCGAGAGCAGCGCGATGACCAGCACGGCCAGCGCGCCAAGAAGGCATTTGAGGGTAAGCGAAATCACGTTGACTGGCGTTGACTCACCGGGTGCGTCCTGGCGAACGGCAGGTATGCATCGTTGACCCCGTTGTACCACTGGATCGCCCCGGTGGGCTTGTTCACGCGGAACCGCTCCACGACAGGACCGGTATCGGGATCACCGCCGCACTGTAGGTCGCGCCGCTCCTGCTGCCTCCAATATCGAGCACGCAGTATAGGCGGGCGCCGCGTTGCGCCGGGGGCCCGTTCGGCGTATTGTTTTCGCAGCACTTCAGCAACGGAGGCCGACATGGCGAAAACAATCGTGTTTTGTGCCGATGGCACCTGGAACGGGCCGGACGACACCGACCAGACCCATGACGGCGGCGATCCCAAGCTGACCAACGTGTGCAAGCTGTTCGGCTGGCTGCAGGGCACGATCGACGGCGCCTGGGGCACGAAGGAAATGGAGCTCGTGCTCGGCCCGCCCGCCGCGCCGACCCAGATGGCCAAATACATCCATGGCGTGGGCGACAGCCCCGACGTGATCGCCAAAGTGGCCGGTGGCGCGTTTGGCGTGGGCGTCACGGCGCGCATCGCGCGCGGCTACACCTACCTGTCGCGCAACTACGTGGCGGGCGACCGCATCGTCATCGTCGGTTTCAGCCGCGGCGCCTACACGGCCCGGGCGCTGGCCGGCATGGTCTGCGCGCAGGGCTTGCTTGCGCCAGCGCTGGCCACGGATCCGGCGACCAAGTACGACAACGCGGTGCGCGCCTGGTTCCGCTACCGGCACGGCAGCGACTCCACGCTGATCTGCCGGATGCTCGACCGGCTGGATGAATTCGTGAATATCCGCAGCTGCTTCGGCTCGGGCGATCTGCCCGACGATGCCTTCGTCCCCGTGGACGCGATCAGCGCCGTGGCCGTGTGGGACACTGTGGGCGCGCTGGGCATCCCGCTGTACAACCTCAGCGGCCGGGAACTGGACCTGTTCGGGTTTGCCGACACCCGACTCAGCGCCAAGGTCGGCCTGGGCCTGCATGCCGTGTCGGTGGACGAACAGCGCAAGAGCTTCCAGCCCACCTTGTGGGACAGCGCCGCCAACGTCACGCAGGCGCTGTTCGCGGGCGGGCATGCCGACGTCGGCGGCGGCTACGCCGAGCACGGGTTGTCCGACGTGCCGCTGCTGTGGTTCGTCGATCGGCTGCAGCACCCGGACATCGGGCTGGCCTTTCAGCGCGCGCCGCAGAGCCCGGTCACGCCGGACCCCTGCGGCTGCGGGCACCGCGAGTGGCTGAAGCCGGCCTGGCAGGCACTGGGTACCGCGCTACGCTCATTTCCGGCCGGCATGATGGTGAACGATGCCGTGCGCCAGCGCATGCAGGCTGGTGCGGTGCAGCCGGACCCGCCGCCGGCAGTGGCCGAAAAATACGCCCCCGCGAACCTGCCGCGCTGACGGCCACGGCTACGCACCGTCTTCGTCAGCCGGTATCGTCCGCAGCATTGCATCGAGCATGGGGTAGCAGCGCTCGATGCAGTCCGCATCCAACTCACCCTCGATCCGGTGGCAGACCGCTCCGATTTGCGGCGCCATGCGCGCCAGCAGGCCCGCGAGGCTCAGGCTCGAAACATGGCAGACCCTGCCGATCTGGCGCGGGTCCATTGGGCCCAGGTTGAACGGTGAGCCGTGACACCGCTGGACGGCTTCGAAAGCGCTCGTTTCAACGAGCTCCCGCGATTGTCCAAAAATTCGAACAGTCTGTTCGGCCACAGGTCATTTATCAAAAGCACGTGCGTCACTAAACTGCCCCCCTGCCTCTCACAGCTGACCAAAAGCCTTTCCGCCAGCGGGCGCGGCGCACAGGAGACATCGTTTTCATGCAAACAGATATCGTTGGCCAAGCCCAGGCGCTGCGGCCGGATGGGATGCGTCCCGAGGAATGGCAGGCGCGGGTCGAACTTGCCGCCTGCTATCGCGTGTTCGATCAGCTCGGCTGGACCGAACTGGTCTTCAACCACATCACGCTGCGCGTGCCGGGCGCGCAGCCGGCATTCCTGATCAACCCGTTCGGGCTGAACTACGATGAAGTCACGGCGCGCAACCTGGTGAAGATCGGCCACGATGGCGTTCCGCTCGAGCCAACGCCGCACCATGTCAACCGGGCCGGTTTCGTGATTCACAGCGCGGTGCATGCCGCGCGTCCCGATGCGCACTGCATCATGCACACGCACACCACCGCCGGCATGGCGATTGCCTGCAAGCAGGGTGGCTTGGGCCACGACGACTTTTACGGTGCCGAGCTGTTCGGCGATGTGGCATACCACGCCTTCGAGGGCGTCACCGTGCATGACGAGGAGGGTCCGCGGCTGGTTGCGAGCCTGGCCGACAAGCGCGTAATGATTCTGCGCAACCACGGCATGCTGATCACCGGCAGCAACGTCTTCAACGCTTTTCGCTGGGCGTGGACGTTGCAGCGCGCCTGCGAGGTGCAGGTTGCCGCGGGCAGCCTGAGTGGCCCCAACGAGCCGCTGTCGGACGCCGTGCGGCGCGCCTGCGCCGAGGACGCCAAAGCCTTTGGCGCGACCCAGGAACTGGAGCGCATGCTGTTTGCCAGCGTGCTGCGGCGCGCGCGCCTGCAGGCGACGGACCTGGTCTGACACCGCAACCACGACCCCGGCGCGGCCGCTCTTTCGTTCGAGTCACAAGTCAAAGACATGGATTTCTCCATTGCCGGCATCCTGTTGCTCGACGGCAGCAGCAACGGCGCCATCTATGCCCTGCTGGCACTCGCCATCGTGCTGATCTTCGCGGTCACCCGCGTGATCTTCGTCCCGCAGGGTGAATTCGCCGCCTATGGCGCACTGACGCTCGCCATGCTGCAGGCCGGCCACGTTCCCGGCACGGTCTACCTGCTGGCGCTGCTGGCGCTCGCGGTGGCGGTCCTCGATGCAACCGAGTCACTGCGCCAGCGACGCGGCGCGGGCCGCGCGGCGGCGGCGTTCTTCAAGCCATTGACCTGGCCCGTGCCGATCGTGCTGCTGAGCCTGTGGGCCGCGCCGCGCCACCTGCCGCTGATGCTGCAAAGCCTGCTGGCGCTCGCCATCGTGACGTCCCTCGGCCCGCTGCTGTACCGTGTGGCGTTCGAGAAGCTGGCGGATGCTAGCGTGCTGGTACTGCTGATCGTCGCGGTCGGCGTGCATTTCGTCATGACCGGCCTCGGGTTGGCCTTCTTTGGCGCCGAAGGCTTTCGCAACCCAAGCTTCTGGGACACCACCTTCACCGCGGGCGGCGTCCTGCTTTCGGGCCAGGCCATCATCATTTTCATGGCGTCGATCGCGCTCATGCTGGGTCTGTGGCTTTTCTTCGAGCGTACGCTGCGCGGCAAGGCGCTGCGCGCGACTGCGGTAAACCGGCTTGGCGCCCGGCTGATGGGCATCTCGACGGTCGACGCGGGGCGCCTGAGCTTCGCACTGGCCGCCTTCATCGGCGCGCTCGCGGGGCTGCTGATCGCGCCGACCGCAACGATGGCGTACGACTCGGGTTTCCTCATCGGACTGAAAGGCTTTGTCGCCGCCATCTTCGGCGGCCTGGCCAGCTATCCGGGGGCGACGCTGGGCGCGCTCTTCGTCGGACTACTGGAATCGTTCGGTTCGTTCTGGGCGAGCGCCTTCAAGGAGGTGGTCGTGTTCACCGCGATTCTGCCCGTGCTGCTGTGGCTCAGTTTCAAGCACGGCTCCGGCGAGGGTGACGAATGATCCTGCGCCGCGCTTGCCTGTTCGGATTTGTTGTGGCGCTGGCGCTGCTCCCGCTCCTGCCCGTGTCCGAGTTCTGGATCACGCAGGCGAACTACATCGGCCTGTACAGCCTGGTCGTGATCGGCCTGGTGCTGCTGACCGGCGTGGCGGGCCTGATCTCGTTCGGCCAGTCGGCGTTCGTCGGTATCGGCGCCTACACCACGGCCTACCTCAGCATCAAGCTCGGCGTGTCGCCCTGGCTCACGCTGCTGGCGGGGCTTGCCATCACCACGGCGGCGGCGCTGGTGCTGGGCTGGGTCACGCTGCGCATGTCAGGTCACTATCTGGCGCTTGCCACCATTGCCTGGTGCCTCGCCCTGTACTACCTGCTCGGTAACCTGGAACCCTTGGGCAAATTCGACGGGCTCACCGGCGTGCCATCGCTACAGTTGTTCGGCTTGTCGCTGGACAACCGGCGAATCTTCTACTACCTGGTCTGGTTTCTGGTGATCGCCGCCGCGCTGATGGCCAGCCACCTGCTCGATTCACGCATGGGGCGCGCGCTGCGCGC
>SCRU01000062.1 GCA_004323695.1 Burkholderiaceae bacterium
CAGCATGATGGAGAACAGCTCGGCGGGCCCGAACTTGAAGGAGATCGCCACCAGCAGTGGCGAGCAGAAGACCATCACCAGGATGCCGATGGATGCCGCGAAGAACGAGGAGATCATCGCAATGCCCAGCGCGGTGCCGCCCTTGCCGGCGCGCGTCAGCGGGTAGCCATCCAGGCAGGTCACGGCATGCGCCGCGTGCGAGGGCAGGTTCAGCAGGATGGCGCCGATCGCGCCGCCGTACATCGAGCCATAAAAGATGCCGGCGAGCATCATGATGGCGGGCACCGGGTGCAGCACGTAGGTCAGCGGCAGCAGCATGGACATGGCCGAGAGGGCCCCCATGCCGGGCATCACGCCGATGAGGTTGCCCACCAGCACGCCGAAGAAGGACCACAGCAGGTTGTGGTGCTCGAAGGCGACGCCAAAGCCATACCACAGCCCTTGCAGGGATTGGTCGATCATGGGATCAGCCCCCCCAGCGAAACAGCGGCATCTGCAGTTGCAGGGCCCACCAGAAAACGACGCCGGCGATGGCGCACATGCCCAGCGCCAGCAGTGCCGCCTGGCGCACGGTGTTGCCGCGGTCACCCAGGGCCGAGATGAACACGATGGCGAAGGTAGCGGGCAGCAGGCCGCCGTATTCGCCCAGCAGCAGGAAGGCCAGGATGCCGGCGATGATACAGGCGCACCCGCGCAGGTCCGGCATGCCGCTGCCGTAGCCGTGCCCGCTGGGGGCCGGTGGGCCGTTGTCGGCACGCGCGGACAGTGCGATCGCCAGGCCGACCAGCGCCAGCAGCACGCCGACGGCGCAGGGGAAGAAGCCCGGGCCCATGCGCGCGAGCGTACCGAGCTGATAGCCGGTCGCGGCGTAGGCGGCCGCCACGCCGATGATGACCATCAGGGCACCGGCGTAGTAGTCTTTCTTGAGTTGGAAACGCGAGGGGAGGGTCATGGGCGCGCTCCCGAGGCGCACCGGGTGTCAGGGTCGAGGTGGCGGGGGTGGGTCATGCTTGTCTCTTTCTCTGTAGTTTTGTATGGCCTACTTTGATGCAGGCATTTAAATTCGGCGCCGGTGCGGCTTGGCCAATATCGATATCCATCTCGCGCCCACTGCTCGCTCGCGTTGCTGTCGCGTAGCGAAGTCATTGAACTGGACCGCTACGTATGCGAAGCATCATAGGCTGACCATGACCGCCCGCCTGACGGCGACGGCGTCCTATCCCGGCAGCGCGTGGAAGTGTGCTTTGCCATCGGTTTCCCGCAAATCCTGTCCACCAAAAGTCGTGCGGACACAAGATTCCCATGCTGCCACGCCTCCATCAAGATGCCATCGCTGGCCGTATATGAATCCATTACCGGTTAACGCCCCGAGGTTCGAGCTGCGAGCTCCAGCAACGGCTTGAGTACCGCCTCGGGCACCTCCACGCCTTCGATGGCAGCACGTGCGGCGATGCCATCACGGCGATAACCCGGAACCCGCACTTCGTCATCCACCAGCATCGCGCCTAAAAGAGCTTCGACCCGTTCGGCATAGGCGGCCGTCCCGCCCAGTGCGCCAGGGTCGATCACAATAAATACCTGCCCAATTCGCGGCTGGTTGCCCTTCTCCTCAAAGAAGGAATCTGCTTCCATGCCAAAGCGCGCGCCTGTCAGCGAGGTCACCAGCAACTCGACAATTAATGCCAGCATTGCACCCTTCGTACCGCCCATGGGCAGCATGGAACCTGCCAAGCCCTCTTTGGCATCGGTCGTGGGCTGACCGTGCTGGTCGAGTGCCCACCCGAGTGGAATGGGTTCCCCTTTTTTTGCCGCCACCATCAACTTGCCTCGGGCTGCTTCGGACAATGACAAATCCACTGTCACGGGACGCGCCCCAACGCGAGGAAAGGTTGCGGCAATTGGATTGGTACCGAAGATCGCGCGCTTGCCACCTGCAGCCGGCATGGCAGCTGGTGAATTACCAAAAGCAAGGCCCACAAGGGCGGCTTCAGCCACAGGTGCAAGGTGATATGCCGCAGCTCCAAAGTGGTGGCTATTCTTGACCGCACCAATCGCGATACCCGAGGCCTGGGCGCGCAAAATCGCCTCACGCACCGCCAGTTGGCAGGCGGGGAAGGCAAAGCCATCCGCCGCATCGACCAGCACCGCGCTCGAGCGCTGCGCAACAATTACCGGCGTGGCCTGACCGTTGACCCGGCCAGCGCGCAGATGCGCCACATACATCGGCACGCGCGACAGTCCGTGCGATGCAAGACCCTGCGCCTCCGCCGCGACCAGCGCCCGTGCGGTGGTCCCGGCTTGCTCCCGTGACGCGCCAGCCGCCTGCAATGCGCGGACCACTAATTGCTCCAATTCGGTCAGGCTTTGCATCTCAGATCCCCAGGGCGTTGGCGACTTCGGCCGCAATGAGCGCCGACACACGTTGATTGGCTTCTGCAGTGACTCCCGCTACATGAGGCGTGAGCACCACGTTTGGACAACCAGACCAGGGATTTCCAACCTTGAGCGGCTCAGGCTCAAAGACATCGAAGGCTGCCCCACCCAGATGGCCGCCTCTGATGGCGGCAGCAATGGCCGCCTCATCAGCAATCCCGCCGCGCGCGGTGTTGATGACAATTGCCCCTTTTTTCATAAACGCCACTCTCGCCGCCGAGAGCAGGTTGGTGGTTTCAGGCGTGAGCGGCACGTGCAGGCTCACTACGTCGGAGTGGCCTAGCAGTTCGTCGAGCGTGGCGCGCGCCACACCGCTGTTACCCCACACGAGCGCGTCAGCAGGCATGACGGGATCATGGGCCATCACCTTCATCGACAGAGACTGGGCCAAACGCGCGGTGAGCTGGCCGATGGAGCCAAACCCAATCAAGCCCAGCGTTTTGCCCGCAGTCTCACGTCCGTTGGATAGCTGTGAGCGCGGCCACAGGCCCGCAGCAACTTCTGTGCCGCTCTGGTAGACACCTCGAAGCAGCAACATGGCGGTGCCAATCACGTACTCGGCCACTGCCAAGGTATTCGCCCCACTGGCTGGTATCACCCGAATGCCACGCGCCTCGCACGCCGGCACGTCGATGTTGTCCAAGCCCACCCCGAGGCGGCCGACAACCGTGGTCTGTTTCATGGCTGCGAGAAGCCCGCCACGAACTTGCGTGCGGTTGCGTACGATCACCGCGTCGGCATCCTGGACTTGACTCAGCAGGCGGGGCGCATCGTCCACGAGTGCCGGCTCGTAGATGACTTGAGCACGGGATTGCAATGACTGGACCGCAGCCAAATCCATGAATTCGGTAATGACAATTTTTTTCATTGGTGAGTCTATTCAGTCATCATCTGGCGCCGCACGGGCCGCCAGGCCGGCATCAAGATTGGCGGTGGCGCCTGGCCTGTTATCGATGATGACAGTCTGCTTGAAGACGTCGCCCACCTTTTGTCCGACTATCCGTGCCATCGTGTCGATGAGGCCGCCCGAAGCAAAAGGCACAATGCAGTCTATTGGCCTCCTGGGGGAAAGCGGTCTCAGCACGCGACGGCAGCAGCACAACAGCCGCCCCCGCTGGCAAGGACCGAAAAGACGCTTCGACGTGTACTCATGTGACTTTCCACGGACACTAGCGGAATTGGTCAGGGCGCCCTCAGCATCCGGCACCCCAACGTCAACAACAAGCTCAGGCGCTCTCGAACAACCGTGTCAGGACGAACTCACGATGGCCGAGTGCCTCCGCCGCAGTGAACCGACCGTTGACGGTGCGCATCATCATCTCAAGCAGTTGCTCACCCGTCTGCTCCATGGTGCGCTCGCGTTGCAGCAGGCCGGAGCAATCAACGTCGATATGTTCGCTCATGGTGCGCACCGTACGCGGGTTCGCACAAATCTTGATAACCGGCAGGATCGGATTACCAATGACGTTGCCCTGGCCGGTGGGGAAGAAGTGCACCACGAAGCCCGAGGCAGCACAGAGCGTTACCATTTCGGCGGCGGCCGATGACGAATCCATGAACCAAAGACCTGGATGCGACGGAGCTTCGGCCTTGTCGAGCACACCGTCAACCGTACACTTCTTGCCGATCTTCTGGATATTTCCGAGCGCCTTTTCCTCGATGGTGGTCAGGCCACCCTCGATATTGCCCTTGGTCGGCTGCGAGTCAGACAGGTCGCTTGTTTTATTGCGCTCAATCATCGCCTGGTAGCGGTCGAACATTCTCATGAAGTCTGCACGTACCTTGTCATTTGCGCAGCGGTCAGCCACGAATTTTTCGCCACCTGTAATCTCCGACGTTTCGCCAAATACCAAAGTAGCGCCCAGCGGATGAAGCTTGTCGAACGCATTGCCTACTGTGGGGTTCGAACCACAGCCCGAAGTGGTGTCCGATTCGCCACATTTGGTCGAAACCCAAAGGTCGCTGATGGGACATTCGACCCGGTGTTGATCCGTCGCCCATTGAACGTATTCCTTGGCTGACTTGGACGCGCGCATGATGGTCTCGTGGTCCCCATGGCGTTCAATGCCGTAACCGATGACCGGCTTGCCAGTTTTTGCAATACCGTCCACCACCTTCTTGGTCCAACCTTCTTCGATGCCTATCACGACGACGGCCGCAACGTTTGGATTCGAGCCGGCGCCGATCAGCGTGGCGAAGTGCAGGTCCAGGTCGGCCCCGAACTGCAGGCGCCCATAGGGATGGGGAATCGCCATGGTGCCTTTGACGTTGTGCGCGACGGCTTCCGATGCAGCGTTGGAAAGGTCGTCAAGCGGCAGAATGATGACGTGGTTGCGCACGCCGACACGACCGTTCTCGCGTTTATAGCCCCAGAAGGTTGTGTCTTTGGTAATGATGCTCATGAGTGTTCCTTAGGTAGGGTTGGAGGGCTTACCAGCGCTTGGTTTTGATGTTGTGCACATGAGCGTGTTCCCCCGTGCCGATCGCCGCCACGACCTTCCCGATGTCGACCCCGTACTTGATGACGGTGTCCCCCACGGCCATGTCCTTCATCGCGATTTTGTGTCCAATCGGAATGTCCGCTTTGCAGGGAATTTCGATGGTACGGTCTTCATCAAGAATCAGTGCCGTCAGCTTCTGGCCGGACTTGATGCCTTCGATAACAACGACAGCGACGCTGTCTTTTGGATCATGCAATACGCAATGAATCATGGCATTTCCTTCATGTTTAAGTGAGATCAGTGAGTGGCGACGAACTATTATCAACTATATCATCTATATGATTAAATAAAATAGGGATAACCCTAATGTCCCCTCGATGTCGAATTACGGAACAAGAACGATCTTGGCCGCCGCTGATCGTCCTTGGTCGAGGTCTTCAAATGTGCGGGGGCCTTCGATCAATGGTCTTTGCTCAACCCACGCCAGATCACCGAACGCACCCGTGTGCAAGGCCGCCACAGTAGCGCGCAGGTCGGCCGTGGTGTAGGTGTAGGTTCCCAGCAGGGTGATCTCGGCCAGCGTCAGCTTGCGCATGTCGATCTCGCTGCCCCAGTCCTGCAGGCCGACGTGCATGATCACCCCGCCCGGCTTGATGGCGACCAGAGCCTGCTGGCGCGTAATTTTGGCGCCCACGGCGTCGATCACGTAGTCGTATGCGTTCTCCGCCGGTGCCTGTCCGCGCGGGTCAAGCGTCTGGCAGCCGGCGTGGTTTGCAACGGCCTCTCGGCGCAGGCTGTTCGGTTCACTCAGGGTGAGTCGTGTCACACCGAGATGCCTGAGCAGCAGCGCGGCCAGCATGCCAATGGCGCCACCACCGATCACCAGCACGCTGCACTCGTGCAAGGGGCGCACCAGCGCGCGGATCGATAGGTTCACGGCATGCCAGGCCGTCGCGGCCGGCTCGGTGAGCGAGGCTGCTAGATCAGACATCTCCTGCGGCATTGCAATCAGCGAGGTGGCGGGGATGCTCATGTACTCGGCGTAGGCACCGGGCCGCGTCATGCCAACCATGGCGCGGTTTGAACACAGGTTGTTGCGACCCTGCACGCAGTAGTCGCAGACGCCGCAGGTAATAAGCGGATTGCCGGTGTAGCGCGTGCCCGGCTCAAAACCCGGTGCGTCCGACGCGACAACCGTGCCGACAAACTCATGGCCCAGCACAAGGCCCGGATTGCGCCGCGGATCATGGCCGTGCCAGGCGTGCATGTCAGATCCGCAGATGCCGACAGCATCGATCTTGAGAATCACCTCGCCGGGCACTAGTCCGGGGTATGGGAGGTCCTGCAGTTGGAGTTCTTTAGGTTGGGTGTAAACAAGCGCTTTCATTACATTCCTTGCAAGAGTTATCGTGTGTCAGCGTGCGGTAAATCCACCATCAACCATGAGGGTCTGTCCAGTGACGTAAGCGCTGGCGTCACTGGCAAGAAAGACCGTCGCGCCGTATAGATCGGTTAACTCGCCATTACGGCCAATACAGGTCTGCTCCGCATTGCGCCGCGCCAATTCTGGGTTTTCGAACACGGCTGCGGTCAAGGCCGTAGGAAAAAAGCCGGGACCAATAGCGTTGCAAGTCACGCCGAAGCGCGACCACTCCTGCGCGATGGCACGCGTGAGCTGCACGATGCCGCCTTTACCGGCGCCGTACGGCGCGCTATTCGCGAACGCGCGCGTGCTTTGCAGCGACGCAATGTTGAGGATGCGGCCCCAGCCACGCGCCTTCATGCCGGGCGCGAGCGCCTGCGTCATAAAGAAAGGCGTCGCCAGATGCAGGCTGATTTGGGTCTGCCAGGACTCCGGTGTCACCTCAACAAAGGGCTGGCGCAAATTCACGCCGGCGGCGTTCACGACAATGTCGACACCATCCCACTTTGCTTCGGCCCGCTTTGCGACGTCCTTCACCGCAGCCGGGTCCGTCAGGTCCGCCGCCAGTGCCGTCGCGGCGATGCCGTCGCGCGCCAGGCGTTCCACCGCTGCATCAAGTTCCGGCTGGCGGCGTGCCATCAAAAGCACCTCGGCGCCTGCCAGCCCCAGCGCCCGCGCCATCGCTTCACCAATACCGGAGTTGCCGCCCGTGACAACGGCGCGCCGGCCGCTCAGTTCGAACAATGCCCCGAGCTTCATGCGACGACAGACTCGCCCAACTCGAATTGTTCTCCGGGAAAGTACTTTGCGAGCCGATCATCAGCCGTTCGAGCGTGCCCTTCCATCCCTTCGAGTCGTGAGATACGCGCGGTGACGGCTCCAATCTCCCGCGCCGCATCGCGCGTCATACGCTGCCACGTGAGTGTCTTCATGAATTTATGCACCGACAGGCCACCGGAATAGCGCGCCGCGCCCTTGGTCGGCAGCACGTGATTGGGGCCGCTGGTCTTGTCGCCAAAAGCCACGGTGGTCTCCTCGCCCAGGAACAGCGAGCCATAGCAAGTCAGCGTCGCCAGCCACCAGTCCAGGTCTTTGCAATGAACTTCCAGATGCTCTGAGGCATAGCGGTCCGAGATTTCGACGACTTCCTCGCGTGTATCGCAAACGATCACTTCGCCATAGTCGCGCCAGGCCGCACCCGCCGCATCGCGCGCGGTGGGTGGCAATGCGTCGATCAGCTTTGGTACGCGCTGCATCACGTCTTCGGCCAGCCCTTTCGACGTCGTGAACAGCCAGGCCGGGGACTCGTGTCCATGCTCGGCCTGGCCCACCAAGTCACTCGCCACAATCGCCGGATCGGCGCCGTCGTCGGCGATCACGGCGACTTCCGACGGGCCCGCAAACACGTCGATGCCGACCTTGCCGAACAGCGTGCGCTTGGCTTCGGCAACGAACTTGTTGCCCGGCCCAACAATCACATCGGCCGGCTTGCCGGTGAACAGGCCATAAGCCATGGTGGCAATCGCCTGCACGCCGCCGAGCGTCATGATCACGTCGGCGCCAGCGCGGTCGAACGCGTACATCAGGTACGGATGCATCGGGCCGCCGCGAAACGGCCCCGAGCAGGCGATGATGGTTCTGACGCCAGCCGCTTTGGCCGTGGCGACGCCCATGTAGGCAGAGGCGATATGGGCATAGCGACCCGCAGGCGCATAGCAGCCGGCGACGTTCACCGGAAGCACACGCTGACCAGCGGTGACGCCCTTGTGCAAACCAACCGAGAACTCCCTCATCGAGTCTCGCTGCGCCTTGGCAAAGTCGCTGACCTGTCGGATCGCGAAGTCGATGTCGCGCTGCACTGCGGCCGGAACTTCGGCTGACCGCCGATCGATCTCTTCACGGCTCATGACGATATCGCCGTCCCATTTGTCCAGCTTCTTGGCGTATTGGCGCACGGCGCCCTCCCCGTTTGCGCCAATCTCGGCCAGCATTTCGGTCACGACCTTTTGGGCGGTGGCAGTTTCGGTTTCCGGGCTTTTTGCGGCCCTTTTCAGATAGTAGGTTGTCATGTCGATTTTCCGTTGAAAAACAAAAATGGGAATCGGATCGTCCAGCCGTCGAGCCGCTGAAAGCTGTGGAAAGAGTCACTAAGCGGGCACGCCGAAAAGCATGTTCCGCACGACGGCCTGAAATCGCATACGAGCGCGTGATCGATTCACTTCGTACTGTTCGCGAACGCGCGCAGCTTCGGGTCGGCGGCCACGCGTTTCATGTAGACATCTGTAACGTAGGCGCTTGACGCCGGAACGCTTTGAATCGAGCCGGTACCGTTCATGAACTTCGCAATGTTGCCGAACCACTTGTCAGCTTCGGAGGGGCCATTGGCACTGTTCATGATCGCCAACTGCTGTTCCAGATTGAAGGTGGGTCGAGTCGAGAACTCTTTCTCTTGCGAGCTGTCAGAGATCGTCACGCCGCCTTGCTTATAAAAATTGTGCATCATGACGAGCGCCTGCGGGCGATGGGCGCTCATCCAGGACCAGGCCCGCAGATAGATGGCGAGGAATTTGGCCACGTTCTCGGGGTGTTCCTTTGCGTAGTCGCTTCGTGCGACCAGTGCACCTGGCACGATCGCGCCGCTGTCCTTGCCCGAACATAGTTGCACAGCACCGGATTTCTCTTCCACTGTGTAGGTGTTGGGCGCCCACAGTCCGGCCAGATCAGCACTGCCTGACGAGAGCGCCGAGATGATTTCCGCTTGACCCATGTTCTTGATAATCACGTCGGACTTCGAAAGACCATATTTCTTCAGACACGATTGCACCGCGTAGTCCCCTGTCGAATTACTCGTCAGCAAGATTGTTTGCCCCTTCATCAAGGACGGATCTTTTCTGAACTTGGTGGCATCGGCCTTGCTCACCATCAATGCGTTGCCGTCGGACTCATCATTGGAGATGCCAATCGTCTTCACGCCGAACCGAACGAAGCCCAACACGGCAGGCACGGATCCGGTACCACCGACGTCCCAGGATTTGGACGCGGCCGCAGCCATTTGGGGAACACCAGCCGGGAAAATACTGAATTCGGGCTTTAGCCCAAGCTCGGCCCACCAGTGCTCCTGGGTCGCCACGTAAAAAGGCAGCGCCCAGTACAGTGAAGGTTGGTAGCTCACCTTGATTTCCGTCAAAGGCGCTTGCGCATTCGCTTGACTGCAGAGCGTCGCGCCACCGATCAGGGCCACGCACAGGGTTTTGATGAGGGTTTTGTACGAAATGTTCATGGGTCATGTCCTTTAGTTGTATTTCAAGGGTAGAAAGAAAGGGTTCAATGCACGTCGCTCGACTGTTGCTCGCGTAGTAATTTCCAGATGTGGGTACGCATGTGAACGAAGGACGCTTGGTCCATGACGTCTTCAATGCTCGTCAGCGCATCCCAGTTCTCTGCTTCGCGAACGGTTTTGACGTCGACAATTTCCCGAATGGTGCCGGGCCGACTCGACATCACGACCACGCGGTCAGCCAGGTATACCGCTTCCTCGACGGCATGCGTGATGAAGAGAACGGTGCGGGGAAATTTCCGCGCCAGCCGCACCAGTTCCTCCTGCATCACGACGCGGGTCTGTGCGTCCAACGCGCCGAACGGTTCATCCATCAATAGAACCTTGGGGTCCAGTGCATAGGCACGCGCAATCGCCACACGCTGCTGCATGCCGCCCGAAAGCTGGTGTGGAAACGCCTTCTCATAGCCGTTCAGGCCCATGAGTTCGATGTACTGCTTAACGCGTTTCTTGCGCTCGTCGGACCGGACCGACAGCGAACGCAGTCCGAATTCGATGTTGTCCCACACCGTCTTCCATGGAAACAAGGCAAACTGCTGAAACACCACAGCGCGATCCGGACCAGGACGGGTCACTTCCACGCCATCCACTTTCACGGTACCGCCAGTCGGGTGCTCAAGGCCAGCGGCCATACGCATGCAGGTAGTCTTGCCGCAGCCCGAAGGACCGACAATGGCGACGAATTCACGGTCGGCCACCTCCAGGTTCACCCCCTGGAGTGCCACAAAAGCCTGCCCCCCCTGGCGGAAAGTGCGCTCGACCTCACTGAACTTGATGTTTGCCATGAAAGCTCCTTCTTTTTGTCCGGTATTCGTCAATCAGAGCCCTCGGCGGGCCTCAATGGTTTGCTGCAGTTTTCGCAACAGTACGTCGATCAGCAGCCCGACAATACCGATCGCGATCATTCCACTCATCACCGTCGCGGTCGATAAACTTGCCTGCCCCTTCACCAGAACGTAGCCCACGCCACTGGAGGCCACAATGAGTTCAGCGCCGACAAGCGATTGCCATCCGAGTCCCGCCGAGATGCGCAAGCCCGCCACGATGGACGGCACGGCGGCAGGCAATAAGACTTCCGTGATGCCGCGCCAGGAACCAGCACCGAGCATGCTGGAAGCCTCGATGTATTTCCGGTCGACGAATTTGGCGCCACGGTAGGTATTGATAAGCACCGGTGGGAACGCACCCGTGAAGATAACCAGAACCGGTCCACCGATGCCAGTGCCAAACCACAGCGCGGCAAACGGCACCCAGGCGATCGGCGCCACGAAACGGACCGCTTCGAACAGTGGCGTAATGAGTCGATCGATAAAGCGAAACCAAGCCATTGACAGGCCAAGCGGAATGCCAACGCACACTGCCAAGCAAAACCCCAGGAGGAAGCGCCCCAGACTGGACAGCACGTGGATTTGCAACGTGTAGCCGGCAAACGGCTCATGAGTCATCTGCACGAAGCGTTGCACAACCTGCAACGGACCCGGCAGAAACGTGCTGGGAACGATGCCAGACTGCGCTGCGACCGCCCATAGCCCCAAGAAGCCAACAGAGCCAACCCCACTGAGAAGCCAGAAGCGCGCCGATTTCAATTTGGACTGCAACATCACAGGGCCCTCCACGGCATGGCAAGCGACTCGAGGCGCGCGAGACCAAGCGTCATCAGCCATCCGAACAGGGCGACACTCATCATTCCGACAACAATCATCGCTGGGTAAATATCCTGCGAGGCCTGGTTCAGGATTTGACCCAAGCCGGCGATAGCTCCCACCAATTCTGCCGCGACCAATGTCGTCCATGACGCCTGCAACGACAAACGCAGCCCCGTGAAGATACTGGGCAAGGCACCCGGAATGAGCACCTCGCGCCAGAATCGCCATCCTCGTATGTCGAGCATCGCGCTGGCCTCGAGGAGCGGCTGGTCAATCTGCCGCACGCCGCTGAAAGTGTTGATCACGGAGGGAACGAAAGCTGCGACAAAAATTACCATGATCTTGGCCGTGTCCCCCAGGCCCAACCAGACGATGGCCAGCGGGATCCAGGCAAGTGGCGGAATCGGCCGCAAGAACAGAAAGACCGGATTGACCAAGGTCTCGATGGTGCGGCTGGCCCCCATGGCCAGCCCCAGCGCCACGCCCAACGATGACGCCACAACGAAGCCCATGATCACCAGCTTCACGCTCTGCAGGGCGTGTTGGTACCAAAGTGCGTTGGCGTAACCGTGCCAGAGGATTTGCTGCCACGCCGCCCAAGTGTCAGAGGGCGATGGAAAGCGCACCGGGGAAATAAGCCCGGTTTCGCTAGTCAGAAGCCACCACACAACAACGATGGCGCAGACCGCGACGACTGCGCGAAGGATCATGCCGCGCCATATTGACGCTACCGATGCGTTGCGTCGAGTTGTAGCCGCGACGGCGGAACGAGCCACTTGGGATGCTGTCACGATAATTTTTCCATCTTGATTGTGTAAGCGCTTTCATTGTGCCTGCCTCTCTAGTAACGATCAAGCACTGGGAGAATGCAAGTCGTAGGTGTTTTCCCTACGCGCGTGAGACATCTTGAAGCGGATTTCCTGCAATCGCGTACATTAACTTCCAATATGCTCCCAAGACAATCGAAAAACCCAACAATGGCGGATGTCGCTCGCCTGGCAGATGTATCTACCGCGACGGTGTCCCGTGTTCTAAGCCGTCCCGACTCGGTGAGTGATTCGCTGCGCAAGACGGTCGCTCGCGTCATAGCGCAACTCGGCTACGTGCCCGACGCGGGCGCCCGCGCCCTGATGCTGCGCAGATCGGGTACCGTGGGTGCGATTTTCCCGACCGTTGACAATGCAATTTTTGCAAACGCCATTGAAGCGTTTCAAAGGCGATTGGCCGCGTCGGACACCCAGCTGCTTCTTGCGACAAGTGGATACGACCCGGCCAACGAGATGCGCCAAGCAATCAATCTCGTGACGCGTGGCGCCGACGGGCTGGCATTGTGCGGACTACAACATCATCCTGAACTATTACGCTTTTTGCATCAGCGCCGGGTGCCATGCGTTCACTTGATGATTTACCACCCTGGCGATGACTGCATCAGCGTTGGCTTCGACAATATCGAAGCCAGCCGACAAGCAGCACAGTACCTCATCGATCTAGGGCATCGGCATATTGCGATGCTTGCTGGCGTGATGCAAAACAATGATCGGGCGACTCATCGGGTCGAGGGGGTCCGTCAAGCCTTGGCCTCCGTCGGCATCGAATTGACACCCGAACGGCTGGTCGAACGCGCTTACGGCCTGGCCGAGGCTCGCACGGGACTGCGCGAGCTGATGGCACAGAGACCGGTACCCACCGCAGTCGTCTGCGGCAACGATGTGCTTGCTTTCGGCGCGATGCTCGAAGCCGCATGCCTGGGCCTGGAGATCCCCCGCGACGTCTCCATTTTGGGCTTTGACGATCTTGAAATGGCGCGCCACCTGCAGCCTGCACTGACCACCGTGAGGGTGCCAACCGAGGAGATGTGGTCCATAGCTGCGGACCGCTTGATCGCGGCGATTACGGGAGTGCCGTTTCCCCATAGCACGAAGGTTGACGTTGCCCTCATCGTAAGGCAATCGACCGGCCCCGTGCGCGCGGATTTGCGCGAGGCGCCCCAAACGCCGACCTAACTATCAGCCAACAGCGCTTTCCAGGCGAGGACCACTCCTGGCGCCGCTGCGCAGACTTCTTGAGACTGACTCCAGGGGAGTCCGTCGAGTGTGAACACCTCACCGCCCGACTCGCGAACCAGCAACACTCCAGCGGCCGCATCCCAAGCGCCCATGCCACGCTGCCAAAAAGCATCCACACGTCCTGCGGCAAGATAGGCCGACTCCAGCGCCATACTGCCCGCGCGCCGCACGCCGGCCACTTGGGTGACGACGGCGCCAAAGCGCGCCAAATAGCTGTTCATGAAGATTGCATTTGGCTTTGGGAATACGGTCGCGGCGATGGCCTGGTGCAGGTCCAGGGTGGCGGCTGCCACCAGCGGTCGGCCATTAATCGCAGAGCCCAATTCTGTGGCAGCGGTAAATACCTCACCGCGACAAGGATCAGCGATGCAAGCAGCGATCGGTTCGCCTTGATCGACCAACGCGATCGAAACACAGTACTGTGGGTACCCGCGCACAAAGTTGACGCTGCCATCGATCGGATCGACGACCCAAAGGGGCACAGCGCAGTCCGTGCCTGCCACGGTACCACCGGATTCCTCTCGCAAGAAGGCATGGTCGGGAAACTCCCGCGCAATCCGCTCGCGCAAATGGTTTTCAATACGCGTATCGAGCGAACTGGCGAAGTCGCCCGGCGACTTGTGTATCACTGGCATTGGCAGTCCAATGGACATGCGCAGTAGGACCATCGCGTCAAGCGCGAGCGAATGCGCGAATGCGCGTGCCTCACCAGCCAATGGATTCATCGTGTTCCCGTCATCGGGCTTATGCGTGCTCACGCATTGACGAGACGTATTCAAACTCCCGGCTGTCAACAATCGAAATACGGAGCTCAACAGGCTTCTGGTCGAACGTACGCGCAACGCGTTTGATTCTCAGCACGGGCGTGCCCTGTGGAAGATCCAAAATTTTCGCACTGACGTCGTCAACCGACTCGGCCCGTACCTTTTCGTCCGCGCCCACTACTGTCACGCCAAACCCGGTCTGATAAAGCTCATAGATGGTCCCGCTACGCTGGCCGAATGTCTGCCTGGTTAGCCCAACGAACAGGTCGGCATCGATGGCGATGCGGTCGTGAATCACTGTTCTGCCCTTTAGCGACAGCACATTGTCGATGCGAAACACGGAGGCTGCGCCGCGCAAGCCCAGTATATGGGCCTCTTCGGGCGTGGCGCGGGCCTTGCTGAAGGCATGTAGCCGCACCTGGGGGAACTCACGTGCGCCGTCGCACCCTTCGATCTTGAAGAACTGAAACATGAAGCGA
The DNA here is from genome assembly GCA_004323695.1 of Burkholderiaceae bacterium. Taxonomy (GTDB): domain Bacteria; phylum Pseudomonadota; class Gammaproteobacteria; order Burkholderiales; family Burkholderiaceae_C; genus Rhodoferax_A. The sequence continues at coordinate 14,590 of SCRU01000062.1, forward strand.
GCTTTGTCGAGCCGCCTGACAAAGGTGCCACGACCCTGTTGGCGCATCAAAATGTGGTCTGCCACCAACTCATCGACAGCCCGACGCACGGTGCCTATTGAGACCTCAAAGCGGCGCGCCAGCGCACTTTCGTTGGGCAAGGCGCCCCCGGGCAGCACGGCGCCGGATTCGATATCAACGATAAGCCTGCGTTTGACTTCACGGTACAGCATTCAATTTTCTCCTCCAACTCGTGTTCACATATCTTGCTCGCAAGCCGAATCTACCTGAGTATCGAACGCCAGATTGATCTCTTGAAGGATTCAATTTTAGTTTTGACCAACATCTACGCAATGTAGGAGAGGTGTTCGGTGCACGGCACAAAGGCCGTCACACCGGCGAATTGCGCTGGCACGACAGTCAGGGCGGCGTGGTCAATTTGGGAAAATCCAAGCGGCGCGTACAACGCTTATATCTGGCATCGGAAGACTGGCCTGGGTTCGATCAGGACTTGCGCCCGCAGAAGGCGATCCGATTGATCTTTGCTTGCATTCGCAAGCTTGGCAGCCCCGTCAGGTCATGCTGTCGCTCGCGGCCGACCAAGTTCACTTCCTTCGACCCTCGGACGGCAAGAAGATGGTGAACTTCGACTGGACCCCGACCAGGACTTGGCCTGGACTTTGGTCAGCACCGCGGTTGAACGTGTGAGCGCTGGCTGCTGCTGCTACTTAGCACCTTTGTGTTGGTCAATGCCTGCTGGAGCTTGCTGATTCGGCTGCCCCTGCGGCCTACGTCGGAGCGTTGGGCGCTGCCGACTGGCATCGTGGGTGGCGCCTTCACGGCGTTGTATGGCACTGGCGGACCGATCTATACCATCTATCTGGCGCGTCGTCTTGGCGACAAGGCGGTGCTGCGCTCCAGCATCGGCGTTCTGATCCTTTGCACTGCGGTGGCGCGGTTGGTGCTTTTTTGGGGAAGCGGCTTCTATGGTCAAGCTGGGCTGCTGCCATTGGCGGCAACATTGCTGCCGGCCGCGCTGCTGGGTTTCTTGACCGGGAGTCGATTGCATGCCCGGTTGCCGACACACCGCGTGGTGCAGGCTGTATCGACACAGTTACCGTCTACGTCGAACTTCAGACCGTGAAACACGCAGCGCAGGCCGCACTCTTCATTGCGTCCGAAGTAAAGATTCGCGCCACGGTGCGGACAGGTCGGCTCCACCAATCCAACGCGTCCAGTGGTGTCGCGAAATGCCAGCAGGTCCTCGCCCATCACCTTGACCTTCTTGGGCGGACAGTCGGGCTCGGCCAGTTCGGCCGACAGCAACACCGGTATCCAGAAACGCCGCACCAACTGCCCCATGGGGGTGTCGGCGCCGGTCCGGGTCAGCAGTTCATTGTCTTCTCTGTTTAGCATATGGTTTCCTGAGTTAGATTTGCACCATCTCAAATTCAGCCTTGCTTACACCGCAGTCAGGACAGAGCCAGTTATCTGGCACCTCGCCCCAAGGTGTTCCTGGCGCGATGCCACCTGCAATATCCCCCACGCGTTCGTCGTAACACCAACCGCAGACCAGGCACACCCAGGTGGCCAATGAATCGGTGGTGGTGGTTGTCGTCATGGTTTGTCTCTATGGATGCCATTCCGGCCGGCGAAGTATTGATGGAGATCAAGGCTTTACAATGCAGCCGTTTGGCTATGCAAAACTACGTTCAGATATGCTGAATACGGCCCGGTTTGGCATCCAGGCCAACAGATGAGGAGCAAGCGTGAGCACTCGCGGATTCGGCGCCTACGAGTTGGATCAGGAGCCAGGCGAGCAGGAATATCAAGCGGGGAATGTGCCTGCACCGGAGGACCGTCAATTCGCCAGCACGTTGGCCAATGGCCTGGAAATCCTGCGCTGTTTCACGCCGGTCAAGCCGACGCTGGGCAACAATGAACTGGCCGAGCGCACCGGCCTGTCACGTCCCACCATCTCGCGCTACACGTACACCCTGTGCAAGCTCGGCTATCTGCGCAGCGATGCCGTGACAGGCCGCTACCGATTGGCGCCAGCCGTGATCTCGCTCGGTTATCCCTTGCTGGCGTCGATCGCGTTTCGCCAGGTGGCGCGCCCCTTGATGAACGAACTAGCACAGTCGTTGCAATGTTCGGTGTCGATGGGAATCAGGGATCGCCTGAGTATCATTTATGTCGAGACCAGCCGCTCGGACACCAGAAACTCAATCCAGTACTCCGATATCGGCTTGCACTTTCCCATCGCATCAACGGCGATTGGCCACGCCTTTCTTGCGGGCTGCGACGTGGCAACACGGGAATCCCTGTTGAACGCTATTCGAATTCGAACACCATCCACATGGGCTCGCTGCAAGGTCCCATTGCTCCAGGTTCATGACGAGTTTGCGCGAAAGGGGTTTTGCAGCGGTCTTGGCGAGCAGCACCCCGACTTTCACGCCGTCGGTGTTCCCATGGGCCGACCCATTGACGGGGAGCTCCTGGTGTTCAATTGTGTCGTTCCCATCAACCGTCTGAAGCGAAATGGCATCGACAAGGTTTTCGGCCCGCAATTGGCAGCAATGGTCGAGCAACTGCGCAACCCAACCTACGCGCGTTGAAGACACTTGATATTACGGACCACCACTACCGCTGATGTCGGGAAACGACGCGGCGAATATCCGCTTCGTGCCCGATTGCTTCAAATGAACGTCCCCGGTTTGACTATTTCAGGATGTCACCCAGGCACAGGTACTTCATCTCGACATACTCTTCCATCCCGTGGCTGGAGCCTTCCCGGCCCAGGCCCGACTGCTTGACGCCGCCGAACGGTACGTGCTCGGTGGAAATCGCGCCGGCGTTGATACCCACCATGCCGTACTCGAGCGCTTCGGCCACGCGGAAAATGCGGCCCACGTCGCGGCTGTAGAAATAGCTGGCCAGACCGAACTCGGTCCGATTGGCCGCGTCGATGGCTTCCTGCTCGGCCTTGAAGCGGAACACCGGCGCGAACGGGCCAAAAGTCTCCTCGCGCGCGCACAGCATGTCGGCCGTGGCTTCCGAGATCACCGTGGGCTCGAAGAACTGTCCCTGCAGTTTGTGCCCTCCGACCTGGACCTTGCCGCCCTTGGCCACCGCATCGGCCACATGGCGCGCCACCTTGTCCACGGCGGCATCCTCGATCAGCGGGCCCTGCACGACGCCGTCCTCGAAGCCGTTGCCCACCTTGAGCTGGCGCACGCGGGCGGAGAATTTGCGGACGAACTCGTCGTACACGCCGTCCTGCACATAGAGGCGGTTCGAACACACGCAGGTCTGGCCAGCGTTGCGGTATTTGCTCGCGATTGCGCCTTCCACCGCGCTGTCGATGTCGGCGTCGTCGAACACGATGAAGGGCGCATTGCCGCCGAGCTCCAGCGACAGCTTCTTGATGGTGGGCGCGCTCTGCGCCATCAGGATGCGCCCCACCTCGGTGGAGCCGGTGAACGAGAGGTGCCGCACCACGTCGCTGGCGCAAAGCGCCTTGCCGATCGCTATGCTGTTCGCGCCGTCGGCCGACAGCATGTTGAGCACGCCGGGGGGCATGCCGGCGCGCTGCGCGAGTTCGGCGGCCGCCAGCGCGGTCAGCGGCGTCAGCTCGGCGGGTTTGATGACCACGGTGCAGCCGGCCGCCAGAGCGGGCGCGACCTTGCGCGTGATCATTGCGAGCGGGAAGTTCCACGGCGTGATCGCCGCGCACACGCCGATCGGCTGGCGCAGCACCAGCACGCGGCGGTTGTTGTCGTACTGCGCCAGCGTCTCGCCGTTGATGCGCTTGGCTTCTTCCGCGAACCATTCAACGAAGCTCGCGCCGTACGCGACCTCACCGCGCGCCTCGGCCAGCGGCTTGCCCTGCTCGGCGGTCATCAGCGTGGCCAGATCCTCCTGGTTCGCCATCAGCAGCTGGAACCACTTCATCAGCACCGCGTGGCGCTGCTTGGCGGTCTGGTTGCGCCAGGCCGGCCAGGCCGCATTGGCGGCGGCGATCGCGGCCTCGGCGTCCTTTGGGCCGAGGTTGGCCACGTCGGCCAGCTTGAGCCCGGTGGCCGGGTCGTGCACGTCAAAGCGCGAGGCGCCCTTGACCCACTGGCCATGGATCAGGGCGTCGGTCTTGAGAAGACTCGGGTCTTTCAGCAGCGAGAGGGGAGATGTTTTCATGTCCATGGATTCTCCTGAAATAGGCGTGACCGCCCCGGGACTGTCACGGTTCCAGGGCAGGGTCGATGCAGTGACAGCCTTGGAGCATAACGCGTAGTCGAGCCGGTTGCCGCGTGGCGGGCATGCCCCCAAACTTATAATCAAGGGTTATTTCAAGCTATGCACCGATCAGCGGACCGCACGGGCCGTCCGTGTGACGATTTACTCCAAAAAAATGAGCACCCCCACATTTACCGTTGCCGACATCCGCAAGACCTTTCTCGATTTCTTCGCGTCCAAGGGGCACACCGTGGTGCCGTCGAGCCCGCTGGTCCCGGCGAACGACCCGACGCTGATGTTCACCAACTCGGGCATGGTGCAGTTCAAGGACGTGTTCCTGGGCACC
>SCRU01000063.1 GCA_004323695.1 Burkholderiaceae bacterium
GTGCCGGCGCCCGCCATGAGCGCGCTGGCCGGCCAGTGGGCGCTGCCCCTGCGCGAAGCCGGCAGCGTGGAGCTGCAGACGCGGGTCACGCGCATCGAGCCCGATCCGCTGAACACTCAAAAGTGGCAACTGCACACCAAAGGCGTCCAGGATTCGCAGCATGTGTACTCGGCCTTCGATGCCGTGGTGCTGGCTGTGCCCGCGGCGCATGCGCGCGAGTTGTTGCAGGATTCGGAGCAGTGCCCGGCGCTCGCGACGCAGCTCGCCGAAGTACGCGTCGCCCCGTGCTGGACGCTGATGCTGGCGTTTCCGCAGGCGGTGCAACCCGCACACCTCGGCCCGCAGTGGAACGCGGCGCGCAGCACACACCACCGCATTGCCTGGCTCGCGCGCGAGTCGTCCAAGCCAGGGCGCGGCGCGATTGAGCGCTGGACCGTGCAGGCCAGCGACGCCTGGTCGCACGAACACCTGGAAGACGACGCGCCGCGCGTGCAAGCCAAGCTGCAGAAGGCATTTGCCGAGATCACCGGGATCCGCACCGAGCCCGCGCATGCCGAGGTGTACCTTTGGCGCGATGCGCAGACCCTCAAGCCGCTGGGCAAAACCCATGTGTGGGACGCCAGGGCACGCCTCGGATTGTGCGGCGACTACCTGATCGGGCATCGCGTGGAAGACGCGTTTGTGTCCGGGCTGGAGCTGGCGCTGTCCATGGCGTGACGCGGAGCAGCGGCATGACGACGGCTTATGTTGGCCGGTTCGCGCCGTCTCCAACCGGGCCGCTGCATGCGGGCTCTCTGGTGGCCGCGCTGGCGAGCTGGCTGGACGCGCGCGCGCACGCCGGACGCTGGCTGGTACGCATCGAGGACGTGGACACGCCGCGCTGCGTCGCCGGCGCGGACCGCATCATCCTGGCGCAGCTCGCGGCCTGCGGGTTGACCCCCGACGAGCCGGTGATGATCCAGTCACGGCGCACAGATTGCTACCAGCGCGCGCTCGACACCCTGATCGCCGCGGGCCAGGCCTACCCCTGTGCCTGCTCGCGCAAGGACATCGAGGACGCGCTGGCCGTGCGCGGCATCCGGCGCCCGCGCCATGCCGAACTGGTCTATCCGGGCACCTGCCGCGACGGCCTGCACGGCCGGCGCGCACGCGCCTGGCGCTTCCTGACGCAAAACCGTCAAGAGAAAGAGCTTCAAGCCGTTGATGGATATAACAAGTCAGCTATTGAAAAAGTAGTAAATCCCCTCGTCACGTGGCAGGACCGATGGCTCGGCGCGCAGCAGCAGGACGTGGCCGCGCAGGTCGGCGACTTCGTGCTCAAACGCGCCGACGGCCTGTGGGCTTACCAGCTCGCGGTGGTGGTGGACGATGCGGCGCAAGGCATCACCCATGTGGTGCGCGGCGCGGATCTGGCCGACAACACGCCGCGCCAGATGCTGCTGCAGCGCGCGCTCAGGCTGCCCACGCCGGCCTACCTGCATACGCCGCTGGTGCGCGGCGCGAACGGCGACAAACTGTCCAAGCAAAACGGCGCGCGGGCGATCGATACGACCAGCAGCGCCCGCAGCCTCCAGGCGCTGGTCGCGGCGGCGGCCGTGCTGGGCCTGCCACCGCAGACCGGCAGCGTCGCCGAAGCACTGGCCGCGTGGGTGAGCGCATGGCGCCATCTCTACAATTCTGACTCCTCATGACCACCGCCCCCGCTCCCTCTCCTGCGCCAGGCGCACCTTTGCCCAGAAGCATCCGCAGCTTCGTGCGCCGGGCCGGCCGCACCACGACCGGCCAGGCCAGGGCGCTGGAGGATCTGGGGCCGGCGTATCTGCTGCCGTATTCGGCGCAGACCCTTGACCTGGATGCCGCCTTCGGCCGCAGCGCGCCGACCATCCTGGAGATCGGTTTCGGCATGGGCGAGGCCACCGCGCACATCGCGGTTCTGATGCCGGGGAAGAATTTCCTGTGCTGCGAGGTACACCCGCCCGGCGTGGGCGCCCTGCTCAAACGCATCGACGAACAGCACCTGAGCAACATCCGCATCGTGGCGCACGACGCGGTTGAGGTCATCGACCAGATGCTGGCGCCGCAAAGCCTGGCGGGCATCCACATCTTCTTTCCCGACCCGTGGCACAAGAAGCGGCATAACAAGCGCCGGTTGATCCAGACCCCGCTGGCGGCCAGGCTGGCCGTGCGCCTGAAGCCCGGCGGCTACCTGCATTGCGCGACCGACTGGCAACCCTATGCCGAACAGATCCTGGACGTCCTGCGCGCCGAGCCGCGCCTGAAAAACACGGCGGGCGACCACCACGGCGGCTTCGCGCCCAAGCCCGACTACCGCCCGCTGACCAAGTTCGAGAACCGCGGCCTCAAGCTCGGGCATGGCGTGTGGGACCTGGTGTTCGAGCGGGTGTGAGCGCTGCGCCGGACGGCCCCAAGCCAGCTCGCACCGCAGTGCGCAGCACGAAGGTACCCAGTGAACACGCCCCCTGAATCCGCCGTGCCCCCGACGCGCAACGGCGTCGGCCCGAGCTGCGTCGGCCTGCCATCCGGCGCCGCGCGCGATTGGCCCACCATCACCGACTTTCTGGTGCAGCGCTTTCCCGCGATCGCCCGCGCCGTGTGGTTGCAGCGCATGCGCGAGGGCCTGGTGGTGGACGAGCACGGCGTGCCGGTGACGCCCGAGCGACCGTATCAGGGCCCGCTGCGGGTGTACTACTACCGCGAGCTGGCGCATGAGCCGCGCATCCCGTTCGAGGAGATCGTGCTCTACCGCGACGCGCATCTGGTCGTGGTCGACAAGCCGCATTTCCTGCCGGTGACGCCGGCCGGGCGCTATCTGCAGGAAACCCTGCTGGTGCGCCTGAAGCGCAAACTTGGCATCGCCACGCTGCAGCCGATCCACCGGATTGATCTGGACACGGCCGGCGTGGTGGTGTTCTCGATCCAGCCGTCCACGCGCGATGCGTACCACGCGCTGTTTCGCCGGCGCGAAATCACCAAGCAGTACGAAGCCATTGCGCCCTGGCGCGCCGACCTGGCGCTGCCCTGCGTGCGGCGCAGCCGCATTGTGGACGGCACGCCATTTTTCCGGCTGCGCGAAGCGGCCGGAGAGCCCAACGCCGAAACCCGCATCGAGCTGCTGGAGGTGCGCGGCGCGCTGGCGCGTTACCGCCTGACACCCGTGACGGGCCGCAAGCACCAGTTGCGCGTGCACATGGCCGCGCTGGGAATCCCGATCGTGAACGACCGCTTCTACCCCGGCCTGGTGGAGGTGGCCGACGACGACTTCAGCCGCCCGCTGCAACTGCTGGCCCGCTCCATCGCCTTCACCGATCCCGTCACCAGGCAGGCACGGCGATTCGAGACCACACGCCGGTTGCAGCTGGCAGGCCTGCCCGGGGCATAGTGCTCAAGCCTCGACCTGTTTCGCGCTGAAGCGGCGACCTGCTGCTGCGGCATTTTTCAAAAACCGCGCCCAGGCAGCGGTAGGGCGCTCGCCCTCGGCGAACCGAGCTCACGTGCGCAGCGCAGGCGGGGGCGACGCCGTGGGCAGCAGCGGCGTGACCAGTTGCTCGCCACCCTGGCCGGTCCAGTCGACCTCGCCCCGCACCACGGCGCTGGGCCGTCCCGCGGCATCGATCAGCACCGTGGTGGGAAACACATGCACACCCCACTGGCGCGCGATGTCGCCGTGCGGGTCCAGCAGCACCGGCAGCGTGAGTGCCGAGGCCCGCGCAAACCGCGCCGCCGTGCCCTGCGACTCCTTGAAATTGATGGCCAGCACGATGATCTTGTCGGGCCCGTAGAACGCGGCCATGTCCTGCAGCGAAGGCATCTCGGCCCGGCACGGCGGGCACCAGCTGGCCCAGAAATTGAGCAGCACCGCGCGCCCGCGCAGGTCCGCCAGGCGCCACGTCTTGCCGCTCAGGTCGGTGGCCCGCAACGCGGGCATGGGTTCGCCCGCGGGCCAACGCGACACTTCGAAATCCTTCGCCCACACCGGCGCGCTGCCGGCCGCCGCCAGCACGGCCAGTTGCGCCAGGAAACGCCGCCGCGCCGGCGAATTGTCAATCAAATCCCGCCATGGTCGTTTGCCCATATAGATATTCAGCTATTAATTTAATAGTCCATCAAAGCTTACCCGCAACCCAGGCGGGCACGCTCGCCAGCGCGCCTGCCAGCGCGGCCGGCTGGGTGCCGCCGGCCATCGCCAGGTCGGGCTTGCCGCCGCCCTTGCCGCCCACTTGGCTGGCGACGAAGTTGACAAGTTCGCCGGCCTTCACGCGGCCCATGCTGTCGGCCGTGACACCAGCCGCGATCTGCACCTTGTCGCCGTCCACCGTGGCGAGCACGATGGCCGCGGTCTTGAGCTTGTCCTTGAGCTTGTCCAGCGTGTCACGCAGGGTCCTGGCGTCGGCGCCGTCGAGCC
>SCRU01000064.1 GCA_004323695.1 Burkholderiaceae bacterium
CCGTTCGCCACTCGCCACCAGGATTGCTCCCGTGCTGCCGTTCGACTTGCATGTGTAAGGCATGCCGCCAGCGTTCAATCTGAGCCAGGATCAAACTCTATAGTTCGATCTTGAATTTTTTGCTCTTTCGAGCAACTCATAAAAACGGAATTGAAGTGAACTTCACTTCTATTCTCATGAGCGTTTGCAAGTCAATCAAGACTTGGTTCCGAAGAACTTGGCAATCGCCTTCAAACGCCCACGCTTATCGGCTGTATGTTTTTAACGAACCTTGCAAGGCGCTGTCGCCTTGCGTTTGCTGTGATCAGCAGAGCCTCGAATTATATACCGTTTTTTGCAACCCGGTCAACAAAACAAAACTTTTACCCTCGTCACCACCGCATCTGCAGATCAATCCAGTCGCTGGCCTGATCTGCCAAGTGCGTTTAGCGAAGCCTTGAATTCTATACCGGATTTCTCACCTCGGTCAAACCTCAAGGAATTTACTTCACTATCTCCGCGCGGGACCGTCCATGCATTGCTGCGTCGGTTGTGCGGAGCCGGCAACTATAGCATGGAAAGCGCGGGTCGCGCGCTTTTCGTGCAGGCCAGCGCAAGCCGGCTCTCCTGGCGGGCCGCGGCGACTAAGCCATCCGCAACGGCAGCGACCGATGGCGTTTGCCCGTGAGCAGAAACAATGCATTGCCCACCGCCGGCGCCAGCGGCGGCACGCCGATCTCACCGACCCCGCCGGGGGGGCGCTCGCTGGGCACGATCCAGGTTTCCACTTGCGGCGCCTGCGCCAGCTTCACCATGGGATAGTCCGGGAAATTGCGCTGCCGAACGCGCCCCGCCTCGATATCGATAGCGCTGAACAGCGCCGCCGTCAAACCGAAAATCACCGCACCCTCCACCTGCTGCATCACGATGTCGGGGTTGACGACCGTGCCGCAGTCAACGGCGCAGACGACGCGATGCACGCGCGGCAGGCCATCCTGCAGCGACACCTCGACCACCTGCGCCACGATAGAGCCGAAGGACTCGTGCAGCGCGACACCGCGCGCGCGCCCCGCCGCGAGCGCGCCGCCCCAGCCGGCCTTGGCCGCGGCCAGGTTCAGCACCGCCCGATGCCGGGGCGCCTGCTGCAGCAAGCCGCGCCGGAACTCGACCGGGTCCTGGCGCGTCTGCACCGCGAGCTCGTCCATGAAGCTCTCGATGAAAAAAGCATTGTGCGAATGCCCCACGGAACGCCAGTAGCCGACCGGCACGCCCATACGCGTGGCCACATGCGCCATGTGCTGATGCGCAAAGCCATAGGGCTGGTCGAACAGGCCCTCATCCGTCGTCTTGTCGGGCAGATCGAACGGCCCGGCCAGGGCCGGCAGCGTGCGCTTCATCCAGCGCGGCGTGATCGCATCGCCGGCCGAGTGGATGCGCAGGCTTTGGACCCGCCCCTGCCCATCCAGGGCCGCCCGCAGATTGGCCACGTTCATGGGCCGGTAAAAGTCGTGCGTCGTGTCCTCCTCGCGCGACCACGCAAGCTGCACCGGGTGGCCGCCGCACGCCATCGCCACGCGCACGGCCTGCGCCACATAGTCGACCTCCAGCCGGCGGCCAAAGCCGCCGCCCAGCAGGGTCACGTGCAGTGTGACATCGTCGGGCGACACACCCGCCACCTTCGCCGCAATCGCGCGCGCCATGGCCGGCGCCTGCGTAGGCGCCCAGACTTCGACCTTGCCGCCCTGCACCTGCGCGGTGCAGTTCATCGGCTCCATCGTGGCGTGCGCCAGATAAGGCGCGTGGTAGGACGCCTGCACCAGCTGCGCCGCCCGCGCTTCCGCCGCGTCGATATCGCCGAGGCTGTAAAACGTGGTGCCCTTTTCTGTCTCGAGCGCGGTCCTGAGCCGGCCCTCGATCTGTGTCGAATCAAGCGCACCCTCGGGGCGTTGCTGCCAGGACACTTGCACCGCCCGGGCGCCCTGACGTGCGTGCCAGGTGGTCTTGCCCACCACGGCGAATCCGGCGGTCGAACCGGCATACGCAGGCAACGGCACCAGTAGCTGCACCCCGGGCAGCGCCAAAGCGGCGCTGCCATTCACCGACTCGCCCGTGCCACCCAGCATCGGGCACAGCCGGACGGCGGCGTACAGCAGACCCGGCAGACGCGTGTCGAGTCCGAAGCGGGCGCTGCCATTCACCTTGGCGGGCACATCGAGTCGCGGCGCGGGCTGGCCAATCAGCGTCAAGTCCTTGCGGGCCTTCAGCGTGACGTCCCCTGGCGGCGTCGCAGACGCGAATTTTGCCAATTCGCCATAGTGGGCGGACTTGCCCGACGGATGCGACACCACCCCATCCTTGACCGATAGCTCGGCCAGCGGCAGCTTCCATTGCTGCGCTGCGGCCCCCAGCAGGCTCGAGCGTGCCGAGGCCGCCGCCATGCGCAGCACGTCCCAAAGATCGGCCACGCTGGACGAGCCGCCGGTGGCGTTGATCCCCAGTTCACGCGCCACCTTGCCCACCATCCAGCGCGCGGCCCGGACCTTGAAGGGCTGGGCGTCGGGCGCCAGCTCGTTCGGATGGAACGGCAGGCTTTCCTCCAGCATCGCGACATTGCCGTAGATCGAAGCAAAGCCCGCCTGTTCGATGCGCACGTGGCTCAAAGGCACATCGAGCTCTTCCGCCGCCAGCATCGGCAGCGCCGTGTAAACGCCCTGCCCCATCTCGCTGCGGGCCATCGCGACCACCACGCTGCCGTCGGCCGCGATCGTGATCCAGCCGTTCAGCTCCACGTCACCCGGGCCCAACCGCATCAGATCCGGCGCGCCCAGGCGCGAGCGCGCGGGCAGGATGCTCCAGCCGACCAGCAGCGCACCGGCGCCGCCCGCGGCGCTGAGCAGCCAGGTGCGGCGCCTCATGCGCGGCTCCCGGCACCCGCCACGGAGGTCTGGCGCGGACCCGCAGCAGCCTGTTTCGGCGGGACATCTCCGGCCGCGCGATGAATGGCGGCCCGCACGCGCTGGTAGGTGCCGCAACGGCAGATGTTGGTCATGGTTTCGTCAATGTCGGCGTCGGTGGGATGCGGCTTGGCCGCGAGCAGCGCCGCGGCGGCCATCAGCATGCCGCTTTGGCAGTAGCCGCATTGCGGCACCTGCTCGGCCATCCACGCGGCTTGCAGCGGATGCGGCTGCTCTGGCGTGCCCAGCGCCTCGATGGTCTGGATGTGTTTGCCCGCCAGCGCGGACACCGGCAGCACGCACGAACGCACGGCCTGGCCGTCGATGTGCACAGTGCAGGCGCCGCAGGCCGCCACGCCGCAGCCGAATTTGGTACCGGTCAGGCTCAGCATGTCGCGCAACACCCACAGCAGGGGCATGTCGGGTTCGGCATCGACCTGAACGGGGCGACCGTTGATTTGCAGTTCCACAAAATCTCCTTGACAGGCGGGGCACATCGCCGGTGCGCCGACACACTATAGAGCCGCAGCGGCTCGCGCGATAGAGCAGCCTCCCGATGCACGGGCAGGATAATCCCTGCCCACATGGCACTCATTACCCTTCTCGACGCCCAACTGGCCTTTGGACACGTCGCACTGCTCGATAAAGCCGGCTTTTCCCTGGAATCCGCGGAACGCGTGGGCCTGATCGGGCGCAACGGCGCGGGCAAGTCCTCGCTGCTCAAGATCCTGGGCGGGCTCGAAAAGCCCGACGACGGCACACTGCAGGTGCAGCAGGGTCTGCGCGTCGCCCTGGTCGCACAGGAGCCAGTGCTTGACCCGGACGCTACTGTATTCGTAGCAACCAGCGCAGGACTTGCAACGGTGATCGCCGTGCGCGAGCAATATTTATCGGGCGCGGACGGGGCCGACCTGGATGCGCTGCAGTCACAGATCGAGGCCTTTGACGCCTGGAACTGGGAGCAGCGCGTGGAAGAAACCCTGCACCGCCTGCACCTGGACCCGCAGGCCATGATCGGCACCCTGTCGGGCGGCACCCGCAAACGCGTGGCGCTGGCGCAGGCGCTGGTGGCCAAGCCCGATGTGCTGCTGCTCGACGAGCCGACGAATCACCTGGACCTGGATTCGATCGAATGGCTGGAGGATCTGCTGGTCGACTTCAAGGGCAGCATCGTGACCATCACCCACGACAGGACCTTTCTGGACCGTGTCGCGACCCGCATCGTCGAACTGGACCGCGGCCAGTTGCGCTCGTACCCCGGCAATTTCGGCCAGTACCTGCTGCAGAAGGAGGAGCAACTGGCGCAGGAAGCCGTCATCAATGCCAAGGCCGACAAGCTGCTGGCGCAGGAAGAAGTCTGGATCCGCAAGGGCGTGGAGGCACGCCGCACGCGCGCCCAGGGCCGCATCGCGCGGCTGCAGGCGCTGCGCGCGAGTCGTGCGGCACGGCGCGAGGCGCTGGGCAGCGTGAACCTGGACGTCGCGACCGGCCAGTCCAGCGGGAAAATCGTGGCCGAGCTAAGCCAGGTCGGCAAGGCGTTCGGCGACAAGATCATCGTGAAGGATTTCAGCGCCACCATCCTGCGCGGCGACAAGGTGGGCCTGCTGGGCCCGAACGGCGCGGGCAAGACCACGCTGCTGAAGCTGATCCTGGGCGAACTGGCCCCCGACAGCGGCAAATTGCGCCAGGGCAGCAACCTGCAGGTGGCGTATTTCGACCAGATGCGCAACACGCTTGATCTGGATGCCACGCTGGAAGACTTCATCAGTCCGGGCAGCGAATGGATCGAGATCGGCAACCAGCGCAAGCACGTCAAGAGCTACCTCGGCGACTTCCTGTTCTCGCCGGCGCGCGCCCACTCGCCGGTGCGCTCGCTGTCGGGCGGCGAGCGCAACCGGCTGCTGCTGGCACGGCTGTTTGCGCGCCCCGCGAATGTGCTGGTGCTCGACGAGCCGACCAACGACCTCGACATCGACACGCTCGAATTGCTGGAGGACCTGCTGCAGAACTACGACGGCACGGTGTTCCTGGTCAGCCACGACCGCAGCTTCCTGGACAACGTGGTCACCAGCATCATCGCGTGCGAAGCCGAGCCCACGCGGCCGGGTTTTTGGCGTGAATATGAGGGCAGCGTGCAGGACTGGCTGGTGCAGTCCAAACGCACACGCGATCTGGCGCAGCAGGTGTCGCCCGCGCCGGTGCAGAGTCAAATCGCCGTCAAGCCCAATGCAGACATACGCACTGCGCTATCAATAAAGAAGTTGAGCTACAAGGAGCAGCGCGAACTGGACGGCCTGCCCGCGCTGATTGCCGCGCTCGAGGCCGAGCAGCAGGCGATTGCCGAACAACTGGCCGACGGCAGCCTGTACACGCGCGATGCCGCGCGCGCTGCCGAACTCAATGCGCGCAACGCGCAGATCGAGCAAGAGCTGATGAACGCACTGGAGCGCTGGGAAGCGCTGGGAAGCGCCGCATAAACCGGCGGCCCAAGAACACCAGCGGGCCTGCTTCATCGCATCGCGCAGCCGCGCGAACACCTTCCAGAACGCCACCTCCTGCGTCGTCGCGAAGTTGATGCGCATCAGCGTGCCGGGTATTGGGCCGCGCTCATGCCCGATGCGTTGCCTGGCGATCCGCGTGCCCGGTATTGATATGCCCCCACATCAGCTTCCAGACGAGGATCAGGACCATCAAGAAGCCGGCCGTCAGAAGAAGCTTGCCCAGCAATTGCTGGTCGTCCAGCAGGTAATTGCTGCACAGGCGAACCGGCGAGATGAGATACAGCCATCCGAGGCGAAACGTGGTTGCGATCAGTTCGAGCAGAACCACGCCTCGCACCACGAATCCCGCACGCGGCCAGCTGAGCGCGATGGGTGCACCGACCAGCAGCGGCGCGCTCAGGAATTTCGCCAGCGCAACCTGCGAACTGTCGAGCGCCGCATCCATCGCCAAAGGCAGCATCCACACCACACCGCATAGCGAGGCCAGCAACAGCCCGCTGATCCCGCCTTCGTTCCAGCGCGCCAGGGCGCGGCCGAGCCGCACGGGCATGCCTAGCGCAAGCCACCCGCCAGCCAGCGCCAGCAGCGGAATCTGGACCAGCATCTGCAGGGTCATCGTCGCTTCGAGTGCGTGCCGCACGGGCGGGGCGGCGAGCACGGCCCACAGGATCGCGCCAGCGCTGCAAAGATGACTCGATACGCCGCGCTTCATGGCGTCAACCGCCGAGTGACATAGCGGGCCGCAGCACGGGGATCGTCCCAGTTCAATATGGCGACCAGCCGGCTGTCGGGATCCACCACGGCAATCGCGGCGTTGTGCACGAATCCCTCCTGCCCGTCCGGCACGGCAATAACGCCGAACACGCGCATCAGCGTGGCCAGGTCCGCGTGATCCAGCGGCCGCGCCGCGATCCAGCCCGCACCGAGGTCGCCGCCGCGGCGCTGGTAATCCGCCAGCGCGGCGGGTTCGTCGTGCCCGGGATCGAAACTGACGCTCAGCAACGCGACCTTTCCGGACGCGATCGGCCCGGCCAGCCGGCGCTGCAAACGTGCGAACTCGCCGCCTTGCACCGAACAGTAGGTCTCGCAGCGGGTATAGATGAAGTCGACCAGCAACCAGCGCCCGCGCAACGCTCCGAAACTGGTGCGTCCGCCGTCGGCGGTCTGCAGCGGCAGTGGTGGAACCGCGGGTGGATGCTCACGCACGCCAATGCGGCGGGCGGTCTCGGTCGTAAAGGCGCGAAAGCCATCCGTGACGCCAGCCAGTACCCAGACACCCGCCGTCAGCAGGGCGAGGCTAGCGAGCAGCGTTCGCAGCACCGCCATCGGGACCCTCGCGCGCGGCAGCCATGAGCAAGCCTGCTGTGATGCGGATCGCGAAGTACAGCATGCCCAACACCACCAGGATCGCGCCGATCGAACCGATCTTGTCCGTGTACTGCCACGCCGGCAGGTGCGTCGCCATCCTGCGCGCCACACTGTCGTGCCCGGCAGCGAGGAAAGCCAGCGTGAAGATCAGGCCGCCGATCAGGTACACGGGGAACCCCAGCCGGTCGGCGCTGGTGTTGGGCGGCGCGGCCGCGCGGCGCCCCGTCACGTGGAACATCAGGGCCAGCGCCATCGGCAGCACCCCGAGCAGCAGGTAGAAGTGAAAGTGCCCGGGCACCCACTGGGTGTTGTGCATCACCTCATTGATGCGAATGGTGCCGTCGAGGATGGCCGGCACAATGCCCGCCGACCAGCCGAACATGGACAGGATCATCAGCCGCGAGGGCAAGGTCCAGCGCATGTTCGAGCGGTAGATGTTGGTGAGCGCACCGTACATGGTGACCAGGAACACCGGGAATCCCGCACCCCAGGACACCACCTGGCCCATGGTCACAAACCAGCGTGGCTCGGCGTAGTCCATCATCAGGTGATGCGGAAACACGATGATCACGAACAGCGTGCTCACAGCCCACGACCACAGGAACGGCCGCGAGATCGGGTAGGGCTTGCCCGAATAGCGTGGCAGCAGTTCGTACACGGCGATCACGCCCATGTAGATCGTGGCGTTGATGTACATGTGGCCGAACCAGTAGATCAGCGTCTTGACCACCAGCGCGTTGAGCACCATCGCGGGATAGAAGATATTGATCAGGCACATCACCAGCACCACCGCGCCCGCCAGGATGCCCAGCGTGTTGGCGATGATCACCATGGTGCTGGCCACCACGGCCTTCGGATGATTCGGGTCGATGGTGCCGCCGAACAGCCACTGCAGGCCCAGCGCGCGCCCGAGGTTGCCGTGCACCTTGATGATACCCACCGCAGCGTCCAGATAGAACACCAGCATGCCCACGCCGATCAGCAGATAACCCACCATGAACAGCGCCGCCGCATTCGGGCTCCACAGTCCCTTGCTGTCCACCGGCAACGGATACAGGAACGTCCACAGCGCGCCATAGCGGTCGACAAAGATCGCGAAGATGATGCACAACGCACCGAGCATGAACAGCACGTAGTTGGTCACGAACGCCCACAAATGCAGCTGCACGTACTTGCGCAGGAAGAACCACATCACTGCCGTGGTCGCCAGCGCCGCAGTGCCGACCATGCCGGCACCGTGCATCGACAGAAAGCGGTAGAAGAGGTCGGGCCGCACCGACAGCCAGGTGGCCTGCGCCATGCGCATGGTCAGGCCCAGCAGCATCATCAGCACGAACAGCGTCACGGACGTGATGATGTAGGTATTGAACACGGCCCGGTTCCCGCCGTCGAGACGTTCGTCGTCCGGATACATCGTCAGTGCGGCCATGATCAGCTCCCGTTTGCCGCGACCACCGTGATCTGGGAGGTCATGACGGCATGCGCGACACCACAGTACTCAAGACACATCACCTTGTAGGTGCCAGGCTCGGTGAACGTGTACACGAGCTTGTTGGTGAAGCCCGGCATCGCCTGCACCTGGGTCACGATACGGCCGTCGGGTGCATAGATCGCAAAGCCGTGGTTAACGTCTCCGCTGGTGACCCGAAATTCCACCGGGCTGCCCGCATGCACCGTGCTCGGATGGATGTCCCACGCCCACTGCCGCCCCACCACGTCCACCACCTGGTGGATATCCAGCGGCGTATCCTGCGGCGCGATCGGGAACGCACGAAGAGTGGCATAAGTAACGCCCACGAAGATGATCAGCAACGCGCCGAACAGCCATCGTCGCAGCACGTTGGACGTATGCGCGGCCTTGCGCGTCGCCGCGTCATCGGCCGGCTTGCCCGTCTGACTGATCACGTAGAGGAAACCCAACGCGACCAACCCCATGCCCACCAGGGCAATGACCCAGACAACATTCTGAAGAATCATGGAAATCCTCCGAACCAGGGAACGCCGGGAACTGCGCTGCAGCTATTCGTACCTGTTTGTTTCTGGCTTGGTCTGACTATGGTTGGGCCGCTTCGAGTTGTCAAACTGCGGCGTTATCCCTTTGCCCATGTCGGCAGTAGGCGCTTTGGACGCGCCCGATTGGCGCCGATTGCGCGGACCCGCAAGCTGGGTTCTCGGGTCGATGCCGGGGACGGCCTGATCCTTGTCCTTGCCTTCCTCGCGGGCTGGCGTGGCAGCACGCTAAGCGTATCGCCACCGCCACGCCAGCGTCTTCAGTGCATCGCGTCCCGCAGCCGCGCGAACACCTTCCAGAACGCCACCTCCTGCGTCGTCGCGAAGTTGATGCGCATCAGCGTGCTGGGCTGGCGACTGGCGTGGAACAGCGCGCCGGGCGCGAGCAGGTAGCCGTCATCCAGCATGCGCTGCGACAGCGCGTCGGTGTCCACACCGGTCTCGACCCAGCCGAACAGCCCCGCCGGCTCGGCCGCAAAGCTGCAGCCATGCGCCAGCGCCAATTTGACGCTGCGCGCGCGCGCCAGATCGAGCCGGGTGCGGATGCGCTCGGCATGGCGGCGCAACTGGCCCTGGTCGATGCACCAGGCCAGCGCCTTCTCCAGCAGCGCCGGGGTGGTCAGTGTGGCCAGCAGCTTGGTGTCCAGCAAGGGCTCGACCAGCTCGGGCGGCGCCGCCAGAAAACCGATGCGCCAGTTCGGCGCCAGGATCTTGGCAAAGCCGCTGACGTAAATCGTGCGCTGCAGTCCGTCGAGCACGCACAGGCGGGTCGCATACTCGGGCGCGAGGTGGCTGTACGTGTCGTCCTCGACGATATGGAAGTTGTACGCATTCGCCAGCTGCAGCACGCGGTGCGCGCTGCCCGGCGCCAGGCAGTAGCCGGTCGGGTTGTGGAACACGCTGACGCTGACGAACAGTTTGGGCGCATGCGCCTCGCAATACTTCGCCATCACGGCCAGATCGGGCCCGTCGGCGCGGCGCGGCACCGGCAGCACGCGCATGCCCAGCGCCGCGAGGCGCGCGAACTCGACCGCCCAGCCGGGCTCCTCCACCATCACGGGGTCGCCGGGGCGCAGCAGCGTGCGGCTCACGATGTCGAGCGCGTGGGTGGCGCCCACCGTGGTGATGATTTGCCCCGGCGCCACCTGCATGTTGAACCTGGCCAGCTTTTTGGACAGCGACTGGCGCAGGCCGCTGTCGCCCGCGGGCTCGCCGTATTGCAGCGAAAAATCCTGCAGCACGCGCGTGCCGGTGACGCGGCGCACCGCGGCCGGCATGAAGGTGGTCTCCAGCCACTGCGGCGGCAGCACCCCCATGCCAGGCTGGGGCTTGTCGCCGCTGCCCTGGAACATGCCGCGGATCAGCGCGGTGGCGTTGACCGGGGCGCGGGGGGCAGGGGCGCCGGCCGCCATTCTGGAGTCAATTACTGAATTGGTAGCAATCAATGACAGTGCAGCAACGGGTTGCATCGTTTCCCGCACAAAAAAACCGCGATTCTTGCGGGCCTCCACCAGGCCTTGCGCCAGCAGACGGTCATAGGCCGCCACCACGGTGGACGGGCTCACGCCCTGCTGCTGCGCGCACTGGCGCACCGAAGGCAGGCGCGCGCCCGGCACCAGCAGGCGGTTGCGGATGCGCTCGCCCAAGCGCATGGCGAGCTGCTCCGTGAGGGACTGGGCGGCGGCTTTCATCAGCATGGCGAACCCCTTGCAGTGGCCGGTGCCGCGGCGCTGTGCTGCCACGGCAAGCCATACAGTTTCTGAATCTGAATCAAAAACTGTATTGATTGTGTACTGGCATCGACTATAGAGTCAGATCCATGCCCAAGCAAGCCCTGACTTCCCCGCCATGCCGGGATACCCCATGAGCACCACCGAATTCACCGCGCTGCTGGTGCTGGCGACCGCCATGAGCTTCACGCCGGGGCCGAACACCACGCTGGCCACCGCGCTCGCGGCGAATCGGGGCCTCAGGCGCGCGCTGCCCTTTGTCTGCGCGGTCCCGATCGGCTTTGGTGTGCTCCTGTGCCTGTGCGCGCTCGGGCTGGGCGCGCTGCTGCTGGCCCTGCCGCTGCTGGGCTGGGTCGTGAAGATCGCGGGCGTGGCCTACCTGCTGTGGCTGGCGTGGAAGCTCACGCAAACCGCCCACCCCGCGCAGGCCGACGCCGCGCGCATGAACGTCAGCTTCTGGCAGGGCGTGGGCCTGCAGTTCATGAACATCAAGGGCTGGATGCTGACGCTGGCCATCATCGGCGGCTGGATCGTCGGACGCAGCCACCCGCTCGCGCGCTTCGCCATCGTGCTGCCGGTGCTGCTGGTCTTTACCTTCGTGAGCGCCCTGAGTTACGCGCTGGTGGGCTCGCTGCTGCGCGACTGGCTGGCCGGGCCGCGGGGCAGCGGCGCGCGCCTGCGCTGGTTCAACCGAGGCATGGCCGCGGTGCTGGCGCTCACCGCCGCATGGATGCTGACGGTATGAACGCCACCACCAAAGGCCTTTGGCTCGGCACGCTGGGCGTGCTGATCTTCTCGCTGTCCCTGCCGATGACGCGGCTGGCCGTGGGCACGCCCAGCGCGCCGCAGCTGTCGGGCGTCTTCATTGCGCTGGGCCGGGCCGCGGTGGCGGCCGGCCTGTCGGCGGCATTTCTGCTCGCGACGCGCGCGCCCCTGCCCCGGCGCCAGGACTGGTGGCCGCTGGCCATCACGGCGGGCGGCGTGGTGTTTGGCTTTCCGCTGCTGTCCTCCATCGCGATGCGCTATGTCCAGGCCGTGCATTCCAGCGTCATCGTCGGCGTGTTGCCGCTGGCCACCGCCGCGGTCGGCGCGCTGCTGCACCGCCAGCGGCCGTCCCCGGGTTTCTGGCTATGCGCGGCCGCGGGCAGCGGGCTCGTGGTGGCGTTTGCCGTGCTGCATTCGGGCAGCGCCAGCAGTGCCGGGGCCGCCAGGGTGCATTGGGCCGACACCCTGCTGCTGCTGGCGATGCTGTGTGCCGCCGTCGGCTATGCCTACGGGGCGCGGCTGTCGCAGCACATGCGCGCGGAGCATGTGATTTGCTGGGCGCTGGTGATGTCCCTGCCGCTGACGCTGCCGCTGGCGCTGGCCAACTGGCCGCCGGCGGCGATCAAGACCAGCGCCTGGTGGGGCTTTGCCTATGTGGCGGTGTTCTCGATGTGGCTGGGCTTTTTTGCCTGGTACCGGGGCCTGGCGCTCGGCGGCACTGTGCGCGTGAGTCAGGCGCAACTGCTCCAGCCCTTTCTCTCCATGCTGTTTGCCGTGCCGCTGCTGGGTGAAACACTGGACGGCATGACGCTCGGGTTCGGACTGGCCGTCATCGCCACCGTGTTCGTGGGCAAGAAAATGCCCGTCGGAAGCGCACGGAAAATGGCAACAGGAGCCACAACATCATGAGTTCGAACCCTATGGAACAAGCCAAACCGTGGCGGCTCGCCGCGCGCGCCGAAAAGATGAACCCCTCGGTGATCCGCGAGATCCTGAAGGTCACCGAGAAGCCCGGCATCATCAGCTTTGCCGGCGGCCTGCCCTCGCCAAAGACCTTTCCGGTGGCCGAGTTTGCGGCGGCCTGCGCCAAGGTGCTGAAGGGCGATGCGCACGCCTCGCTGCAGTACGCGGCCAGCGAGGGCTACGGCCCGCTGCGCGAAATGGTGGCCGCCGCCCTGCCCTGGCCGGCCGACGCCGCGCAGGTGCTGATCACCACCGGCTCGCAGCAGGGGCTGGATCTGCTGGCCAAGGTGCTGATCGACGAAGGCAGCCGCATTCTGGTCGAGACCCCGACCTACCTGGGCGCGCTGCAGGCCTTTGCGCCGATGCAGCCCGAGGTGGTCAGCGTGCCAAGCGACGATGAAGGCGTGGTGATCGACGACCTGGAGAAAAAGTTGGCCCCCACGCTTGCGGCCAAGGCCGCTGCGCTGCCCCCCGAGGGGGCGCGTTCGCCTTGGGGCGGCCCGGCAGCGAACAAGTCCGCGGGCGCGCGCTTTCTCTATGTGCTGCCCAATTTCCAGAACCCGACCGGCCGCACCATGACCGAGGCGCGCCGCACGGCCTTGTCGGAGCGCGCGGCGGCGCTGGGCCTGCCGTTGGTGGAAGACAACCCGTACGGCGACCTGTGGTTCGACGTGCCGCCGCCCGCGCCCATGACGGCGCGCAACCCGGACGGCTGCGTGTACCTGGGTTCGTTTTCCAAGGTGCTGGCGCCGGGGCTGCGGCTCGGCTACCTGGTCGCGCCGAAGCCGCTGTACCCCAAGCTGCTGCAGGCCAAGCAGGCGGCCGACCTGCACAGCGCCGGCTTCAATCAGCGCGTGGTGGCCGAAGTCATGGCGGACGGCTTTCTGGAGCGTCACGTGCCCACCATCCGTGCTCTCTACAAGTCGCAGCGCGACGCCATGCTGGCCGCGATGCGCGAGCACATGCCCGCGGGCGTGAGCTGGAACACGCCGGCCGGCGGCATGTTCCTGTGGGTGCGCCTGCCCGAGGGCATGGACGCCGTGGCGCTGCTGCCCACGGCGGTCGAGCACAACGTGGCCTTCGTGCCGGGCGCGGCCTTCTATGCCGACCACGGCGACCCCCGCACGCTGCGCCTGAGTTTCGTGACCGCCAGCGCGGACGAGATCAGGACCGGCGTGGCCGCGCTGGCCCAGGCCATCCGGCAACACGCCGGCAAGGCATAACACCATGCAGCGCCCCTTCAAACAGGTCGATGTGTTCACCGGTGTCCCCTACCGGGGGAATCCGCTGGCCGTGGTGCTGGACGGCTCGGGCCTGGACGACGCGGCCATGCAGCGCTTCGCGCGCTGGACGAATCTGTCGGAAACCACCTTCGTGCTGCAGCCGACGGCGGCCGCGCGCGCTGCCGGTGCCGACTACCGCGTGCGCATCTTCACGCCCGGCGGCGAACTGCCGTTTGCAGGACACCCGACACTGGGCAGTTGCCATGCGTGGCTGCAGGGCGGCGGCCAGCCGCAATCGACCGAGGTCATCACGCAGGAATGCCCGGTGGGTTTGGTGAAGATTCGCCGCGACGGGCAGCGACTGGCGTTTGCCGCGCCGCCGCTCAAGCGCAGCGACCCGGCGCCGGCGCTGCTGGCGCGCGTCAGCCAGGCGCTGGGCCTGCGGCCGGCGCAGATCATGGCCGCACAACTGCTCGACAACGGCCCGGTCTGGCTCGGCCTGTGGCTGGACAGCAGCGACACCGTGCTGGCGCTCACGCCGGACCATGCCCGGCTCAAGAGTTTGGGACAAAAAGTGGGTGTAGCCGGTGCCTATCACGCGCAGCAGGCTACATCTTTGATAGTTCGCTCGAATCGTGAGGCACGCGCCTTTGCGGGCCACGCCAAACCCGACGAGGCCGCACCCGACCTCGAGGTGCGGGCCTTTGCCGCGCCGCTCGGCGTGAATGAGGACCCCGTGACCGGCAGCCTGAACGCGAGCCTCGCGCAGTGGCTGATCGCTGACGGCCTGGCACCGGCGCGCTACCTGGTGGCGCAGGGCAGTTGCCTCGATCGCGCGGGCCGCGTGCACATCGAGCGCGATGCAGGCGGCCAGGTCTGGGTCGGTGGCGAGTCGGTGATCTGCGTCGATGGCACGGTGACGCTGTAAAGGAGATCCCTGTATGAAGCTGCCCACCCTGCAAGACATCGAAGCCGCCGCCCGCGTGGTGTACCGCGAATTCCAGGCCACGCCGCAATACCGGTGGGAGCTGCTGTCGCAGCGACTGGGCGCCGAGTGCTGGGTCAAGCACGAGAACCACACGCCGGTGGGCGCCTTCAAGCTGCGCGGCGGGCTGACTTATTTCGACCAGTTGAAGCAGCGCGGCGAGCTGCCGCGCGAGGTCGTCAGCGCAACGCGCGGCAACCACGGCCAGAGCATAGCCTGGGCTGCGCGCGCGCAGGGCGTGGCCTGCACCATCGTGGTTCCGCACGGCAATTCGCTGGAGAAAAATGCGGCCATGCGCGCGCTCGGCGCCACGCTGATCGAGCACGGACAGGATTTCCAGGAAAGCCGCGAGTTCGCCGCGCAGATCGCCGCGGAACGCGGCGCCCACATGGTGCCGAGCTTCCATTCGGACCTGGTGTGCGGCGTCAGCACCTATTGGTGGGAATTCTTCAGCGCCGTGCCGGGGCTCGACGTCGTGTACGTGCCGATCGGTCTGGGCTCGGGCGCGTGCGCCGCGATCGCGGCCCGGCAGGCGCTGGGGCACCGCGCCAAAATCATCGGCGTGGTCAGCGCGCACGCCACCACCTACTTCGATTCGCTGGCCGCCGGCCATGTGGTGGAAGCGCCCGTGACCACCGTGCTGGCGGACGGCATGGCCTGCCGCATCGCGGACGCCGCCGCGCTGGACATTCTGGCGGCACATATCGACCACATCGTCAAGGTCAGCGACGAGGAGATCGCGCAGGCCATGCGCGACCTTTATGCATGCACGCACAACGTGGCGGAGGGTGCGGGCGCGGCGGCCTTTGCCGCCGCGATGCAGGAGCGCGGGCAACGGTCCGGGCAGGTCGTCGGGGTGGCGCTCAGCGGCGCGAACGTGGACGCCGGTACTGTCGCCAAGGTGCTCCTGAACGCCTCTTGAGGTCGCCCCCGGGACAAGCGGCCGCGGCCCGTTGGGCCTAAATTGGGGCCATGGGAACCCTTTACCTCGTGCGCCACGGTCAGGCCTCGTTTGGCGCGGATGACTACGACCAGCTCAGCGAGCTGGGCCGAAAGCAAAGCGTGCGCCTGGGCGAATATTTCCGCGCCAAGGGCCTGACCTTCGATGCCGTGCTGACCGGCACGCTGCGCCGCCATGCGCAAACCTGGGCGGGCATTTGCGAAGGCATGGCTCCCACGCCGATGCCGCAAGCCTTGCCCTGGCCGGGGCTGAACGAATACGACAGCGAGGCCGTGATCGGCGCGATTCATCCGCACAAGCTGGAGAAGCCCGACTCGCCGGAAATGTACCGGCACCACTTCCGGCTGCTGCGCGACGGCCTGACCCAGTGGATGGCCGGCGTGGTCAGCCCCAGGGGCATGCCCAGCTACTCCGAGTTCGTAGCGGGCGTGACGAGCGCGCTGGACCACGTGCGCGCGCAGCACCCCGGGGGGCGGGTGCTGATTGTCTCCAGCGGCGGGCCGATATCCACCGCCGTGGGCCAGGTGCTGGGCACCACGCCCGAGACCACGATCGAGCTGAACCTGCGCATCCGCAACGCCTCCGTCACCGAGTTCGCTTTCACGCCCAAGCGCCACATGCTGGTGACCTACAACACGCTGGCGCATCTGGATGCACCGGAGTATGCGGACTGGGTGACTTACTCCTGAGCAGCCGCCGACGCGCTCTCCATAATGCGGTTGATGCCGGCCATGGGATCCGGAGTGGCAATCAACAACAAGAGGCAACCATGGAGTCGATCGAGCTGATCCTGGTCATGCTGCTGGCGGTGATCGCCAGCGGCTATCTGGTGCGCGTCGCACCGTTCTCGCTGCCCTTGCCGCTGGTGCAGATCGCCCTGGGCGCGGTGATTGCCGGCGGGTTTCACCACGGCGTGGTGCTCGATCCCGAGATCTTCTTCCTGCTGTTCCTGCCGCCGCTGCTGTTCCTGGACGGCTGGCGCATTCCGAAGGACGGCCTGTTTCGCGACCGCAACGCGATCCTCGCGCTGGCCCTGGGGCTGGTGCTGTTCACCGTGGTCGGGGCCGGCTTCCTGATCCGCTGGCTGATCCCGGCCATGCCGGCGGCGCTGGCGTTCGCGCTGGCCGCGATCGTGTCGCCGACCGATCCGGTGGCGGTGTCGTCGATCACGGCGCGCGTGCCAATCCCCAAGCGCCTGCTGCATATCCTGGAGGGCGAGTCCCTGCTGAATGACGCCACCGGGCTGGTCTGTTTCGAGTTCGCCGTGGCGGCGGCGTTGACCGGCCGCTTCTCGCTGGCCTCGGCCTCGCTGACCTTCCTGTGGCTGGCGCTGGCGGGTCTGGGAATCGGCGTGGGCGTGACCTGGGTGGTGAGTGGGGCGCAGCGCTGGCTGTCGCAGCATGTGGGCGAGGAAAGCGGCTCGGCCATCCTGATCAGCCTGCTGATCCCGTTCGGCGCCTACCTGCTGGCGGAACAACTGCACGCCTCGGGCATCCTGGCCGCGGTGGCAGCGGGCGTGACGATGAGCTATGTCGAACTCAACGGGCGCGCGCTGGCCACCACCCGGGTGCAGCGCGCCGCGGTCTGGAACACGGTGCAGCTCGCCTTGAACGGCATCGTGTTCGTGCTGCTGGGCGAGCAACTGCCCCACACGCTGCGCGGCGCCGTGGCGTCGGTGGCGCAAAGCGGCCACCGCAGTCCGTGGTGGCTCGCGGCCTATGCGCTCGCCATCACGCTGGGGCTGGTGCTGCTGCGCCTGATCTGGGTCTGGATCTCGCTGCGCCGCGCGCTGTTCAAGGCGCGCCGCAGCGGCACCCCGGTGCACCGGCCGCATTGGCGGCTGCTGCTGGCGACCTCGCTCGCGGGGGTGCGCGGCGCCATTACCCTGGCCGGGGTGATGACCCTGCCGCTCGCCATGCCGAACGGCACGCCGCTGCCGGCACGCGACCTCGCGGTGTTCCTGGCCACCGCCGTGATCCTGCTGTCGCTGGTGCTGGCCAGCGCGGGCCTGCCGCGCCTGCTCCGGGGGCTGGTGCTGCCGCCCGAGCCCAGCGCCGCGCGCGAGGAGGACCTGGCCCGCCATGAGGCGGCCGCTGCGGCGATCGCGGCGGTCGAGCGGGTGCAGCGCAGCGCGTTGCGCGATGTGGCCGATGCCGACCTGCATACGCAGGCCGCCGCGCGCGTGGTGGCGCTGTACCAGCACCGGCTAGCCGGCGCTGGCGCCGGCGAAAGCGCGGGACAACTGCGCAAGGCCGATCAGATCGAGGGGGCGTTGCGCGTGGCCGCCTTGCAGGCCGAGCGCGAGGCCGTCTTTGGCCTGGCACGGCGCAACCTGATCTCGGACGAGACCTCGCGCCGGCTGGTGCGCGAGATCGACCTGCTGGAGTCGCGCTACCGGTAGCCGGCGCGCCCGGCCGGGTCAGGCCAGCGGCGCCGGGCCGCCCGCCAGCGTGGACAGCGGCAACGCACAGACCTCCTGCAGCAGCAGCGCGAGCTGCCGGCCGGCCGCGTCGAGCACGGCGCGGCCCTTGTCGGGCGTGGCCGCGGCCGCGTTGCCGACCGCGCCCGCGGGGTTGTAGTCCTGCATGGCCCAGCCGAGCCTGGCGCTCCTGCCGTTGCCCAGGATCGGGTAGTGCGCGGCGCGTGTCTGCGAGGTCGACTCGAAATCGCGCGCCTGGGCCATATCGACAAACTGCGGGCGCAGCGCCAGCATCATCGAGGTCTCGATCCCGCCCGCATGGATGCCGAAGCGATGCTCGTGCGCGCTGAACAGCCCGTCCACCGCCTCGCCCAGCGGCAGGCTGAACCAGCTCGCGCTGTACACGATCAGGCCGGCGCGCACGCGCAGCTCGCGCGCCACAATGTCCATCAGGCTGACCTGGCCGCCGTGCGCGTTGAACAGCACCAGCTTCCTGACGCCCGCGCGCGCTACGCATTCGCCGATCTCGATCCAGCTCGCCGTCACGGTGGCGCTCGATAAGGTCAGCGTGCCGGCGAAGGCCTGGTGCTCGGGGCTGTAGCCAACCGCCTGGGTCGGCAGGAACAGCACCGGCAGATCGGCGGGCAGCAGCGGCAGCGCAGCCGCGATCACGCCATCCAGCAGCGTCTGGTCCACGGAGAGCGGCAGGTGCGGGCCATGCTGCTCGGTGGCCGCCACGGGCAGCACGGCCACGGTGCGCGCGGCATCGAGCCGCGCGAAGTCGCGCGTGCCGAGGTCGGCCCAGAAGCGGGATTTGAGTGTCGTCATGGCCGGGCCTTGGTTCCTGGGTCCCCGCTATCTTAGTGCCTGCGCAGGGTCCCGGCGCAGGGTACCGCCGTCCTATGACACCTGCGGGCGCAGGCGAAAACGCCCGCCGCTATCATTCCCGGATGACCGAAGACCTGTTCCGCCAGGACGCCTACCTCACCGAATGCGGCGCCACCGTCACCTCCATTTCCGACCAGGGCATCGCGCTGGACCGCACCGTGTTCTACCCGCTGGGTGGCGGCCAGGCGGGCGACAGTGGCGTGCTGGTGCTGGCCGATGGTCGCGAGCTGGCGATTGCGGACACCCGCAAGGGCAAAGACGTCGATGGCAAGTTCAATAACGAAATCTGCCATTTGCCGTTACCAGATCAGGAAAGTTTGCTATCAACGCTGAAGCCCGGCGACCGCGTGACCGCGCGCATCGCCTGGGCGCGCCGCCACAAGCTGATGCGTTTTCACACGGCCACGCACTTGCTGTGCCATCTGGTGCCGCAACTGGTGAACGGCTGCTCGATCACGCCGGACTATGCGCGGCTGGACTTCAACATGACCGAGCCGCTGGACAAGGAGGCGCTGACCGCCGGCATCGCGCGCCTCGTGACGGCCGCGCACCCCATCGTCGTGGGCAGCATCACCGACGCGGAGCTGGACGCGAACCCGGCGCTGGTCAAGAGCATGAGCGTGCAGCCGCCGCGCGGCAGCGGGCGCGTCCGCACGATCCGGATCGGTGCCGAGGCGCTGATCGACCTGCAGCCCTGCGGCGGCACGCATGTGGCGAACACGGCCGAGATCGGCCAGGTCGTGGTCACGAAAATCGAGAAGAAATCGGCGACGACGCGCAGGGTGGTGCTGGGCTTTGTGTAAGGGCCTGATCTGCTGGATCGACTGAACCAAAGCCGCAACGCCTCCTCCTATATCCGCCATGACCGTATTGCAGCGATTTCCCCGTTTTCTGTTTGCTATTTTTCTTATAGCTATTGGCACCGTATCCACAGCGACTTTCGCCCAGATTGTCCCGGATACCAACATCACGAACGTGGTCACCACCCCGAGGGTGCGCGCCGAACTCATGGCGCAGGCGCCGGACGGCGTGGTGCCGGGCCAATCGGTGTGGGTCGGACTGCAGCTCACGCACCGGCCCGGCTGGCACACCTACTGGAAGAACGCGGGCGACTCGGGCCTGCCAACCCAGTTGCAGTGGACGCTGCCCGCCGGCGTGACGGCCGGTGACATCGCCTGGCCCCTACCGCAGAAAATCCGGATCGGCACGCTGGCCAACTACGGCTACGAAGGCACGGTGCTGCTGCCGGTGCCGCTCACCATTGCGCCGGACTTCAAGCCGCCGCTGTTCGCGACCAGTCTGGAAGTCAAGTTGAAGGCGTCCTGGCTGGTGTGCCGCACCGAATGCGTCCCGGAAGACGGCAGCTTTGTGCTGAAGATCCCGCTCAAAGGCTCCACCGCGCTGAACCATGCGCTGTTCGACGCGGCGCTCGCGGCGCATCCGAAACCGCTGGCGGGGACCAGCCAGGCGCGGATTGCCGGCAACACCCTGCAGGTGAGCGTGACCGGCCTGCCGGCCGCGCTGGCGGGCCGCACGCTGGAGTTCTTCCCCGAAACGCCCGACGTGATCGACAACGCGGCGCCCATCACCCAGGCCTGGCAAGGCAAGGTGTGGACCGCGCAGGTGCCGATCTCGAGCCAGCGCGAGAGCAGCCCGGCGGTGCTGCCCGTGGTGCTGGCAACACTCGGCGCAGGCGGCGCAGGCGGTGTGACGGGCTACCGAACCGAAGTGAAGGTTTTGGGAACCTGGCCCCAGCTGGCCGCCGCGGCCACCGTCTCGCCCGCACTCGATGCCGCGCTGCAGGCGAACGCGCGCGCGGGTGGCCAAGCCGCGGACCCGGTGGGCGCAGCGACGCTGGCAGTGGCCCTGCTGGGCGCGCTGCTCGGCGGGCTGATCCTGAACCTGATGCCCTGCGTGTTCCCGGTGCTGGCGATCAAGGTGGTCGGCTTCACGCGCCACGCGGGCGACCGGCGCGCGCACCGGATCAGCGCGCTGGCCTACACCGTGGGCGTGCTCGCGTCGTTTCTGGCGCTGGGCGCGCTGCTGCTCGCGGCGCGCGCGGCCGGCGAGCAACTGGGCTGGGGCTTTCAACTGCAGTCGCCCGCCGTGGTAGCCAGCCTGGCCGTGCTGTTCACGGTGATCGGGTTGAATCTCGCGGGGCTGTTCGAATTCGGCCGCTTCCTGCCCGCCGGCGTGGCGGCGCTGGAGGCCCGGCACCCCGTGGTCAACTCGTTGTTGTCGGGCGTGCTCGCGGTGGCGGTGGCGTCGCCCTGCACCGCTCCCTTCATGGGCGCGGCGCTGGGCCTTGCCATCGGGCTGCCGGCGCTGCAGGCGCTGGCCGTGTTCGGCGCCATCGGCATCGGCATGGCCCTGCCCTACCTTGCGGCCGGCCTGCTGCCGGCAGTGGCGCGCGCGCTGCCGCGCCCCGGCGCATGGATGCAGGTATTCCGCCGACTCATGGCGTTCCCGATGTTTGCCACCGTGGCCTGGCTGGTCTGGGTGCTCGGCCAGCAAAGCGGCATCGACGGCGCGGGCGCGCTGCTGGCCCTGCTGGTGGCGCTCGCCGCCGTGCTCTGGGCGTTCACACTGGCGGGCCGCTCGCGACTCGTGGTCGCTACGCTCTCAATAGCGTTCTTTGCCCTGGTGGCGGGCGCCATCGGCCCCTACATCGTCCAGCCCCTGCAGCGCACGCCGGCCGTGGCGAGCGATGCGCGCTGGCAGCCCTGGGAGCCAGGCCGGGTCGACCAGATCGTGGCCAGCGGCCGGCCGGTCTTTGTCGACTTCACCGCCGCCTGGTGCGTCACCTGTCAGTACAACCAGCGAACCACGCTGGCGAACCCCGCCGTGTTGGCCGATCTGGCGGCCAAAAAGGTCGTGCTGCTGCGCGCCGACTGGACCCGGCGCGATCCGGCCATCACCGCCGCGATCGGCCAGCTCGGACGCAGCGGCGTGCCGGTGTACGTGCTGTACGAGGCTGGTCGTGCGCCGCAGCTGCTGCCCCAGTTGCCCACGGTCGCCGACATGCGCGCCGCCATCGCAAGGCTTTGAGCCGGCGCGCAGCGCACGGCTAAACTGCGACGGCCATGACCGAATCCGAATCCATCCAGCAGATCCTCGCGAGCTGTCGCACCGTGGCCGTGGTCGGCCTGTCGCCCAAGCCGCACCGCGCCAGCCACGAGGTGGCGCAGTACATGCAGGCGCACGGCTGGCGCATCATCCCGGTGAACCCGAACGCACGCGAGGTATTGGGCCAGAGGGCCTATGCCAGCCTGGCCGAGGCCGCGCAGCACGAGCGCATTGATCTGGTCAACGTGTTCCGGCACAGTGAAGAAGTCCCGCCGGTTGCCAGGGATGCCATCGCGGTGGGCGCGAAGGCCCTTTGGCTGCAACTCGGTATCGAGAACGAAGCCGCCCTTGCCCAAGCCGCCCGTGCGGGCCTGCTGGTGGTGCAAAACCGGTGCCTGAAGGTAGAGCACGCGAGGGCATAAGACCACACCATCCCCCATCGGAGTCCCCCATGACTGAAGCCAGCGACCACTCTGCACACGTGCTTGCGGTGCATTCCGTTGACGAGTTCGTTTTCAGCGTACCCGATCTGGAGCCGGCACGTCATTTCTACAGCAGCTTCGGGCTGGATGTTCGCGACGAGGACGGCGGGCTGGCGCTCTACACCTTTAACCACCCCCATCGCTGGGCGCGCGTGCTGCCGGGCGCCGACAAACGCCTCCTGTGGCTCAGCTTGGGCATCCATGCCGGGGATGCGCAGCGCTTTGAACGCCATCTCAGTGAACAACAGGTGGTTCGCATCGATGCGCCGGCCGACGCCGACAGCGCTGGCCTCTGGATTCAGGGGCCGGACGGGCTGGCGCTGCAACTGCGCGTGGCCGCGAAATCCTCGCCTTCGCAGCCCGCGCCGCGCGAGTTTCCGCCGCCCTGCCACCGCACTGGCCGCGCACCCCACCGCAGCAGGATTCAGACGGTGCACCCGCTGTACCTCTCGCACCTCCTGCTGTTCAGTGCCGACGTGGATGCGGCCCGGGCGTTCTACGAAGCGGCGCTCGGTCTGCGCCTGTCCGACAGGTCCGGCTCACTGATCGCATTCATGCACACGCCTCATGGCAGCGATCACCACCTGATCGCGCTCGCCAAGTCGGGCGGCGGCGGCCTGCACCACAGCAGCTGGTGCGTGCCCTCGATCGACGCGGTCGGCATGGGCGCACAGCAGATGCTGCAGGCCGGCTACGAGCAGGGTTGGGGGGTCGGTCGGCATGTGCTGGGATCCAACTATTTTCGCTATGTGCGCGACCCCTGGGGCAGCTACGCCGAGTACTCGTTCGACATCGACTTTGTCGAAGCCGGCAGCGACTGGCCGAGCGCCGACCAGCCGGCCGAAGACTCCTTCTATGCCTGGGGGCCGGCAGTTCCCGACGACTTTGTGGTGAACCACGAGCTGCAAGATCCGTGACCGGGCGACACGGTCGGACGGCAGAACGGTCCCCGCGCCACCCGGAATGCCCGGTCGAGCCCCACGCCGCAGACGCGCCTGCCACAACTGACACAATCTCCCCATGTTCGCTCCGCTGCAAAACGATACCTTCCTGCGCGCCTGCCTGCGCCAGGCCACCGACTACACCCCGGTCTGGCTGATGCGCCAGGCCGGGCGCTACCTGCCCGAGTACCGCGCCACGCGCGAGCGGGCCGGCAGCTTCATGGGGCTGGCCACCAACGTGGACCATGCGACCGAGATCACGCTGCAGCCGCTCGCGCGCTACCCGCTGGACGCCGCGATCGTGTTTTCCGACATCCTGACGGTGCCCGACGCGATGGGCCTGGGCCTGTCGTTTGTGCCGGGCGAAGGCCCGGCGTTTGCGCACCCGGTGCGCAACGAGGCGGCCGTGACCCGGCTCGAAGTGCCCGATCTGGACAAGCTGCGCTATGTGTTCGACGCCGTCACCTCCGTGCGCAAGGCATTGAATGGCCGGGTGCCGCTGATCGGCTTTGCGGGCAGCCCGTGGACGCTGGCCTGCTACATGGTCGAGGGCGCCGGCTCGGATGACTACCGCCTGGTCAAGACCATGCTGTATGCCCGCCCGGACCTGATGCACCGGATGCTGGCCGTGAACGCCGACGCCGTGGCCGCTTACCTGAACGCGCAGATCGACGCGGGTGCCCAGGCCGTGATGATTTTCGACAGCTGGGGCGGCGTGCTGGCCGACGGCGCGTTCCAGACCTTCAGCCTGGCCTACACCGCACGCGTGCTCGGGCAACTCAAGCGCGAGCACGGCGGCCAGCGCATCCCGCGCATCGTATTCACCAAGGGCGGGGCGCTGTGGCTGGACGAGATGGGCCGGCTCGATTGCGAGGTGCTGGGACTGGACTGGACCGCCAGCCTGGCGCGCGCGCGCGCCAGCGTGGGCGGCGCGGCGGGCGGCCCCGGCAAGGCGCTGCAGGGCAACCTCGACCCGAACGTGCTGTTTGCGCAGCCGGCGCAAATCCGCGCCGAGGTGGCCCGGGTGCTGGACAGCTTTGGCGCGCCGCATGTCGACCGCAGCCCCGATCCGGCGACCGGCCTGCCGGTGGCGGGACCCACCCATATCTTCAACCTGGGGCACGGGATCAGCCAGCACACGCCGCCGGAGCACGTGGCGGTGCTGGTGGACGCGGTGCATGCCCACTCGCGCCAGTTGCGGCGCCAGGGTGCCGCGCGGCCCGCATGACCGGCTTTTTTGACGCTTTTGCCTAACACAAAAGCGGGCCCCGCAAGCCTGACTTATGCACAAAATATCTGGTGCAGTGCGGCAAAACAGGGGTGGCCCGGATAATGATGCTACAAAACCAGTAGCGATTGTAAGCTGTTGATTTATATGAGCTTCAGCGATTGCACTTTTTTAGGGCAATCCAGTGACAGTCCTCATTTTTCGAGCTTCGGCGGGCTGTCGGGCGAAGCTGTCAACAAAGTTATCCACAGAAACATGGAACGACCTTGAAAGTATTTTCAAATCAACGACTTGAGCGCTGTTTCGCAGAATCACATGAACAAATGACGAGAACGAAAGGTTTTGCGTGACGCACTGGCTCGCGGTGGTGCTGCAAACGCCGGCGCACAGCGCGGTGGCGGGGCCGCTGACCTATCAGAGTGAGCTTCCACTTGCGGCCGGCACGCTGGTGCGTGTGCCGTTCGGCACCCGGGAAGTGCTGGGCGTGGCCTGGGACACGCTGGCGGCGGCGGACCTGGATCGCGCGGAAAGCGGGATTCGCGCCGTCAGCGCCGTACTGGATGGCGTGGCGCCGCTGCCAGTTGCGTGGCGGCAACTGGTGCAGTTTGCGGCCGGCTATTACCAGCGCTCGCTGGGCGAGGTGGCGCTGGCCGCGCTGCCGCCGCAGCTGCGCGATCTGAGCGCCGCGCAGCTCGCGCGCCGGCTCAAACGCACGCCCGCCGCGACACATGCGCAGCCCGTGAAAAATCCTGATTTGATAGCGCTCAGCGAAGAACAGGCAAGGGCTATTGGTCAAATAGATGCCCATTCCGGGCCATTCCTGCTGTTCGGCGCCACCGGCAGCGGCAAGACCGAGGTGTATCTGCGCCGCGTGCAGGCGCTGCTCGACGCCGATGACGCGGCGCAGGCGCTGGTCATGGTGCCCGAGATCAACCTCACGCCGCAGCTGGAGGCGCGCTTTCGTGCGCGCTTTGGCGAGGCCGCCGTGGTCTCGCTGCACAGCGGCATGACGAACCCGCAGCGCCTCAAGAGCTGGCTGGCCGCGCACAGCGGCGCGGCGCGCGTCGTGCTGGGCACGCGCATGGCGGTGTTTGCCTCGATGCCGCGCCTGCGACTCATCGTGGTCGACGAAGAGCATGACCCCAGCTACAAGCAGCAGGAAGGCGCGCGCTATTCGGCGCGCGATCTGGCCGTGTACCGCGGCCGGCTTGAAGGCGCCAAGGTGCTGCTCGGTTCGGCCACCCCGTCGCTGGAGAGCTGGCACCGCAGCCGGCCCGCGGCCGAGGGCGGGCGCTACCTGCGCCTGGAGATGCTCTCGCGCATCGGCGCGGGCGGCGTGCTGCCCCAGGTGCGGCTGGTGGACATGAGCCTGCAGCCGAAAAAGACGGTGTTCTCGCCGCAACTGCTCGCCGCCATGGGCGAGCGCGTGGCGCGTGGCGAGCAGTCCATGGTGCTTTTGAACCGGCGCGGCTACGCCCCCGTGCTGGCCTGCGGCAGCTGCGACTGGAAAAGCGAATGCCCGCACTGCAGCGCCTACCGGGTGTTTCACAAGATCGACCGCACGCTGCGCTGCCACCACTGCGGCTTCACGCAGCCGGTGCCGCGCGCCTGCCCGGGCTGCGGCAATGTGGACATCGCACCCATCGGCCGCGGTACCGAGCGGCTCGAGGAACACCTGGCCGAGCTGCTGGCCGACCTGCGCCGGCCCGACGACACGCCGGTGCGCATTGCACGCATCGACGCCGACAGCACCCGCCTGAAGGGCGCGCTCGAAGCGCAGCTCGCGCAGGTGCATGCGCGCGAGGTCGATGTGCTGGTCGGCACGCAGATGATCGCCAAGGGCCACGACTTTCGCGCCATCACCCTGGTGGCGGCGCTGAACCCCGATGGCGCGCTTTTTTCCGCCGACTTCCGCGCGCCCGAGCGACTGTTCAGCCTCTTGATGCAGGCGGCGGGCCGGGCCGGCCGCGACGCGGCCCAGAGCGCGGCCAGCGAGATGTGGATCCAGACCCTGCACCCGCAGCACCCGCTGTTCGGCGCGCTGCGCCGCCACGACTATCCCGCGTTCGCGGCCGCGCAGCTGCGCGAGCGTGAGCAGGCCGGCCTGCCGCCATTCAGCCACGCGGCGCTGGTACGCGCCGAGGCCCGCACGCAGGAAGTGGCGCAGGGATTCCTGAACGCCGCCAGCGCCGCGGCCAGCACGATCGAGCCGGCGCTGCCGGGTTACGCGCAGGTCACGTTGTTCCCGGCCGTGCCGCTGACCATCCAGCGCATTGCCAATGTGGAGCGCGCGCAGATGCTGGTCCAGAGCCCGTCGCGCGCCGCGCTGCAGCGCTTTCTGGCTGCCTGGCAGGCGGTGCTGCACGCCACGCGCCAGCAGCCCGCAGGCCGGGGCCTGATCCGCTGGGCGGTGGATGTGGATCCGCTGGCGATTTGACTGAAAGCGAAGGGCGGATCGTTCGCGCTTTCGCCGGCGCCACCATGCACACAACGGCTGCCGGCCCTACCACATCCGGGACCGTCGGCCGCGCCAACCCCGCCGTTATCATTGACCGCGCCCCCTGATCGCCCCGAAATCCCCCGCATGTCCGCCCCCTCGTCCACCGGCCTGAACCTGGCCCAGCAGGAAGCCGTCAACTACCTGCACGGGCCTTGCCTGGTGCTGGCGGGCGCGGGCTCGGGCAAGACGCGCGTGATCACGCACAAGATCGGCCGCCTGATTCAGGCCGGGCTGGAGCCCCGGCGCATTGCCGCCATCACCTTCACCAACAAGGCCGCGACCGAGATGCGCGAGCGCGTGAAAGGGCTGATCGGCGGCGCCGCGAAGGAGGTGCTGGTCTGCACCTTCCACGCGCTGGGCGTGCGCATGCTGCGCCAGGACGGCGCGGCGCTGGGCCTGAAACCGCAATTCAGCATCCTGGACAGCGACGACGTGACCAGCCTGCTGAAGGACTGCGGCGGCAGCACCGACGCGGCTACCGCGCGCCAGTGGCAATGGGCCATCAGCCTGTGGAAGAACATGGGCCTGAATGCCGCGCAGGCGGAGGCGCAGGCCCAAGATGACAACGAGCGCATCACGGCGCGCATCATGGCGCGCTACGAGGAGCGGCTCGCCGCCTACCAGAGCGTGGACTTCGATGACCTGATCGGCCTGCCGCTCAAGCTGCTGCAAAACCATGAACAGGTCAGGACCCGATGGCAGGAATTGCTGGGCCATGTGCTGGTGGACGAGTACCAGGACACGAACGCCACGCAGTACGCGGTGCTGAAAGCTCTGGTGGGCGAACGCGGCCGCTTCACCGCGGTGGGCGACGACGATCAGAGCATCTATGGCTGGCGTGGCGCGACGCTGGACAACCTGAAAAAACTGCCGCTCGACTTCCCCGCGCTCAAGGTCATCAAGCTGGAGCAGAACTACCGCTCCACGGGCGCCATCCTGCGCGCGGCCAACAACGTGATCGGGCCGAATCCCAAGCTGTTCCCGAAGAACCTGTGGAGCGATCTGGGTGAAGGCGAGCCCGTGCGCGTGGTGGACGCCGACAACGAGGCGCACGAAGCCGAGCGCACGGTGGCGCGCATCCAGAGCCTGCGCGAGAACTCGGTGCACAAGGAGCTGCGCGACTTCGCCGTGCTGTACCGCGCGAACCACCAGGCGCGGGTGTTTGAGCAGGCGCTGCGCAAGGCGCAAATCCCCTACAAGGTGTCGGGCGGTCAGAGCTTTTTCGACCGCACCGAGATCAAGGACCTGTGCGCGTGGTTTCGCCTGTGGGTGAACAACGACGACGACCCGGCGTTCCTGCGCGCGGTGACCAGCCCCAAACGCGGCATCGGCCACAGCACGCTGGCGGGCCTGGGCACCTTCGCGAGCCAATACCGCTTGAGCCTGTTCGAGGCGCTGTTTTCCAGCAGCCTGGGCGCGGCGCTCCCGGCCCGCGCGGTTGGCGGCCTGCATGAATTCGGCCGCTACGTGAACGATCTCGAATTCCGCGCGCGCCGCACGAATGGCTTCGAGGACGCCCACGCCTTCCTGATGGAATGGCTGCGGGCCATCGATTACGAAAAGCACCTGTACGACGGCGAGGACAGTGACAAGCTCGCGGCGGCGCGCTGGACGAATGTGCTGGAGTTTTGCGACTGGATGGCGGCACGCTGCGGCGGGCGAATCGACGATGCGGCGGGCGCAGGCCCATCGAACGAGGTCAAGAGCCTGCTCGAGGTGGCGCAGACGATCTCGCTGCTCTCGACCCTCAACGAGCGCGAGACCGACCAGAACGTCGTCACGCTGTCCACCCTGCACGCGGCCAAGGGGCTGGAGTGGCCGCATGTGATGCTGGTCGGCGTGACCGAGGGCCTGCTGCCGTTCAAGCTCGGCGACGACGCGAACCCGACGGGACGCGCCGACGGCCCGATGAGCGAAAACCTGCTGGAGCGCCTGCAGGAAGAACG
This sequence comes from Burkholderiaceae bacterium, assembly GCA_004323695.1. Taxonomy (GTDB): domain Bacteria; phylum Pseudomonadota; class Gammaproteobacteria; order Burkholderiales; family Burkholderiaceae_C; genus Rhodoferax_A. The sequence goes on from SCRU01000064.1 coordinate 28,910, forward strand.
GCGCCTGATGTACGTGGGCATCACGCGCGCGCAGCGCAGCCTGGCGGTGAGCTGGACGCGCAAGCGCAAGAAGGGCCGCGAGATGATCGCCGCGCAGCCCAGCCGCTTCATCGCCGAGATGGCGCTCGATCAAACCACCACGCGAGAAGACCCGCGCGAAAAGCTCAAGGCGCTGCGCGCCGAGTTCGCCAAGCGGGCGCTGGACGTTGCCGCGACCGGCGCCGCCACCCCGGCCGAATCATGATGACTATTCGAGTTGCTATATTGTTCGTAGCTATCTTCTCTTTGTCCATAACGGCTTGGGCCCAGAATCATGCGGATTTACCGGCGAACGCCGCCTGTCCGGCCGCGGCGGACGTGGACAGCCAGCGCCTGTACGGCCCCTGGCAGGCGCAAGTCGATGCGGGCGCTGCGGCGCGGCAGGCCACGCTGACGCTGGCGCAAAACCCGCGGTACAGCGGCAGCCTCGGTGGCACCATCGTGCGGGGCGGCACGACGGCACAGGTGGCCGGCGACGTCGATGACGGCGCCTTCACCCTGGAGGAATCCAGCGACGGGCGCACCATCACGGCAACCTGGACCGGTGAGGTCGTGGAAGGCTCCTGCGGCAGGGAGATTCGGGGCACCTGGAAAGACGTGGCCGACCAGAGCACGCACGACTTCGTTTTGCGCAGGCCGCCGAACCCGCCTTAGCAGGCAGCGCGGCCACGACGGTCGCTGCACCGAAAGACACCAACTCCATTGTTGGGATTGCGCGAAATCCTTTGCTCAAATAAAAGAAATATTTAAGATAAATCTTTTAAAGCAAGGCGAAAGCGACGGTGTCAGTGCCGATCGGATCGAAGGTTTCACGCTGGACGATGCTGCATTTCGGCTGCGCCATGGGCGCGCTCCTGGCCGCCGAAGCGCTGCTCGCCGCCGGCTACGCCGACCCGTTGGCGGCGCTGCGCGCGCCTGCCACGCTGGTGGGCGTACACCTGATCACGATCGGCTGGCTGAGCCTGTTGATGCTGGGCGCGCTGTACCAGTTCGTGCCGGTCATCACCAACACGACGCTGTACAGCCAGCGCCTGCCGCTGTATTCGATCCTGGCCATCGTGCCCGGTCTGGCGGCGATGCTGGCCGGCTTCGTGGCCCTGGGGGGTAACTCATTTCTGCACACCGTCTGCCTGCCGATCGGCGGTACCCTGGTGCTGGCCGGCTTTGTGTTGGGCGCCATCAACCTCGCCGTCACGCTGTGGCGGGCCCGTCCCCTGCCGCTGCCGGCCGATTTCGTTGCCTCCAGCCTGGCATTCCTGTTGCTGACCGGCCTGGTCGGCGTCGGTTTCGCGCTGGCATTCGCGCTCCCGCGCTCGCCGACGTTCCTGCGGGCTCTCGTGGGGCGCGGGCTCAGTCTGCATGTCGCGCTCGGGCTGGGCGGCTGGTTTACCCTGACGGTCATGGGCGTCAGCTACCGGTTGCTGTCCATGTTCATGCTGGCGCCCGACGAGCCGCGACGCACCACCCGCGCGGCGCTCATCCTGACCGTGGGTGGTCTGGCCTTGCTGGTGACCGGCGCACTGGTGGGGCTGTGGAGCGACCTGGCGCCGGGCTGGGTCGAGGCGCTCGGGGCGGCGCTCGCGGGGGTCGGGGTCGTTTGCTATCTGGCCGACATCGTCGAGTTCTACCGCGCACGCAAGCGGCGCCAGCTGGAGTTGAACAGCATCACGGCGGCTGTGGCACTGACTCTGGTCGCGCTGGCGTTGGCGTTTGCGGCGTTCGCCCTGGCATCGGGCACGCTCGGCCGCTTTGCCGGCGCGATCGGCTATCTGTTCCTATTCGGCGGTTTGACCGGACTGGGCCTGAGCCAGTTGTACAAGATCATCCCGTTTCTCACCTGGCTCGAAGTGTTCGGCAAGCGACTGGGCAGGGGCCCGGTGCCGCGGGTTCAGGATTTGGTGAACGAGCGCCGCGCCCGGCCCGGCTTTGCGCTTTATTTCGCGGCGACGGTATTGGCCAGCGCCGCGCTGGCCGGCAGTCAGGCGCTTGCATGGAAGATAGGCGCCGCCCTGCAACTGGTCGCGACCGTTCTGATCGCGGTCGAACTCTGGCGCGCGCGCCACCCGGACCCGAACACCCGGCCCAGCCTGGCGCGGCCGCCCGGCATGCCGTTGCCACCGGGCAAGCCGAAGGCGCCCGCTGCCCAGGCGCCCACGCGGACCGCCCTGCCTTCCAGCCTCACCCAAGGAAAATGACATGACCGAATCCATGCTGACACTCGATGTGCGCCCGATCCTGCGCGCCGGGGGCGAACCCTTTCCGGAAATCATGAAAGCAGTCGCCCAGCTCAAGGCGGGCCAGAGTCTGCGCCTGCTCGCGACCTTCAAGCCCGTGCCGCTGTTTGCGGTGATGCAGAAAAAGGGTTACGCCCACTGCGAGAAGGAGTTGGACCAGGGCGATTGGGAGGTCATCTTCACCCCCGAAGGCGCCGCGGCGCCTCCGCCTGCCGCGGCGGCCCAGCCGGGGCAGGACGACGCCAGCGCCTGGCCCGTGCCCAGCCATACGCTGGACAACCGCGGCATGATGCCGCCGGAACCCATGGTGATCACGCTGGAGACGCTGGAGAGCATGGCGCCGGGCGAAGTGCTGGAAGGCTGGTACGACCGCGACCCGCTGCTGCTGTATCCGGAATTGCAGACGCGCGGCCACGCGGCCCGCTGCGAAAAGACCGGCGCCAGTGAATACCGGGTCTTGATCCGCTGCGGCAGCGCATCATGAGCGGACCCACCAGCGCGGAAATGCGGGAAGCGCTCAAGGATGTGTTCGACCCGGAACTCGGCTACAACATCGTCGATCTGGGCCTGGTCTACGAGGTCGAGCTGATCGATCGCCTGGCCGTTGTCATCATGACGATGACGACGCCGGGCTGCCCCGCGTCCGACATGATCCAGGGCGGCGTGAAGCAGCGCCTGCAGGAGATGGAAGGCGTGGACGATGTCGAGATCAACCTGGTCTGGGATCCCCGCTGGACCGCGCAGGCGATGAGTCCGCAGGCCAAGGAACACTTTGGCGTGCAGGAATACTGATCCGGCATGCAGACTCCCGACCCGCTCACCGCGCTGAACCGCCTCTTCGCGCAGGCCCTGCTGCGCCTGGGGGACACGGGCGAGATCGACGCGGCCTGTCGTCTCGCGGCGCAGGGCTGGTCGTTGCTGCGGCACCATCAGCCGAAAGAAGCCGAGCGCCTGAATGGCGTCATGCACAACCTGACCCATCCGCGGCGCCACGGCCGAAAAGAATCACCGCCCGGTGAGGGCACCGTTTCATCAACCCCAACCCCAAAGGAAGCACACTCATGAGCAACAGCGACAACCTGGACGTACGCCAACTCGTTCCCATGCAACGGCACAGCACCATCTTCAGCACCTGGCAGGGTCTGGCCCCCGGGAAAAGCTTTGTCCTGATCAATGACCACGATCCGAAGCCGCTTTACTACCAGTTCGATGCCGAGCACACCGGGAAATTCACCTGGGACTACCTGGAATCGGGCCCCGAGACCTGGCGCGTGCGTATCGGCAAGACCGCAGCGGCCTGACGCGGCGGGGTCGGGCCTCGATTGCCGCCCGGCACCTGCGCTCGAAGCTCAGCGCCCCGACGAATCGCGGGGAATCAGCCGGGGCAGCGGCCCGGCCACCGTGCGGCGGCTCGCATCGCCGCGCAGGTGGTCGAACAGCAGGTCGATGGCCTGGTGCGCGATCTGGTCCAGGTGCAGGTCGACGGCGGTCAGTGGCGGCTGGCAGGTGCGTGCGCGAATGCCGTCGTAGCGTGTCGCGACCTTCACGTCCTGCGGAATGCGCTGGCCCGACTCGGTGATTGCCCGCACCGCACCCACCGCAAACGCATCGACCGGCACACAGACGGCGTCGATCCGGGAATGTTCGGCGAGCAGCGCCCGCGCTGCCTCATAGCCGCCCTCTTCGCCGCGGCTTTCGTCGGCACGCGCCAGCAGGCCCGGCTGGCGATGCCTGCGCGCCCACGCCTGATAGGCCGCCCCGGATTCGATATAGGAGTTGCGCTGGGCCGAACCCAGGATCATCGCGACATTGCGGGCGCCCTGCCCGCGCAGATGGTCCAGCAGCAGCACCGTGGTCTGCGCCGAATGGATGTCCACGTACGGCACGGCGCGGCGCGCACCGGAGAGCTTGCCGATCGCCACCATCGGCAGGCCGCGGCGCTGCAGATAGTCCACATTCGGATCGCGCGCCAAGGGTTCAATTACCAGCGCGCCATCCAGGTCGAGCTGCTCCAGAGACACCTGCCCCGACTCCATGGGCGGCGCCAGCACCAGGGCCAACCCTCGGTCGAGCGCCGCGGCCGCGGCCACCGCCGCAATTTCCATCATGAAGCCCAGACGCGACGGCCCGCCGGCCACCGCGAAGGGCATGGAAGACAGCAGCACGATCATGTGCGCCTCGCCGGTGCGCAACCGCTGGGCGTGGCGATTGGGCCGATACCCCAGCTTGCGCGCGGCCTCCTCGACGCGTTCGCGCGTGCGCGCATCGACCTGGCCGCGGTGGTTGAGTGCGTGCGACACGGTGGTCGGCGACACGCCGGCCTCACGCGCCACATCCTTGATGGTGATCCGCCGCGCGGGATCGGGATTCATACCGTTGACATTTTCCGAAGCCGGTGATTCAATGCGCCAAATCGTTTTGGGCGACCTCCTGAAATGTACCTCATCCGCCTTGGCGGCTTTTTTAACCAGAGCACCCAAATCGATTTGGGCATCAACCCGATCCAAAGGAAATTCATCATGCGCAGCGTTTCCGATACCCATCCCGTTGACACCGTGCTGCCGGTTCCGCAGCTCCTTGTGTTCGGCCTGCAGCATGTGCTGGTGATGGCGGCCGTGCCGATCACCTCGGTGTTCCTGGTGGCCAAGGCACTGGGCCTGTCGCCATCGGTCACCGTCAATCTGATCAGCGCCACCTTCCTGATGTGCGGCGTGGGCACGCTGGTGCAGTCCTTCGGCCCATGGAAGTTCGGCGCGCGCATGCCCTTTGTGATGGTGCCCGGGGGCGCGCCGATCGTGATGTTCCTCCTCATCGCCAGGCAAACCGATCTGCAGACCGCCGCCGGCGCGGTGATTATCACGGCGATCTTTTACTTCCTGGTACTGCCGGTGTTCTCGCGCTGTCTCCGGTATTTCCCGAACATCGTCATCGGCACCTTGCTGCTGCTGGTGGCGATCAACCTGGTGAAAATCTATGGCGGGATCATCGCGGGGCGCCCCGGCACGCCCGGCTTCGCGGACCCCGCGAACATCGGGCTCGCGCTGGCGACCGTCGGTTTCACCGTCGTGTTCGCGCGCATCTTCAAGGGCGTGCTGGGTCAAATTGCCGTCATGCTGGGGCTGGTGGCCGGGGCCATCGTCGCCTGGATCTTCGGACGAATGAGCCTGGGCGCCGTCGGCGCCGGGCCCTTCTGGAGCGCGCCCACGCTGATGCCGTTCGGCATTCCCCACTTCAACCTGGTGGCCGCGGTGCCACTGCTGATCTTCAGCGTGATCTCGATGGTGGAGGCCACGGGCCAGACCGTTGCCGTCGCCGAGGCGGTGGACAAGCAGATCGATCTGCGCGACATGGTTCCGCGCACCATCCGCGGGGACGCGCTGATGTCGCTGATCGGGGGTTTCTTCGGCACCTCGATGATCATCACCAGCGGCGAGAACATCGGCATCGTGCGGGCCACCAATGTACGCTCGCGCTTCGTGACCGCGATGGCGGGCGCGATCCTGATCCTGGTGGCGCTCTCGGCATTCCTCGGGCGTCTGTTCGATGCGATTCCTTCCGCCGTGGTCGGCGGCACCGCCATGGTGGTCTTCGCGGTCATCGGCACCATGGGCATCGACATCCTGCGCAAGGTGGACCTGCGCGAGCGCGGCAACATGTTCGTGCTGGCATGCGGGCTCACCATGGGCCTGCTGCCGATCCTGGTGCCGGGCCTGTACAGCAAATTCCCTGCGACGCTTCAACTGGTGCTCGGCAACGGTCTTGCGATGGGCGCCATCACCGCGATCATCCTGAACATTTTCTTCCACCATCTCAACGCAGCGAGCGTCGAAGCCGCCGCGGATGGGCAGGCTTCCGCGCCGCGCTGAAAATCACCCTTTCCTTTTCCCAAATTTTCGCGGAACCAAGCCGCCTACACCATGTCAACCGACCTCCATGCCGCGCTCTTCGCGGCCGACGAGTTGCTGCTCGTTCCCGACCATCTCATGCTGCGCGACGGCCCGGCGCAAAACCATGCGGTTTTGATCGCGCAGGGAAAGTTTGCGGATATCGGCCCCGCCGATGCGCTGGCGGCACGCCATCCCGGATTGACCCCCATCCAGCTGCCCGGCAAGCTGCTGATGCCCGGAATGATCGATGCGCACCACCACCTGACGCAAACCTTCGGCAAATCGCTGGCCTACGGCGAGCCGTCCGAAATCTTCCGGCGCATCTGGGTTCCGCTCGAGGCCAGCCTGGATGATGAGTTCGTCTACCTCGTCTCCAAGCTGGCGGCGCTGGAATCGCTGCGCGGCGGCTTCACCACCGTTTGCGATGCGGGCACACGCGCCTCGGGCGGCATCGACGCGGTAGCCACCGCCACGCAGGAAGCGGGCCTGCGCTGCGTGCTCGGACTCATCTGTAACGACGGCGGCAACGCCAGCACGCCCGACGAACGCCGCGCCCTGAAACGGCGCGCAGCAGACTTTCTGCAGCAGTGGTCGGGCAACGCGATGGTTCGTCCATCGCTTGCCATCTCGGTGCCCGAGGCAGCGTCCTACGAGATGCTGATCGAGGTGTCGGCCCTGTGCGCGGAGGCGCGCACCATCTTCCAGACGCACGTGAACGAGCACCTGGCCTCGGTGGAGCGCTCGGTGGTGCAATGCGGCCTGCGCCCGCTGGAACTGCTGGCGCACCTGGGCGCGCTCGGGCCACAGGTGCTGATCGCGCATGGAACGCTGGTCACGCCGCCGGAGCTGAACCTGCTGCGCGACACCGACACGGCCGTGAGCTACAACCCCGTCGCCAGCCAATGGAAGGGCAATGCGGTGGCGCCGGCACAGCTGATGGCGGCGCTGGGCATCCGGTTCGGACTCGGCACCGACGCCACGCGCAGCGATGCGTTCCGCCTGATGGACGCCGCCGAGGCAGCGCAGAAGCTCGCCTTCGGACTCGCGACGGGTGACGCCTCCTGCGGCGGCGGCTGGACCTGGTACGACCATGCGACGGGCGAGAGCGCGAAGGCCATCGGCCTGGGGCATCTGATCGGCGAGATTGCCGTCGGCAAGGAGGCCGACTTCCTCATCGTCGACGTCGATACGCCCGAGATGTGCACTTCGGTCGATCTGACCTGGGACCTGGTGCGCCTGGGCAATCGGGACCAGATCACCGCGGTCTTCGTGGCCGGGCGCCTGCGCTTGTGGGGCGGATGGCCGGTGGACTGGGACGCGAAGGCGCTGATGCAGCAGACCGCGAAGCGCGCGCGCGACGCGATCGCCCGCGCACCGATCCAGCGCCTGCACCCACCGGCCGCGCAGCACCGCCTTCTAGCTTCCGGCAAGGCCGGTCCACAAAACCATCCGCAATGAACCCCGAAACCCTTCTGATTCTTTCTCTCGTCGTGCTCGTCGCGGCCTTCATTCAGGGCTCGACCAGCGTCGGCTTCGCGCTGATTTCCACGCCGGTGATCGGCATCCTGCGGCCCGAACTGCTGCCGGTCTGCGTGCTGATCCTGATGCTGCCCCTGAATTTCTATGTGGCCTGGCGCGAGCGCGGCTCGGTTGACCGGATCGGCGCCAGCTGGATCACGGGCGGCCGCATTGTCGGCACCGCCGGCGGGATCTGGGTGCTCGCGGCGCTGAGCGCGAGCCATCTCGCGCTGTTCGTGGGCGCCGCGACGATCGCGGCCGCGCTCGTGACGCTGATGATGCCGCCGTTCTCGCCGAGCCGCCCGTCCTTCATCACGGCCGGGCTCATCACGGGCGTCACCGAAACGGCAACCGGCATTGGCGGTCCGCCGCTGGCGCTGCTCTACCAGCACCAGCCGCCCGCCACGATGCGCTCCACAATCGCGCTGTGCTTCCTCCTGGGCGAGATAGTGTCTCTGGCAACGCTGCTGGCCACCGGTCGCATCAGCGCCACGCAACTATCGGCGGCCGCCCTGCTGCTGCCGGCGCTGGTCGTGGGCTCCGTCCTCAGCCATGTCGTCCATCACCGGATCAACGGCCGCTTTCTGCGCAACTTCGTGCAGGTTTTTGCCATCGTGTCCGGCATCGCGCTGATCATCCATGCGTCGTGAGACGAGTCAAGACATCAGGAAATGGAAACAGGAGATCGGGAATCCGGCGCGGCAGGCAAAAAGCCGCA
>SCRU01000065.1 GCA_004323695.1 Burkholderiaceae bacterium
GCGGCCCCGGGGGTGGAGAGCCCGCCTAGGGTGGATCCGCCCGGCGCGCGCTCGTGCGTACGGCCGACCCCGCGAGCAGAGGACACTTCTGGCTCCGGTTCCGCCGTACCCTCAAGAGGCAATCAATTTGATAGCGGACTACAGAGATCCGGTTTTGGTTTGAAGCCAATTAGATGTTGAAAAGGCCTGGGACTGGCGACAAGCTGGGCACTCAGCCGCCCTTCCTGGCGCGCTTGCCCGGGTTCTTCTTGTTGTTGGTGGCGGTGCCGCGCTCCAGGCTGCGCTTTTGCCCGCGCCCGACCGTGGTGGTGAAGCCCGGCGCGGGAATGGGTTTGGGTGCGTGAATGTCGGCTTCCACCCTAATTTTCTTCGGCATGCGATAACTCCGTCGGTTTTGGGATAAATTGCAATTATCCCTGCAGTCTGGGCTGCGGTCGCGCCGATCCGCTGTACTTTTCTCGCCTCATGAACCTGGGCATCGACCAACTCCCGAACGCCTGCGACGTGCTCGTCGTCGGCGCCGGCCCGGCCGGCAGCGCGGCGGCGCAATTGCTGGCGCGCGGCGGCCAAGATGTGGTGCTGATCGATCAGCACGCGTTCCCGCGCGACAAGACTTGCGGCGACGGGCTGATTCCGGACGCCCATCGCGCCCTGCACCGGCTCGGCGTGTGGGACGCCGTGATGAGCGAAGCGCAGCCTGCGCACTACGTGCGCTGCATCGGCCCGCGCGGCGGCCGGCTCGATGTGCCGGCCACGCTGGCGGTGCTGCCGCGCCGGCGGCTGGACGAAATCGTGTGCCGCGCCGCCAATGCCGCCGGGGCGCGCATGTTTGCGCCGCTGCGCTTCCTTTCCCCAATTGAACAAGGCGACACCGTGGTCGGCGCCCGGTTGCAGCAAGGCGAGGTCATGCGCGAACTGCGCGCGCGCTGGGTCGTGCTCGCCACTGGTGCCACGGCGCCCGCGCTGCTGGCGGCCGGCATGGCGCTGCGCCAGGCCCCCAGCGGCGTGGCGCTGCGTGGCTATGTGAAGCACCCGAACATGGCCACGCACCTGGACGTGCTCGAAGTGGTCTGGCAACGCGCGCTCGCGCCCGGCTACGGCTGGATCTTTCCGTGCCCGGGCGGTGTCTTCAATATCGGAGTGGGCACGGTGGACTACGGCGGCGCGGCTGCGCCCAATCTGCGCCGGGTGTTCGACAACTTCACGCGGCTGCACGCGCCAGCGCGCGAATTGCTGGCCGGCGGTACGCTGCTAGGCCCTTTGAAGGGCGCACCGCTGCGCTGCACGCTGGACGGCGCGCGGCTGTCGCGCCCCGGGCTGCTGGTCACGGGCGAGGCGGCCGGCAGCACCTATTCATTCACCGGCGAGGGGATCGGCAAGGCGCTGGAGACCGGTATCCATGCGGCCGAGGCACTGCTGGGCGGCGCGGCGCGGGACGACGCCGCAGTGCGCGCCGACTACGAGGCCCGTCTGCTGGCCCTGAAACCGCGTTTTGTGCTCTATACGCAGGCGAATCGGGCGAATCGCCATCCCTGGCTGGCGGATCTGGTGATCTGGCGCGCCAGACGCAGCGCGCGGCTGCGGCAGCGCCTGGCCGGCGTGCTCGACGAAACCCGCAACCCAGGCGACCTGTTCACCACGAAAGGCCTGCTGCGTCTGTTTACGGAATAGCGGCGAGCGCGCGGCGGGGCCTCGTCCTATCTCGTTGCGAGCGCGGGCCTGTCGTTCAGCACCGCGCCCACCAAGGCTATGGCGGCCAGCGCAATGACCACGAGGCCAAATCCCTCCGCGGTACCCAGCAGATTGCCTGACCGAACGACCACCATGCCGGCAACGATCACGGGCAGCGCCAGGGCCAAGTACGACACCACGAAGATGACCGAAAGCACCCCGGCACGTTCCTGCGGCGCGGCCACTGTCACGACGCTGCGCATGCCACCCTGAAAGCCGATGCCGAACCCCGCGCCGACCACAATGGTGCCGAGCAGAAATCCCGTGGCCGACCGGCACGCCAGCGCGGCCACGACCCCGGCCGCCCCCACCAGCAACGCGCTGGCCCCAGCCTTGACCATGACGCCCGCTGGAATACCGCGCAGCAGCAGGATCGCGCCCGTGCCGCTGACAGCCATCAGAAAAAGCGCGATCCCACCTTGCAGCGAGGCGTCCCATCCGAACGCGGCGTGCAATAGTGCTGGAACCAGCGATGCGTAGAGCCCGCCAATCGACCAGGCTGCCAAAAGAATGGGCACAGCCAGCAGCATCGGCCCGCGCACGGCGGCGGGAACGCGAAATTGCGGCCGCAGGGACAACCCTGCTCCGGCCTGTTGCGATGCCGTTTCGGCGATGAAGACCACCCCTACCGCCTGGGCCACGAAAGTCACCGCGAAAATCAGGTAGACGAGGTGGGTAGGCGCCGGCAGAAAGTGCACGACCAGCCCCGCCACAAGACCCCCGAGACCAGTGCCAAGACTGGGGGCCACCGAATTGGCCAGGGTGCCGCGCGCGGTGTCAAGGTCCAGCATGCCGGCGCCGATGGCCGCCAGGGCCGAGCCGGTCGCGAGCCCTTGGATGACGCGCGCCACCATCAGGCTCGCGACGCCATCGGCCGTCGCAAAGACCAGCATCGCCACCGACTGCACCAGGGCGGCCGTGATGAGCACCGGGCGCCGGCCCAGATGGTCGGACAGGCGCCCTGCCACCAGCAGCGCGCTAAGCACAGCCAGCGCGTAGATGCCGAAGATCAACGTTACCGTGAGCGGCGTAAAGCCCCATTCCGTCCGGTAGACCGAATAGAGCGGGGTCGGCGCACTGGAGCCGGCCAGGAAGGTGATGGTCAATGATGCCAGCAGGTAAAACGCGATTGACGGCGACAGCCGCAGCGCGCGGCCGGCGGCGGGCGCCGCAACCGGTGATACCGCCGTGGCAGCCTTCATCGTTGGCATGGGAGAGAGTTGAACGGGGGTAGCCAGGCACGTCATGGTGATCTCCTTCGAGTTGGAACAGACTGGTCTGTCTATTCATAAAACTTGAACTATACAGACCAGTCTGTTATTGTTAACCCCATGAAAGCAACAAATTCACCCACCGAACCCAAATCGGCGCACGACCGGCTTTTGGCCGCTGCGGAAGCGCTGTTTTATGAAGAGGGGCTGAACACTGTCGGCATCGAGCGCGTGATCGAGCGCGCCGGGGTGGCCAAGGCGTCGCTTTACAGCAACTTCGGCAGCAAGGACGAACTGATCCGCTCGTACCTCGCCACACGCCAGCAAGGCCGGCAGGCGCGCCTGCAGGCCAAACTGAGCCAGTACCACCTTCCGCGCGACAAGATGCTGGGGGTGTTCGACTATCTGGAAGAACTGCTGGGCCAGCCGTCGTTTCGCGGCTGCGCCTTCATGCGGGCCGGCAACGAGTCCAAGCCCGGCAGCAGCGTGCGCGAGGTCTGTGACGATGCGCGCCGGTGGATGCTCACGCTTTTCACCGACCTGGCCCGGGAGGCGGGCGCCCCCCAACCCGAAGCACTCGCGCAACAGTTCGTGATTCTCTATGACGGCGCCTTGATATCGGCGCAAATGGATGGCAACGCCGCGGCCGCCGTGCAGGCGCGCGCCATGGCCTCGGGCCTGCTCGACGCCGCGCTGGGTGGGTAAATTGAGGCTGGCCATCGGGCTGGCGCGCAGGTGACCGCTGCGAACGCGGCTTGGCGCTAACCTCGCGCCATCATTTTCAGGAGTCGCGGCATGAACACCAAAGATCTTTTCTCATTGCAGGGGCGCGTGGCGCTCGTCACAGGCGGCTCGCGCGGCATCGGCCGCATGATCGCGGCCGGCTTTCTGGCGCAGGGCGCGCGCGTCTACATCTCGGCGCGCAAGGCAGCGGCCTGCGATGAGACCGCGCGCGAACTGTCCAGCCTGGGAACCTGTATTTCGCTGCCGGCCGATGTCTCCACCGTCGCAGGTGCGCACGCGCTGGCGGCCGCCTTCGCGGCGCGCGAAGACAAGCTCGACATTCTGGTCAACAACGCGGGCGCCGCCTGGGGCGCGCCGTACGAGGAATTCCCCGAAAGCGGCTGGGACAAGGTGGTGGACCTGAACCTCAAAACCCCCTTTTTCCTGACCCAGGCGCTCACGCCGCTGCTGCGCCGCGCCACCGCCGATCACCTGGCCAAGGTCATCAACATCGCGTCCATCGACGGCATTTCGGTAAACCCGCAGGAAACCTATTCGTACGCCGCGAGCAAGGCCGGCCTGATCCAGCTCACGCGCCGCATGGCGCTCAAGCTGGCGCCCGAGCGGATCGTGGTCAGCGCGATCGCGCCCGGCGCCTTCGCCTCGGCCATGAACAAGGTGGCGCGCGACCATGCCGACGAAACCGCCAAACGCATCCCGGCCGGCCGCATCGGGCGCGATGAAGACATGGCGGGCGCCGCGATCTACCTGGCCTCGCGGGCCGGGGATTACGTGGTGGGCTCGACCCTGGTGGTCGACGGTGGCGTCACGCACGCGCGCTGACGGCAACACGGCAACTTACAACTGGTTGCAATCCACGACAGGATTTTGCGCTTGTTTGCGTGGCAGAGGCGGTTCTTCCATACGCTGGCGCGTTCTAAGATCAGGGTGCAATCGCGGCCACCCTGTCAACTCGCCGCCTGGGGCACAACCACATGAATTCAACTCGATTTCCTTCCGATCATGGGCGGCTCACCCGGCGTTCGCTCGCACCGCTGCTCGCGATGGCGCTCGCCCTGGGCACGGGCGTCGGCGCGTTCGCGCAAACGGCCGACACACTGAGCCCGCCGGGCCGCGTGGCGCAACTCAACTATTTCGATGGCCCCGTGAGCTTCGAGCCCGCGGGCTACGGCCAGTGGGCCGCCGCGGTATTGAACCGACCGCTCACGCAGGGCGACCGGATCTGGAACGACGACGGCGCGCGCTCCGAGTTGCACGTGGGCTCGACCGCGGTGCAGCTGTCGGGTCAGACCAGCGTGCAGTTTTCCGCACTGAACGACCAGACCGTGCAGCTCGCGTTGACGCAGGGCAGCGTCGCCGCGCGCGTGCGCGAGCTGCCGCCCGACCAGCGCTTCGAGATCGACACGCCGAATCTCGCGTTGACGGCAGCGCAGCCCGGTGAATACCGGGTTGACGTCGATCCCAACGCCGGCACCACGACCGTGACCGTGCGCTCCGGCAGCGTGCAAGTGTTCGGCAGCGACGGCGTCCCGATGTCGATGCCGGCGAACGAGCAGATTTCCTTTGCCGGCAACGGCCTGCAGCAGGTCGCCGCGCAGACCGCGCCGCCCGAGGACGCATTCGGCCGCTGGGCCCTCGCGCGCGATGCGGCGCAAGACCGCGCGGCCGCGGCGCGTTACGTATCGCCCGCAATGACCGGCTACCAGCAACTCGACGGCCACGGAACCTGGGAGAGCGACCCGCAATACGGGGAGGTCTGGTTCCCGAACGTGACGGTGGCCAACTGGGCGCCGTACCGGTTCGGCCACTGGGCCTACATCGCGCCCTGGGGCTGGACCTGGATCGACGACCAGCCCTGGGGCTTCGCGCCGTTCCACTATGGCCGCTGGGCCATGGTCGGTCCCCGCTGGTGCTGGGTGCCCGGCCCGATGAGCGTGCGCCCGGTGTATGCGCCGGCGCTGGTCGCCTTCGTCGGTGGCGCGGTCGGCGGCGTGCACTTCAGCATCAGCATCGGTGGCGCCGCGCAGCCGGCGGTCGGCTGGTTCCCGCTCGCGCCCGGCGAAATCTGGCACCCCGCGTTCCGCGCGAGCCCGACCTACGTGAACGAAGTGAACCGCACGGTGATCGTGAACCACAACGTGACCAACATCACGAACATCGTCAACGTAAACAACCGGACCACCAACGTGTATCGCTTCCAGAACATGCCGCGGGCCGTGACTGCAGTGAGCGAGAAGGCGTTCTCGCAGGGCCAGCAC
>SCRU01000066.1 GCA_004323695.1 Burkholderiaceae bacterium
CTGTTTCACCCTGGTGTTTCCGCATCGCGTCGCGAAGCCCTGAAGCTGACAACAAACTCATCGGGCTGTCTAGATTCTGTTGGGGTGCGCTCCCTACGATGAACACATCTCCTCAGCGCCCAACCAAGGCATGGGAGATGCAAGTTTCATCCACCTTAGTCAGGAGCTTCAATCATGACCCAACAACGCCTCTCCCTTTCTTCCATGATCGCCGCCGCGGCCGCAGTGGCTGCCCTGGGCCTTCCAGGGTTGGCTTCGGCAGCAGGGCATCCTGCCAACGATCAAGCTGGCGTGGTCGTTCACCCGGAACGCTTCAAGAGCGAGAAAACGCGAGAGCAGGTCAGCGCGGAGGCCAAGGCTGCTATGAAACAGGGGCGCATCTCTTACGGCGAAGGCGCCTACTCGGTGCCTGCGCTCGACGCTGGCCCCGGAAAGACGCGCCAACAAGTAGTCAATGAATTGCTGAACGAGTCACCTGCGGAGCGTAGCGCGCGCTTGAACTCCAGGGCGGGGGGCTGAGCTGGATAACAGCGAATGTTGCAACTGACCACGGCTGCGCCGACAACACTGGGGCGGCCATTCAAGGGACATGTGAGGCCGGCACCTGATGTCTCTTGAACCAGTGCTCCTTGTGACCATGCCTGGCAAGAGACCTTAAGCGCCCGCTGCGCGAGAAGTCGTAAGCCCGGGGGCCTCGTCATGCCCGGCATTCCCGTCGGCTCGCTTGGCGTGGACGGCTCCGTCGATGGCTGCCGGCGCGCACCGTCACGGTAATCTGCTGCCCCATCCGCACTTTCCGGATGTGCATCATCAGCACAGCCATTAGCGCATGTGAGACCTGGGCCTGACCGAGCCGGCATAGCCGGTTCGGCGGTATTGAAGGGGCGCCAAGCACAGCGCGGCGGGGATGGGCCTTGGCCCACTCTCCCGGAGGCAATTGAAGTGCGCAGCGTCGCAGGTGCGAAGACGTGAGGGATTGAAGCCGAATGGCCGTGACGGCGAAGTCGGCACGGGGCGCAGCCCGAAAGCCCGGCGGCGCATCGCGCCGACATGCGCAAGTCAGTCTGGACACTCTGCAAAAGGCCGAACGCAGAGTGACGGCAGAAGTAAGCGCGTGGAAATCGAAGCTTCGCGGGCGTCAGTCTACCCCCAGAGCATGGATGATTGGGCAGTTGCCCTTCATCGCGCCCGCATCGCACTGGCGCAGCAGGGTCATGAGCGCCTTGCGCATCGCCGCCAGGTCGGCCAGCTTGGTTTCGATCGTCTGCAGCTTGTGCGCGGCCAGTTCGCGCGTTTCGACACAGGCATGGGCCTCGTCGAGTTCGAGCAGGCCGCCGATCTCTTCCAGCGTGAAGCCGAGTGCCTGCGCCCGCTTGATGAAGCGCACGCGCTTGACCGTATCGGGGCCGTAGCGGCGATACCCGTAGGTCGGCCTGTCCGGCTCCGGCATCAGCCCGCGTCGCTGATAGTAGCGGATGGTCTCGACGTTTACGCCGGCCTCGTCGGCCAGGCCCCCAATCGTCAACTCGCTCATTGCTCGACCCCCTTGACTCCGTAGCATGGTACGGAGTTTAGATTGGCAAGTGTCAAAGACGTTCACACACGCCCATGCCCACCTTCAACTTCAAGAACTCGCTCGTCGCCGGGACGCTGGCCGCCATCGGCGCCTCGGTGTGTTGTGTGGTGCCGCTGGTACTGCTGATGATGGGCATCGGTGGTGCCTGGATCGCCAGTCTCACTGCGCTGGAGCCGCTGCGGCCCTGGTTCATTGCGGCAACGTTTCTCTTCGTGGGCCTGGCGTTTCGGCGTCTGTACTTTCAACAGCCGGTCTGCGAGCCCGGCGCCGCCTGCGCTCAATCGAGCGTCCTCAAGCACCAGCAGCTGATCTTCTGGGTCGTCGCGCTGGTGCTTCTCGCCTTGTTGTCGGTGCCCTGGCTGGCACCCTTGTTTCTCTGAAGGAGCCCTCATGCGTAAATCAGTCGCATCGCTGCTCGTCGTGCTGTCGTCGTTCGCTGCCCTGGCCGCAACGCCGCAGACGGCCACGCTCAATGTGCAAACATGACCTGCGAGCTGTGCCCGGTCACGGTGAAGAAGTCCCTGGAGAAGGTGCCTGGCGTCAGCCAGGTCAGGATCGACTTCGCCAAAAAGACGGCGACCGTCACGTTCGATGCAGACCAAGCCCAAGTCTCGACGCTCGTGAAGGCGACCACCGACGCGGGCTACCCTTCGACGATGCGCAAATGACAATCGGCACGCCCACACTGGAGTCGGTGCTGACCTGCCCGCACTGCGGCCATGCCAAACATGAGATTATGCCGACCGATGCCTGCCAGTTCTTCTACGAGTGCGAACAGTGCAAGGCGTTGCTGTGGCCGAAGGCGGGTGACTGCTGCGTGTTCTGCTCCTACGGATCGGTCAAGTGCCCGCCTGTGCAAATGCAGCAGGGGTGCTCAAGTTGCAGTGCATGACGGACGCCAGCCATACGGCAGCAGTCTGGCTGGCGCGCTGAATGGGCAGGCCGCTCGCGCACTTCAACGCCGCCGCCCGAGTCCCCGCGAAAGCGGCGGCGTCGTGGTTGGGGCTGTTGGGCTTCGACACCGGGCGCGGCCACTGCCGCGCCCGGATTTTTGAATCCACCGACCCGAGGGCACAACGCTCTCGGGTCGGTTTTGTTGGCTGTTACTCCTTCGTCTCGATGATTCACCACACGGCGCGAGCCAAGGCTCGGCCCGTGACGGGGTGAGTGTCCGTGAGGTCGGCGCGGGCCGTCCAGCCCGAGGGCGGACGGTAGCCGCGCACATCGCCCTAGCCGTGCCAACGGCGGGCGCGTACCGTGCCAGGGGCATAGACCGCCGCCAAGCGCAGGCGGCTGGTGATGGTGCGGGTCATGGGCGGTTCTGCGGGGTGCATGGCTTCGCGCTGCACGTTCTCGGTGAGGCTCGCCGTGCGTGCTGTGCCATCGGCCACTTGCAGGCAAGGCACCTCACAATCCTTGGCGATGCGGTGCTTTTTCGCCAGCAGCTTGAGGGTCGCAAGGCGACGGCCACTGGCGACCACCTCGTAATGCTCGCCATCGCTGGCGGGAATCACGATCAGGTTTTGCAGCAGGCCCACGCGCTGGATGCTCGCGGCCAGTTCAGGGATGGACATGCGCGGGGTCTTGCGCACGTTGCGGCCCGTGGGGCGCAACACCAGCCGCGACAGCGGAACCAGAATCATGTGCTTGCTCGGGTCGGCGGCTTGCAGCACGTTGGCGCGGGTGTCGAGGGCTTGGGCTTCGGTGTAGGTACCTTGACATCAGCCATGCGGCCCGGATTAATTTGCGTGAGCAAATCGACCATAATGTCCACCAGCACCGCTTCCTTTCGCTGCACTTCCTTGCGTTGCGCATTCGGAAGGAAGTTGAGCTCATTCATTAGCACCAAGCTGCACACTCCTGAGAACATCAGGTCAGCAGATTGCCCCGCGGTGGCGCCGAGAACAACCCATCCCGACGTACCGCAGCGCAACCACGCTCAGTCTCGTAGCGTCCCAGTGGCAGCGACTTGGATTGGTCGGAATTATCGTAACCGAGCCTTCACTGGTATTGCGTTATCTAGTCGTTTATTGACAAATGACTAATTATTACAACATACTTCAGAAATGACTATGGACTCGGACTCAACGCTCGAACAAGCCGTCCTCGCGCTCGCCAAGCGTCGGCCGCTGCTGCGCGCGCGCGATCTGGCTGAGCAGGCACTGCCGACAGTGGTACTCAGCCGGCTGGTTGCGGCCGGCAAGCTCGAACGCATCGCCCGCGGCGTCTACAGCCTGCCGGGAAACGCGCATAGCGAGCACCGGTCTCTGGCCGAGGTGGCCCTGCGTGTGCCGCGTGGCGTGGTGTGCCTGCTGTCGGCGCTACGCGTGCACGGCATCGGCACACAGGCGCCATTTGAAGTCTGGGTAGCGATCTCCCATCACTCGCCCACGCCCCGGCTGGACCAGCCGGCACTGCGCGCGGTGCGCATGTCGGGCGCAGCATTGACCGAAGGCATCGAGCCGGTCGAGATCGATGGCGTGAAGGTGCCGGTATTCAACGCGGCCAAGACCGTGGCCGACTGTTTCAAGTACCGCAACAAGATCGGCCTGGACGTGGCGCTGGAAGCGCTGCGCGATGGCTGGTCGCAGGGCAAGCTGACGATGGATGCGCTGTGGCACTATGCCACGGTGGACCGCGTGGCCAATGTCATGCGGCCCTATCTGGAAAGCGTCACGGCATGAGCCGCAACCTCGCCGCATCCATCCGCGCCCGTTTGAAGCAGCGCGCCGATGCCACAAAGCAGGACTTCAACCTGACGCTCACCCACTATGGGCTCGAACGGCTGCTATACCGTCTGTCGGTCTCGCCGCATGCCGCCAACTACCTGCTCAAGGGCGCCCTGCTCTTTTCACTGTGGTACGACCGGCCGCATCGGCCGACGCGCGATGCAGACCTGCTGGGATTTGGTCCGGACGACATCGACACCGCCGTGGCGGCGTTCCGCGAGATCTGCCAGATCGAAGTGGAGGATGGCATCGCCTTCGACC
Source organism: Burkholderiaceae bacterium (assembly GCA_004323695.1). GTDB lineage: Bacteria > Pseudomonadota > Gammaproteobacteria > Burkholderiales > Burkholderiaceae_C > Rhodoferax_A. Next base: position 4,567 of record SCRU01000066.1, read on the forward strand.
CTGTCTTGGTCAAGGGCTCGGTGATCCGCAAGGAGGCGGGCTATGGCGGCGTGCGGATCGACCTGCAGGCGAAGTTGGATGGTGCGCGCATCGCGCTGCAGGTGGACATTGGTTTTGGCGATGCAGTCACGCTAGCGCCGGAATCGGTGAGCTACCCGGTGCTGCTCGAAGACCTACCCGCCCCGCAACTGCGCTCCTACCCGAAATACACGGTGGTAGCCGAGAAGTTTCACGCAGTGTGCCTGCTGGGCATGGCCAACACCCGCATGAAGGACTATTTCGATCTCTGGGTATTGCTGACCGAGGGCGCCTTGGCACCCGCCGAACTGCGCCGCGCGGTCGAGGCCACGTTCGCGCGACGAAAATTGGCATTGCCCAGCGCACTCCCTTCGGGCTTGAGCGACGCATTCGCGCAGGATGCTGCAAAACAGAGGCAGTGGGCCGCTTTCCTGAAAAAGAACCGACTTGAAGCCATGGATTTAGTCGAGGTGGTCGCGCTGTTGCGCAGCGAGTTCCAGAAGTTGAGAACCTCCTGATTTGTGCGTGCTCATAGCGTCCGCTATCTGCATACCGTCTTCCGCCTATTGATTGAACTTACTGGAGGCAACGAGACTCCGTAGAAGTGCTGGCGATCGGCCGACCTCCTACAATACAATAACAATACAATACGTCCGCAATCGGACACAGGACATGATTTTCCTTCGCCGCCATCGCCTGATCACCGTGCTGTTTGCACTGGTCAACCTGCTGTTCATGCAGCTGGCGGTAGCGAGCTATGCGTGCGCTAGCCAGCTGCAGAAGGTCAATGAAGCTGCGGTAATGGCTAAAGCTGATGTGCCCTGTGCCCAGTCCATGCAGCTCAGCATGGACGACGCTCAGCCCAGCCTGTGCCAGGCTCATTGCCAGGCGGGTCAACAATCCGCCGACACGCACGAGCTGCCGTCGCCAGTGGCCCTCAGTGCCCTGCCTGTTGCTCTCACATTGCCGGTGGCGATCCCGGTATTTTTTGGGGCGCCGCTGCAGGCGCCCCACCTCAAGCGCACCACGGCTCCTCCCGTGGCCATCCGGAACTGCTGCTTCCGTATTTGACCTCCCGGCTCGCCTAGCTCCTGTCGGATGCATCTCTGATGCACCAACAGGCCGTTACTCGTGCTCTGGAGGTTTCATGTCCATTCCGTTTCCGATTTGCCGACCTGTGACCCTGGCCGCCTTGGCCGGGTTGAGTTTCGGCGTATCGGCTCATGCTGCGGGCGACCCGATCCGAGGTGCGCAGGCCGCGCGTACCTGCATCGCGTGTCATTCATTTGCGCCCGGGCGCAACATGACCGGCCCGAGCCTGGCCGGCGTGTGGGGCCGCAAGGCCGGTACGGCCGACGGATTCGCACGCTACTCCGAAGCGCTGAAGCAATCGGGGCTGGTGTGGGATGAGCAGCATCTCGACGCATGGCTCAAGAATCCTGCCGCCTTGGTGCCGGGCACCACGATGACCTTTCCCGGCATCGCCGATGCGCGCACACGAGCCGATCTGCTGGCCTACCTAAAAGCGGTTTCAAGCGGCCGCGTGTCGGTCCCCGATCGCGGCCCACCGAACCTGAAGCAGGCAGACGCTTCATCGCGGGTCACCTCGATGCGCTACTGCGGCGACACCTACCGCGTCACCACAGCGGACCGCAAGACCTATGCGTTCTGGGAGTTCAACCTGCGCTTCAAGACCGACGGCAGCGCGGACGGTCCGGCTGCCGGCAAGCCGGTGATCGTGCACACCGGCATGCAGGGCGATCGCGCCACGGTGATCTTCTCGCGTCCCGACGAGATTTCCGGCTTCATTCGACGGGAGTGCACAAGATGAACGACGAGACGATACATGGCGCCGATATGCCGTCTCCTGTGGAAGGGACGACGAAGCGCGGGCCGTCGGCAAGACGCAAAGCCTTGCTGGCCGGCGCCGGCTTTGCCGCGCTGCTCGCCGGGGCGGCGGCCTACAGGCGCTGGGCCTCCCCCGCCGCTCCCGAGGCCGGCATCACGCTGCATGCGCAGCCGCGCGAACTGCCGCCGCTGCGCTTCAGCGACGAGCGCGGCGCAGAGACCGGCCTGGCGGCGTTCCGCGGCCGCGTCGTGCTGCTCAATATCTGGGCCACATGGTGTGGCCCATGTCGGGAAGAGATGCCGACGCTCGATCGCCTGCAGGCGGCGCTGGGCGGGCCAAACTTCGAAGTCGTCACGCTGTCCATCGATTCGGGCGGCCTGCCGGTCGTGCAGGCGTTCTTTCGCCAGATTGGCGTCAAGCACTTGCATCCGTATCTCGACACCTATCACGAGGCGATGGATCTGGGCGTGGCGGCTGTCCCGTTCACTGTGTTGATCGACGACAAGGGCCGCGAGTTCGGCCGCAAGCTGGGACCCGCCAAGTGGGACGCCCCGCAGATGATTCGATTGATCCGCCAATACCTGCCCGCTGGGGGCAACCGATAGGAAAGGAGCATACATGTACAAATTACCTCACCACCGACGCCGGCACGCCGGCGTTGCCGTAGCCGCTGTCCTGCGGCTCGCTCACGTACCCCTCGCGGTAATGGCGCTTGGCTGCTTCGGTTTGGCCGCCGCCGCTTCGCCTTCCGACGTTGTCGTCACCAATGCATGGGCACGCCCTACAGTTCCGGGTCAGGCTGTCGGGGCGGCGTACCTCAACCTCACCAGTGCACATGGCGCGACGCTCACGCTTGTGCAAAGTGATGCGGCCGGCACGGAGCAGTTGCATGTCATCGCGCCGGTGACGGCGATACCGCTGCAACAAGGCACGCCATGATTGCCAAAGTTGCCAAAGCCCTGGTTCCGGTCGTGCTGGCGTTGACGCTGGTTTCCTGCGGCGACCACACCGGTTCGCAGTCGCCGCCGTCACCCTTCACATCGACCGACATCACCGGCGTTGGCTGGGGGCGCGACTTTCACTTGACCGATCACAACGGAAAGCCGCGCAGCATTGCCGACTTCAAGGGCCAGGTGGTGATGCTCTTCTTTGGCTACACCCACTGCCCGGACCTGTGTCCGACCACCCTGACCGAGATGGCGCAGGTGCGTGCCAAGCTGGGCAAGGACGGCCGTCGCGTGCAAGGCTTGTTCGTCACCCTCGACCCCAAGCGCGACACGCCGCAGGTGCTCGCGCAATATGTGCCGGCGTTCGACCCGAGCTTTCTCGGTCTCTATGGCGATGAGCAGGCCACGGCGGCACTGGCCAAGGAGTTCAAAA
>SCRU01000007.1 GCA_004323695.1 Burkholderiaceae bacterium
ATGATGCCGACCGGCGCCCTGTCATCGGGCTTGCTCATGACTGCACCAGCCGTTTCGATTTGGCGATGGACATGAGGATGCCGATGCCCAGGCCCAGCGTCACCATCGCGGTGCCGCCGTAACTGATGAACGGCAGCGGAACACCCACCACCGGCAGGATGCCGCTGACCATGCCCATGTTGACGAACGCATAGGTGAAGAAGATGAAGGTCACGCTGCCCGCCAGCAAACGCGAGAACAGCGTGGGCGCCGCCAGCGCGATCATCAGCCCGCGCAGCACCAGGAAGATGAAGCCCGCGATCAGCAGCAGGTTGCCCACCAGCCCGAATTCCTCGGAATAGGCCGCAAAGATGAAGTCGGTGGTGGCCTCGGGCACGAAGTCCAGGTGCGCCTGCGTGCCCTGCATGAAGCCCTTGCCCCAGATGCCGCCCGAGCCGATCGCGATCATGCCCTGCAGGATGTGAAACCCCTTGCCCAACGGATCGCGGCTGGGGTCGAGCAGCGTGCAGATGCGCTGCTGCTGGTAGTCGTGCAGCACCGGCCAGCGCACGCCATCGGCGCACAGCCGCGACTGGAACGCCAGCACCAGCGTGATCGCGGCCAGGCCCAGCAGCACCGGCGGCAGGATCAGTTTCCAGCTCAGACCGGCGAAGAAAATCACTGCGAGACCCGCCGTCACCACCAGCAGCGCCGTGCCCAGATCGGGCTGGCGCACGATCAGCGCGGCGGGCGTTCCGAGCAGGATCGCCGCCACCAGAAAATCCAGCGGGCGCAGCTGCCCCTCGCGCTTCTGGAACCACCAGGCCAGCATCAGCGGCATCGCGATCTTGAGAATCTCGCTGGGCTGGATCGTGATGCCCACGTTCAGCCAGCGCCGCGCGCCCTTCTTGGTGACGCCGAACACGGCCACGGCGATCAGCAGCGCCACCCCCAGCGTGTACAGCGGCACCGCCCAGGTCGCGAGCCGCTGCGGCGGAATCTGCGCGACCACGAACATGATGACGCCCGCAATCAGCATGTTGCGGCACTGGTCGTAAAAGCGCGCGCCGTCGTCATAGCCCGACGAATACATGGTGACCAGGCCCGCGCAGGCGAGCAGGAACACGGCGAACGCGAGCGGCCCGTCGAACCCCTCGAACATCGGGACGACGCGCTGCCACAAGGAAGGTTTCTCAAATACCACGGCCATGGCGTGATTATCCCGCGCCGGGCGGGTTCATTCCAGGCGGCGTCGCGCTGGCGCCCATCCCCTTCGTATGATGGCGCATGGCCACCACGCATCTGCTCTATCTGCACGGCTTTCGCTCGTCGCCGCAATCGGCCAAGGCGCAAAAGGTGGCCGCGCGCGTGCACGACCGCCACCCCGGCGTGACTTGGTGGTGCCCGCAGTTGCCGGCCTCGCCACGCGAGGCGAGCGCGCTGCTGATGCACGGCATTGCCGACTGGCCGCTCGCGTCGATGGCCGTGCTCGGGTCGTCGCTGGGCGGGTTCTACGCCACCTGGATGGCGGAGCAGACCCATTGCCGCGCGGTGCTGCTGAATCCGGCCGTCAACCCGGCGCTCGACCTGCAAAAGTACGTGGGCGAGCAGACCGCCTGGCACAACCCCGACGATCACTTTTTCTTCAGGCCGGAATTCGTGGACGAGTTGCGCGTGCTCGAGTGCGGCCCGCTCGCGCGGCCCCAAAACTATTTCGCCGTGATCGCCAAGGGCGATGAGGTGCTGGACTGGCACGAAATGGCGGCGCGCTACGCCGGCGCGCGCATCCGGCTGCTGGAAGGCAGCGACCACGCGCTCAGCGACTTCGACGCGCTGATGGACGAGGTGTTCGAGTTTCTCGACCTGTCCATCGACTCCCCTTCGAGCTGAGCCCGTCGAAGCGCTTCAACCCTTCGACAAGCTCACGACAGGTCAAGCTCAGGGCGAACGGGGGAAAATTCTCGCCGGCGCGCCATGGGACAATTCACCTCATGTTTTTATTGTTTGAAGAAGCCGGCAAATTCCATGCCGGACGTGTGCTGTCCGAGGCGGAATCCTCCGTCCAGGTGGAGCTGGACAGCGGCAAGCGGGTCAAGGTCAAGGCGGCCAATGGGCTGCTGAAGTTCGAGCAGCCGGCGCCGGCCGAACTGCTGCGCGAGGCCCGGGCGCTTTGCGAGACGGTGGAACTGGAGCTGGCCTGGGAATTCGCGCCGCAAGACGAATTTGGCTTTGCCGATCTCGCGCGCGAGTATTTCAGCAGCGACGCCGCGAAACCGGCCACGCCGCAGCAGCAGGCCGGCATGTTGCTGCGCCTGTTCGAGGCGCCGCATTACTTCCGCCGCGCCGGCAAGGGGCGCTTTCGCAAGGCGCCGGCCGGGATCCTGCAGCAGGCGCTGGCGGGCATCGAGAAGAAAAAGCAGTTGCAGGCGCAGATTTCCGCCTGGGCCACCGAACTGGGCCAGGGCCAATGCCCGGCGCCGATCCGCGAGCAGCTCTACAAAATTTTGTTCCGGCCCGACAAGAACGCGCCCGAGTACAAGGCCGTGGTGGAGGCGTCGCGCGCCACCCACACGGCGCCGCTGGCGTTGCTGCAGCAGGCGGGCGCAATCGAGTCAAGCTACCAATTCCACTGGAAGCGCTTTCTGTTCGAGAACTTCCCCAAGGGGGCGGGCTTTCCCGCGCTGGCGGCGCCCGCCATCGCGGAGGCGCTGCCGCTGGCGACCTGCCAGGCCTATTCGATCGACGACTCGCACACCACGGAAATCGACGACGCGCTGTCGCTGCAGGGCTTGGGCAGCGGCACGGTCACGCTGGGCGTCCACATCGCGGCGCCGGGCCTGGCGATTGCGCCGGACAGTCCGCTCGACCAGCTTGCGCGCGCGCGCCTGTCCACCGTGTACATGCCGGGCTACAAGATCACCATGCTGCCCGACGAGGTGGTGCAAAGCTACACGTTGATGGAAGGGCGCGCCTGCCCGGCCGTGTCGCTGTACGTCACGTTGAACGAGGTCACCTTGGAGATTCAGACCACAGAAACGAAACTGGAGCGCGTGCCGATTGCCGCCAACCTGCGCCACGACCAGCTCGATGACGTAGTGACCGCCGACTGGCTGGAGGGGCCAGAAATTGAGAATGAAAATGACTCCAATCCCTTTCCCATCAAGCACGTCGAGCTATCTTTTTTGTATCGTTTGGCGAAACACCTGAAGGCCGGGCGCGAGCGGGTGCGCGGCAAGCCGGAGACCTTCAACCGGCCTGATTACAACTTCCACCTGGTCGGCAACGACGGCGCCGAGCCGAGTGGCAGCGAGCAGGTGCAAATCAGCACGCGCCAGCGCGGCGCGCCGCTGGATCTGATCGTGTCAGAAGCCATGATCCTGGCCAACAGCACCTGGGGCCAATGGCTGGGCGAACTGGGCGTGCCCGGCATCTATCGCAGCCAGGCCAGCCTCGCGCCCGGCATCAAGGTACGCATGGGCACCAAGGCGCTGCCGCACGCGGGCATCGGCGTCAAGAGCTATGCCTGGAGCACCTCGCCGCTGCGCCGCTACACGGACCTGGTGAATCAGTGGCAGATCATCGCTTGCGCGCGCCATGGCAAAACGGCGGCGCTGGCCGCGCCGTTCAAGCCCAAGGCCGCCGACCTGTTCTCCATCATTTCCAGTTTCGACGCCACCTACGCCGCCTACAACGACTACCAGCGCGGCATGGAACGCTTCTGGACGCTCAAATACCTGGAGCAGCAGGGCATCAGGGAGCTGACCGGCACACTGTTCAAGGACGGCCTGCTGCGCGCCGACGACTTGCCGCTCGTGCTGCCGGTGACCGGCGCGCAAAACCTGCCGCGCGGCGCCGCATTGCGCGTGCGCCTGGGCGCGATCGACGAGATCACGCTGGATGTGAGCGCCAGCGTGATCGAGCGGCTGGATCAGGCGCCCGTCGCCCCGGATGACGAGGAAGACGACGCCGTTGCCGGGCCGATCGCGATTGCCGTGGACGTGGACGAAGCCGGGCCGGATGACCCGGCCTCCGAAGGCCTGGCGCCAGCGCCCCCCGAGGCCGCGGCGCCAGGCTGAGGCCGCCTTGCACCGGCCGCCCCCGGGCGATAATCGATCCCTGTGAATCTGCGCTCCTTCAGCACCCTGCAGCTTGCGCTTGGCGCATCCATCGCGGTCCATGCGGCCCTGCTGACCGTGCGCTTCGTGGACCCGGAGGGCTTCAACCGCGTGTTCAAGGACACGCCGCTGGAAGTGGTGCTGGTGAACGCCCGATCGGCCGAGCGCCCGGACAAGGCCCAGGCCATCGCGCAGTTTTCGCTGGCCGGCGGCGGTGATGCCGACAAGGGGCGCGCGACCACGCCGCTGCCGCCCTCGGCGCTGACCGACATGGGCGACGCGGACGAGGAGGCGCAGCGCCGGATCGAGGCGATGCAGGAACAGCAGACCGTGATGCTGGCGCAAGTGCGCAAGCTGCTGGCCGCGCTGCCGCCCACTGATCCGCGCGAGGCCAGCGACGATCCGCAGGCGCAGGCCCGGGAGGACAAACGGCGCCAGCTGGTCAAGCTGCTGGCCGAAATCCAGCGGCGCGTGAACGAGCAGAACGCCCGCCCGCGCAAGCGCTATGTGAGCCCGGCCACGCGCGAAGCGGTGTATGCGCTGTACTACGACACCCTGCGCCACAAGATCGAGGATCGCGGCACCACGCACTTCCCCGAAATGGACGGGAAGAAACTGTACGGCGAGCTCACCATGATTCTCACCATCAACTTCGACGGGCGTGTCCTGTCCACCGAGGTCGTACAGTCCTCGGGCAGCCGGCAGCTCGACCTGATGGCGCAGGCGATCGCGCGCAGCGCCGGACCGTTCGGCGAATTCAACAGCGCCATGCGGCGCCAGGCGGACCAGATCGTGGTGGTCTCGCGGTTCCGCTTCACGCGCGACCAGACGCTCGAAACCAAGCAGATGTCTGGCCAGTAGGCGCCACAAGAGGGTAATCGACTTGGATCTTTACTGCGTCATGGGCCATCCGGTGGAGCACAGCAAGTCGCCGTGGATTCATGCGCGCTTTGCCGAACTCACCGGGCAGCGCCTGCAATATGGCAAACGCCTGATCCCGCTGGAGAACTTCGCGCAGTCGCTCGCCGAGTTCATGAACGACACCGCGGGCACGGCGCGCGGCTGCAACATCACAGTGCCGTTCAAGTTCGAGGCGGCGGCGCTGGCCAGCCAGGTGAGCGCGCGCGCCCGGCTGGCCGGCGCCACCAACATCCTGTGCTTCACGCCGCAGGGCATTCACGCGGACAACACCGACGGGATCGGTCTGGTGGCCGACATCCAGCACAACGCGGGCGTGGCGCTGGCGGGCCGCGACGTGTTGCTGATCGGCGCGGGCGGCGCCGCGGCCGGCGTGCTCGGTCCGCTGATCGAGGCGCGGCCCGCCCGCATCGCGATTGCGAATCGAACCCACCACAAGGCCCTGGCGCTGGCGCAGCGTCACCGGGCGCTCGCGTTGCTACAAGGAACGGAGCTGCATACGCCCTATCTGACAGGGCTGACGGGACATTTCGATGTGATCATCAACGCCACGGCGAGCAGCCTGAGCGGCGCCAGTGTGCCGATCCCGGCCGGCGTCTTGAGGCCCGGCGCGCTGGCCTGCGACATGATGTACGGCCCCGCGGCCAACGGCTTCATGACCTGGGCCTTCGAACATGGCGCACTGCCGCGCGACGGTCTGGGCATGCTGGTGGAGCAGGCGGCCGAGGCCTTTCTGATCTGGCGTGGCGTGCGCCCCCCGGCTGCATCGGTGCTGACAGAGCTGCGCGCCCGGATGGAATGAGGCGCGCATGAAACCCGTGCTGCACTGGATCGGCCTGATTGCGATCAGCTTCGTTTCGCTGCAGCTGTTTTTCGTGGCGCGCATCGCGTTGATGCGGGTGGTCCCCCCCGAATCCACCGCGTTCCAGCGCTCGGAGGCCTGGCAGCTGGCGCGCAGACCGGGCAGCCTGCACTGGCAGCAGCAGTGGGTGCCGTACGCGCAGATATCGGACAACCTCAAGCGCGCCGTGATCGCGTCGGAAGACGACAATTTCGTGAACAACGACGGTGTCGAATGGGAAGCCATCGAGAAAGCCTGGCAGAAAAATGCAAAGGCCGAGGCGCTGGCGCTGCAGCGCGCGCAGCGCACCCATTCGAGCGCGAAGCCGCCCAGGATCGTCGGCGCCTCGACCATCACGCAGCAGCTCGCGAAGAACCTGTTTCTCTCGGGCGAGCGCACCCTGCTTCGCAAGGGCCAGGAACTGGCGCTGACCATGCTGCTCGACCGCATTCTGGGCAAGCGCCGGGTTCTGGAGATTTACCTCAACAGCGTCGAATGGGGCACGGGCGTGTTCGGCGCCGAAGCCGCGGCCGAGCGTTACTACCATAAACCCGCAGCGCGGCTCAGCGCCTACGAAGCGGCGCGGCTGGCCGTGATGCTGCCGCGGCCCAAGTATTTCGAGCGGGTCCCCAACTCGGGTTATCTGGCGAGCCGGGCCTCGACGATCGTCGGGCGCATGCGCGATGCGGAACTGCCGTGACACCCGGATTCTCGGCGATTTTCGTGTTTCCCCCTTGTGGTTGAAGCACAATCAGCTATGAATTTTATAGTTTCATGAGAATCCTCGGCATCGACCCCGGCCTGCAAACCACCGGCTTTGGCGTGGTGGAGGTGACCGGTTCGTCGCTGCGCTATGTGGCCAGTGGCACGATCCGCACCACGCACCTGGCGCGCGGCGACCTGCCGGGGCGGCTGAAGGCGCTGTTCGACGGCATCACCGAGGTGGCGGCGCGCTACCAGCCCGACGCCGCGTCGGTCGAGATCGTGTTCGTGAACGTGAATCCGCAGGCCACGCTGCTGCTGGGCCAGGCGCGCGGCGCCTGCGTGACCGCGCTGGTCTGCAGCGCGCTGCCCGTGGCCGAGTACACCGCGCTGCAGATGAAGCAGGCGGTCGCGGGCCACGGCAAGGCGGCGAAGGCGCAGGTGCAGGCCATGGTGCAGCGGCTGCTGAATCTGCCGGGCCTGCCCGGCACCGACGCGGCCGACGCGCTGGGCCTGGCGATCACGCACGCGCACGCGGGACCGTCCATGAACCGGCTTGCGCGAGCAGTAGGGCTGCAACGCAAAAGCAGCGGGATGTACAAGTCGGGACGCAGCCGCTGAGGCGGGCCAGCGAACGCAGCGACAAGCGTGAGGGCCATCGGCCGCCGCGCCGGGCCGCCCCAAGCAAGGCCAGCCCCCTCGGGGGGCAGCGCAGCACACGCAGTGGCAAGCGTAGGGGCCCGTTACCCGATGCGCTGCGCGATCAGCACCGCGAAGAAGATGAATCCGGCCAGCACGATGCCGATGACGATGCGCAACCCGAACTGGCGCCAGCGGCGCTGACCGGTCACCGCATAGAGCGCGAACAACACCGCCGCGCCCATCAGCAGCACGAAAAAGAGCCCGCGAAACAGCGCCACGGCGGGCGCCTACCAGGCCCGGGCCAGCTGGGTAAACCCGCTGGGTGCGAGCCTTTCATCGTCAAACGTGACGATCTCCCAGGCATCGGCGCGCGCCAGCAGCGCACGCAGCAGCTTGTTGTTCAGCGCATGGCCGGACTTGAACGCGCTGTAGCTCGCCAGCAGCGGCTTGCCCAGCATGTACATGTCGCCCATGGCATCGAGAATCTTGTGCTTGACGAATTCGTCGTCGTAGCGCAACCCCTCGGCATTGAGTACCTTGTAGTCATCGACCACGATCGCGTTGTCGAGCCCGCCGCCCAGCGCCAGCCCGTGCGTGCGCAGCATCTCCACGTCCTTGGTAAAGCCGAAGGTGCGCGCGCGCGCGATGTCGCGGCTGTAGGAGCCCGTGCTCAGGTCGAACACCACGCGCTGGCCCGACGAATCGACCGCGGGGTGGTTGAAGTCGATCTCGAAGCTGAGCCTGTAGCCGTTGAAGGGCTCGAGCCGGGCCCATTTCAGGTCCGCGCCCTCGCCTTCACGCACCTCGACGGCTTGCGTCACCCGGATGAAGCGCTTGGGCGCGTTCTGCAGCGCAATGCCCGCGCTTTGCAGCAGGAACACGAAGGAGGCCGCCGAACCGTCCATGATGGGCACTTCCTCGGCCGTGATGTCCACGTACAGGTTGTCGATACCCAGGCCCGCGCAGGCCGACATGAGGTGCTCCACGGTAGCCACCCTGGCCGCGCCGTGCGAGACGGTGGTGGCCATGCGGGTATCGCTCACCGCCGTCGCCGACATCGGGATGTCGACCGGCACCGGCAGATCGACGCGGCGAAACACGATGCCGGTGTCGGGCTGCGCAGGGCGCAGCGTGAGTTCGACCCGCTGGCCGCTGTGCACGCCGACACCGACCGCGTGGGTCAGCGCCTTGAGGGTCCGTTGCTGGAGCATCGCGCAATTCTAGAGCGTCAGACGCTGTCGGGCACTCATGGTGGGATTGATGGAATAAAAAGCGTAGCGAGCGGCCCCGGGGTGGCGCCTCGGAGCACGGCCGTACACCCGTACGGCGCGCACCGCAGGCGTCAGATCGGACCGCGCAGTCGCTTTACACCCATCAATCCGCTTGCTTGCGCAGGAACGCCGGGATCTCGAAATCGTCCATGCCGCCCGACGACAGCGCATCGACCTTGGCAGCCGCCTGCGTGCGGTTGGTGCGCCACACGCTGGGCACGGTCATGTTGCCGTAGTCCGGCTGCACGCCGCCTGCCCCGCCCATCACCGAGTTCAGGGTCGGCACATTGAACGGGACGTTGTCGGTGCCGGTGCGCAGCACCTTCAGCGGCGGCGCGGTGCGGCACACGACACCCTGGCCACGGCTCAGGCCCGTGGCCACCACCGTGACGCGGATCTCGTCGCCCAGGTCATCGTCATAGGCCGCGCCATAGATCACGTGAGCGTCCGCGGCCGCGTACGCGCGGATGGTGTTCATCGCCAGCTTGGACTCGCTCAGCTTGAGCGAGCCCTTGGTCGCCGTCACCAGCACCAGCACGCCCTTGGCGCCCGACAGGTCGATGCCCTCCAGCAGCGGGCAGGCCACCGCCTGTTCCGCCGCGATGCGGGCGCGGTCAGGGCCCGCTGCCACGGCCGTGCCCATCATGGCCTTGCCGGGTTCGCTCATCACGGTACGTACATCCTCGAAGTCGACGTTCAGATGGCCCGGCACGTTGATGATCTCGGCAATTCCGCCCACGGCATTCTTCAACACATCGTTCGCATGGCCGAAGGCTTCGTCCTGGGTCACCTCGTCGCCCAGCACTTCGAGCAGCTTCTCGTTCAGCACCACGATCAGCGAATCAACGTTCGCCTCCAGCTCCGCCAGGCCCTGATCCGCATTCGTCATGCGCCGTCCGCCCTCGAAATCGAACGGCTTGGTCACCACGCCGACCGTGAGGATGCCCATTTCCTTCGCCACGCGCGCAATCACCGGCGCCGCGCCGGTGCCGGTGCCGCCGCCCATGCCGGCCGTGATGAACAGCATGTGAGCGCCATCGATGGCCGCACGGATCTCGTCCAGCGCGGCCTCCGCCGCCTCGCGCCCCTTCTCCGGCTTGCTGCCGGCGCCCAGGCCGGTCTGGCCGAGCTGGATGGTCTTGTGCACCACGGAGCGGCTCAGCGCCTGCGCATCGGTATTCGCGCAAATGAACTCGACCCCCTGCACATTGCGCGCCACCATGTGGTCGACCGCATTGCCGCCGCCGCCGCCGACACCGATCACCTTGATCTGCGTGCCCAGGTTGAACTCTTCCACTTCGATCATTTCGATGCTCATGTATTTCTCCTTGATTTTCAGATGATTTGCAGTTGCCAGAAATTTCTGTTTCGTTGTGCCTCGATTCACGAAGGCGGGCCGGTGCGTCGCCATCGCCATCGCGGGCGGCCCCGGGCCAGATGGAAGGTCCTGGGCATGGTCAGAAATTCCCCACGATGAAGTCCTTGAAGCGGCCGAACGCGGTCTTCATCGAGCCGTTCTTCTGTGCCACCTTGAAGCCGCGCAGGCGCGCCAGCCGGGCTTCTTCCATCAGGCCCATGACGGTGGCGGCGCGTGGCTGCGCCACCATGTCGGCCAGCGCGCTGGAATACTTGGGGTTGCCGCGGCGCACGGGCTTGAGGAAGATGTCCTCACCGAGTTCGACCATGCCGGGCATCACGCAACTGCCGCCGGTAAGCACGATGCCCGAGGACAGCACCTCTTCGAAACCCGACTCGCGCACCACCTGCTGCACCAGCGAGAAGATTTCCTCCACGCGCGGCTCGATCACGCCAGCCAGCGCCTGGCGGCTCAGCATGCGCGGGCCGCGATCGCCCAGGCCCGGCACTTCGACCTGGACCTCCGGATCGGCCAGCAGCTGCTTCGCATAGCCGCTTTCCACCTTGATGTCCTCGGCGTCCTTGGTCGGGGTGCGCAGCGCCATCGCGATGTCGCTGGTGATCAAGTCCCCGGCGATCGGGATCACGGCGGTGTGGCGAATCGCGCCGTTCGTGAAGATCGCGACGTCGGTGGTACCCGCGCCAATGTCCACCAGGGCGACACCGAGTTCGCGCTCGTCCTCGGTCAGCACGGCCTGGCTGGACGCCAGCGCGTTCAGCATCAGCTGGTCGACATCGAGGCCGCAGCGGCGCACGCATTTGATGATGTTCTCGGCCGCGCTCTGTGCCCCGGTCACGATATGGATCTTGGCCTCGAGCCGGATACCGCTCATGCCGATCGGCTCCTTGACCTCCTGCCCGTCGATCACAAACTCCTGCGGCTCCACCAGCAGCAGCCGCTGGTCGCTGGAAATATTGATGGCTTTCGCGGTTTCCATCACGCGCGCCACGTCGGCCGGGGTGACTTCCTTGTCCTTCACCGCCACCATGCCGCTGGAATTCATGCCGCGGATGTGGCTGCCCGTGATGCCGGTGTAGACCCGGGTGATCTTGCAGTCCGCCATCAACTCGGCCTCGCGCAGCGCCTGCTGGATGCTCGCCACCGTGGCATCGATATTCACCACTACGCCGCGCTTGAGGCCGTTGCCCGGCGCGATGCCGAGCCCCGCAAGCTTGAGCTCGCCCCCCGCCAGCACCTCGGCCACCACCACCATGACCTTGGCGGTACCGATGTCCAGCCCGACGACCAGATCCTTGTATTCTTTTGCCATATGAAGTCCGTTTTTTTGGTTGCCGCTACTTTTTCCCCGGATCCGGAACGACCGTGGTCACACCGGACAGCTTGAGCGCGTACCCATCGGGGTAGCGCAGATCCGCGGACTCCAGCGCCGCCGCGGTACGTCCATAGCGCGAAGCCAGCTGGGGCAGCGTGCCCACGAAGCGCTGCACCCGCGCCGTCAATTCATCGGTGCTGCCGCGCCCGAGCTCGATCACCGCGCCGCTGGCGAGCTGTGCGCGCCAGCCGCCGTGCGCGGAAAGATCGAGCCGCGCCAGCGTGGTGTCCAGCGGCTTGAACATCGGAGCGAGGGTCTGGTAGGTCGCCAGCACGTCGGCGGACTGATCCAGCGGCCCGCTCAGGTGCGGCAGGCCGTTCTGATCAACGTCGCCGGTATTCGCCTCGAACACCTCGCCGTAGCTGTTGAGCAGGGTGGAGTCGTTGTCTCCGCCCCAGTAGGCCACCGGTTGCTGTTCCTGCAGCACCACCTGCAACCGGTTCGGGAAAACGCGCCGCACCACGGCGCGCCGCACCCAGGGCACGGCCTCGAAGGCGGCCTTCGTGCGCCCCAGATCCACGGTGAAGAAGTTGCCGCTGATCCGGGAATCCACGTTCGCGCGCAGCGTCACGACGTTGTTGTGCACCAGGTCGCCCTGCACCGTGATGGCACGGATGGCAAACACGGGGTTGCGCACGGCCCACCAGGCCGCCGCTGCCAGCACCAGCGCCGTGCCGATCAGGAACAGAACCGAGGCCGTCAGGTTCATGATCTTGATGTCGAACGGGACGGGCAGCGCGTCGGTCATGCGCGCTCCTTCGGTCGGTAGTCCAGCGCCGCCAGGGCGAGCACGCCGACGCACAAATCCTCGTAACTGATGCCGGCGGCCCGCGCCGACATCGGCACCAGCGAATGGCCCGTCATGCCGGGCGAGGTGTTCATCTCGAGCAGGAACGGTTTGCGGTCGCTCGCGCGGATCATCAGGTCGGCGCGGCCCCAGCCGCGGCAATCGAGGGCGCGGTACGACGCCAGCACGATGCGCTGGATCTCGCGCTCCTCGGCCGCGGGCAGGCCGCTCGGGCACTGGTACTGGACCACGTCGGTGAAGTACTTGTTCTGGTAATCGTAGGCGCCCTCGGGCGCCTTGATGCGGATCACCGGCAGCGCGCGCGCGCCGGCGCCGTGGCCCAGCACCGGGCAGGTCACCTCCTCGCCCGCTATGAATTCCTCGCACAGCACGTTCGGGTCGTAGCGGGCCGACAGGCGCACTGCGTCCTGCATCTGCGAATAACCTTTGACTTTGGTGACCCCGATCGAGGAGCCCTCGTGCGGCGGCTTCACGATCAATGGCAGGCCCAATTCATCGGGCACGGCGAGCACCTGCTTGTGCGTCTGGTGGTCCGGCGCGAGGCACACATAGCGCGGCGTGGGCAGGCCCTCGGCGCTCCAGACCCGCTTGGTCATGACCTTGTCCATCGCGATGCTCGACGCCATCACGCCCGGGCCGGTGTAGGGAATGCCGAGCAGTTCCAGCGCGCCCTGCACCGTGCCATCCTCGCCATAGCGGCCATGCAGCGCGATGAAGCAGCGCGAGAACCCGTCGCGCACCAACTCGCCCAGCGCGCGCTCGGCCGGATCGAAGGCATGCGCATCCACGCCGCGCGCACGCAGCGCCTGCAGCACCCCGTTGCCCGAGAGCAGCGATATCTCGCGTTCCGCCGAGCGGCCGCCCAGCAGCACCGCCACCTTGCCCAGTGCGGCCGCATGAATCTTCCCGAAATTCGAGAGGATATGACTCATTGCTCGTTCCCTGTCTTTGCAGTTTGCTCTTGTTTTTGTAGTAACTCGACAACCTTCCCCGGCACCGCGCCGATGCTGCCCGCGCCCATGCAGAGCACGACGTCGCCGCCTTGCGCGTTCTTCAGGATCGCTTGCGGCATCGCGGCGATGTCGTCCACGAACACCGGCTCGACCTTGCCGGCCACCCGCAGCGCCCGCGCCAGCGTGCGGCCGTCCGCAGCCACGATCGGGGCCTCGCCGGCGGCATAGACCTCGGCCAGCAGGACCGCGTCGGCCTGGCCAATCACCTTGACGAAATCCTCGAAGCAGTCGCGCGTGCGGGTGTAGCGGTGCGGCTGGAACGCCAGCACCAGGCGCCGGCCCGGAAAGGCCCCGCGCGCCGCGGCCAGCGTGGCGGCCATCTCGACCGGATGGTGGCCGTAGTCGTCGATCAGGGTGAAG